>WGNT01000126.1 GCA_016124425.1 Cytophagales bacterium
GTTCTTTACATTGTGCCTATTGGGCTTATCGAATCCATGTGAAAAAGTTGAAAAAAAATGCGCTTTCGGAGAGTTTTAGGTAACCTTCTCCAAAAAAAGAACGTAGAAATTACAGAATTAAATTCTATATCTTCAAAATTAACAACCCTTATACTTCAATATAAGCACCTATGTAACATTTTATACTGATATCGTCTATATTGTATTTTGAAACCATGCCTACTCTGGCGGGTCATACATTGTTCCATTTAGATATATTAAACCAACTATAAAATGTTAACTATGAAAACAAGGTTGCTTTTGACTGCCACTGCCATAATGGTGGTGATGGCTTCCTGTGCACCGGGAGTGGTGAGACAGGGAGAAGTAGGTGTAAAACGTAAGTTCGGCAGACTCTCCGAACATACATACGGGCCGGGAATGTACTTTTATAATCCTGTTTTTGCGAAGTTTATTAAGGCACCGATCAGAACAAATAACCTGGAGGTATTTTTAAACCTGCCTAGCAGGGAGGGCTTGACCATACAATCTGAAATTTCCATCCTGTACCGCATCGATGATGCAGCGCTTCCCAAAATAATTACAGAAGTAGGCGTAAACTATGAGGAGGACATGATCTTACCCGTTTTTAGATCCGCAGCAGCGGATATTTCGGCCCGGTTTATTGCCCAAGACATGCATACTGCTAAGCGCGCGACCATAGAACAAGCCATTCAGGAAAGGATGGTAGAGGTACTAGAAGACCGGGGATTTGTGATCGAATCCGTTCTCATGAAAAGTATACGGATGCCCGCGGGATTAAGTAGGGCTATTGAAGATAAGCTTACCGCAGACCAAGAAGCACAACGGATGGAGTTTGTCCTTCAAAGGGAGGAGATGGAAGCCAAAAGGAGGCGTATAGAAGCCGAAGGAAAACGCGATGCACAAAAAATTATCGCTGAGGGATTGACCAAAGAAATCATCGAACTGCGAAGCTTGGAAACCTTATCTGATTTGGCTACTTCCCCGTCCACCAAAATCATCATCAGTGACGGAAAGACGCCTTATTTCATAAGCGCCTCCCCCGAAGGTGGGCAATAAATTCCTCTTTATCGATATGTTGCACAGGGTTTCCCTTATCAGCCGGGAAACCCTGTTTCTCTCTATTAATCTCCCGTATTTAAGAACTTTACGTCGAATACTATACCTATGGATATCCGTGTGTCTACCTTTGTATTTACTGGGAGGATCAAAAGGAAGTATATCCTCTGCGGCTTGTTGCTTTTCTTTGTGGCCATTGACGGCTATGCGCAGTACTTCGGCAGAAACAAACCAAGATATAAAAGCAATGAAGCCAAGCTAATTCAATCGCCCAACTTTGACATTTACCATTATCTGGAGCGTGATTCTACCGCCAAAATGCTGGCCAAATGGCATGAATGGTGGTACCGGAAGCACCTAGAGGTGCTTAAAGATTCTTTTGCCATCAGGAATCCAATCATTTTCTACAACCATCACGCTGACTTTCAACAGACCAACACAACGCCTGGGGAAATCACCGTTGGTGTAGGCGGCTTTGCGGAGGCATTTAAAAACCGTGTAGTGATGCCCTTCAATCATACCCGCGCACAGACAGGCCACGTCGTCGGGCATGAAATGGTCCATGCGATGCAGTTCAATATGCTAAATTCAGTAGATACGCTTGGGGCCTCAGCCATGAGAAACATTCCCTTGTGGTTTGTGGAAGGAATGGCCGAATACATGTCGTTGGGCAGGGAACATCCCCATTCGGCAATGTGGATGAGAGATGCCATTGCCCATGACAGGTTTCCGACACTGCGAGACATGACGAACAACTTTGCGTTTTTCCCCTATCGCTTTGGCCATGCCTTCTGGGCCTACGTCACGGGCATTTGGGGAGAAGAAATCATCCGCCCCCTTTTTCTCAACAGTGCCGCATTGGGCTATGAACGGGGGTTAGAAAAAGTTCTCGGACTTACTGAGGCACAGTTTTCAGAAAGATGGGCAAATCAACTAAAATCCTACTATGAACCTTTCGCTCAGGACACTACCGAAATCACTGGGGTAAGGTGGTTCCATCCGGAGAATGCGGGCAACATAAACCTGTCCCCCGTGTATAGCCCGGATGCAAAGTATATGGCATTTATTTCCGAAAAGGCACTCTTTGAAGTAAACATCTTTCTAGTAGAGGTAAAAACCGGTAGGATTGTCCGTAAACTCACCTCTCATCTGGAATCCATGCATGTGGATGACTTCAATTTCATCGAATCAGTAGGTACCTTTTCGCCTGACAGCAAACGCTTTGCCTACACGGTCTACAGCAAGGGTAGAAACCAGATTGTAATCGTAGACGTGTATACCGGAGAAACGTTACAGGTACTTGCCATGGCTGACTTAGAAGCCTTTAATTATATCTCCTGGTCACCGGACGGAAGGTATATGGTGATGACTGGATTGAAAGACGGACAGTCAGACCTTTACCTGTATGATTTCTACCGTAAGAATCTCAGTCAACTGACCGATGATTCCTATTCGGATATCCAAGCGACATGGTCTCCTGATGGAAATTGGATTGCCTTTGTATCTGACCGAAACACACCCTCTGACCGAAATGCATTCAACAACCGTGGGTTCAACATTTGCATGATGGATGTACACTCCCGTGAAGTCACCGTTTTGGATATCTTTCCGGGCGCCGATAATATGAATCCGCAGTTTAGTGTGAATGGAAACGTGATTTATTTCCTGTCCAATGCAGACGGATTTAGAGACCTTTATGAATACAGCATCGTCAGGGACGAAATGTTCCGGCTTACAAGCTACTTCACCGGCATCTCCGGCATAACCAATTGGTCTCCAGCGCTTACCGTAGCTAGGGATAACGGCCTTATCGCCTATTCCCTCTATAAAAACGGATCCTATAGCATCTATAGGGCAGACCCTGCTGATTTTTATACCATCTATAAAAAATCAGACAAAAAATCGGTAAACAGACTAGCAGGTACTCTCCCTCCGGCGAACAGCATTCCAATCGCACGGAAAAGCGACAGGCTGGAATCATTCGACGACCGCTTTGACGTTAAGGAGGAAGACGTAGCTAGCGAACAATTTAAAGCCAAATTTCGATTGGATTATATCGGAAATACGGGAGGAATAAATATAGTAGGAGGTTCCTTCGCCACCGGACTGGCTGGGGGTGTAAATGCGATGTTTAGCGATATGCTGGGGAACCATCAGGTTTTTTCTGCTTTATCGTTGAACGGAGAAATTTTCGATATAGGCTTCCAGGGCGCTTACGTCAACCGGAAACACCCCATCAACTGGGGTGGAGGGATATCCCATGTACCCTACCAAGCTGCTTCAAGTAGACTGTTTATGGATACGATTTCGGTTGAAGGGCGCCCCATTCAGGTGCTTAATAATGCCGTGGATTTAATTAGGACCTTTGAAACCCGATTCGGCGGATTTGGCATCTACCCGTTATCAAGGTCCTTACGCTTTGAGGGAGGCCTTTCGTTGACCCATTACCACTTCCGGGTGGACAGAAACAATAACTACTACCTGCGAGGAATGCTTATAGGTGAGCGAAGAACAAGGGAACCCTCTCCTGAAGGATTCAATGTGGGGCAGGTAAATATCGCCTATGTAGGCGACAATACCAGTTTCGGAACAGTAGGACCTTTGAAGGGTACACGATTTCGATTTGATGTGGAAAGGTATTTTGGCGCCACAAACTTCTACTCCGTACTGGCCGATTATAGAAGGTATATCCGCATCGCTCCAGTCACCATCGCAAGTAGGCTGTACCATTACGGCCGATATGGGCAGGATGCACAAAGAGGCCTATTGCCCCCACTATTCCTAGGACAGCCAACGTTGGTAAGGGGGTTTACCGGAAACTCATTTATCCGCAATAATATAAACAACGTAAGTGGGTTTGACCTTAACCAACTGACGGGAAATAAAATGATCGTGGGAAATTTTGAAGTAAGGTATCCGCTATCAGGTCCGGAACGGTTGTCGCTGTTCCCATCGCGGATTCTCCCCACAGAAGCTTCCCTCTTTGTAGATACAGGTATGGCTTGGGATAATCGCGGATTGGTGAATCCACCGACGGGTCTATCTGCGGAAACGGCTTTGGCAAGGAGGCCGGTGGCAAGTGCCGGTGCTTCCGTAAGGGCCAATCTGCTAGGCTATGTCATTGTCGAGGCCTTCTATGCCGTGCCTTGGCAACGGCAATGGGCAGGCGGCGTGTTTGGGTTGAATTTCACGCCGGGCTGGTAGCGGTGTTTAGGTTAAAAAAAAAACCTGGAAGCGTTCATGATCAGCTTCCAGGTCTTTTTTATTACTTTCACTAATCTTTCTAGGGAAGGTGGATCAGCGATCTTAGATTTTTTCAATGGAGATCAAGCGGATCACAGGCAGTGTTTTCAGAAAGACAGGAACATCATTTGGTGCTGGCTCAAAAATGGCTTCTTGATAATCCTGCCGTTGAAACCGAATGTGGACAAGTATAGGTTCCTGAGATACCACCTTGAATTCCTCAGGAAGGTTTTCGGGATAATAGAGGGTGCCATTGAATATGATCAGAAACTGATATACACCCCTCGACGCCACAGAAATGACCACCTCAGCATTCCCCGATGTGTCAGTTTCAACATCATCGTCACAGGAAAAGGCAGCTACTAGGACAATTAGTAGTACGGAAATTTTTAAGGTCTTCATGCTAGCATGACGAGAGAAAATCCAAAATTGCGACACTACTTGGTAACGATTTAGCTATATGTGTTCAATATACATAATTCGGTCTGAGTTGATTGCTACGTGCGTCCGGCAGGTTTTATCTCTCAACCGGATTCGACACCCGGGCTAATCCATAAAATCCATAGGAACTTCTCCAGGATAAAGCTTTAGCTGATCTGCCCTTGTTTTTGAAGAAGGACAGCCCTTGCTAAGCATGCCTCGTTCTCGGATAGCCTGATCCGTGGCCGCCTTGGCGATCTTCGTAGCTTTGATCCCATCATCCGCCGTGGGCATATTCCCCGGGGTCTGATTTTGAAGGGCACTTACCAACTCTAAATACATCCCGGTAAAGCTTTTTTCGGGATGCCATGGAAAGTACTGAGTGCCATGAGAATTTCTAAGTTCGAAAGAATGCTCCTCTCTGTTGTACCTAATCACGCCGTCTGTACCTATTAGCTCATAAAGAAAATGCGTACGGGGCTCTTTGGATGTGGTATTATAGGAAAAACTCATCTCCACCATCGTATGCGCCCCGCATTCATGGTCCATGTGCAGGTACATGTGGTCCGGTGCTTCATAGTCATCCAGCCAGACCCCAACCCCATGCTGCGAAGCCACTTCGGACCCCAACCACCACCTCGCCAGATCAATTTGGTGCACACCACAGTCTACCATGGGACCTCCCTCTTCCATCCTTCCCACGCGCAGCAGCGTGTCTACCCGTTCTCCGTCAGCATTCCATTGGTACTTCCCATGAAGGTGCCAGTTGTAAATCAGCCGTAGCAGCCTTACCTCACCGATGGCCTTTTCCCTGACAAGCCGATGTATATCCTTGGCACATTGGCTAAACCGGTAATTGAATCCAGTGAACAGCATCAGTCCAGCGGCATGCATGACCTTTTTCATTTCCAGTATTTCCTCTTCGTTCATGCCAAGGGGCTTTTCGCATAGCACATGCTTGTGGTACTTGGCCGCGTCCATGACATTCGCAAAGTGGACAGGCGCGGGGGTACAGATAACAACCGCATCAATTGCCGAGGAAAAAAACGCCTCTTCTGTAGGATATGCGTGAGGGACCTGAAAGGTGTGCTGAAGGTGCATGGCCCTGGAAAAATCGCGGTCGTATAGCGCGTAAAGCTGCAAACCGGGCACTTGCTGTATGGCGGGTATATGTCCAAATTCGGCAATACTTCCGCAACCGATAATACCTATTTTTATCATAACATATTATTTTTGGCAGGTTAAAATGACCTTTTAATTTACGTATTTCTGAAAAACAAGTTAACACCTAGCTATAGCCTTTTTGATAGCCAATTACAACGATCCCTGGCGTTTTACTCCAGTTGAAAATTGTTAGCCCCTGGGCCTAGCGGATATTTTTTATTCTGGTATATAAATTCTCCCGAAATACCCTGCGGAAGATGAATTGACGCGGTAGAATTTGAATTTAGCCGGTAGTCGACTTCAATGGCACCTTTCGGGTGGGGGATCTTCCCTGTTATTTCCTTTATTTCTCGCAGATGCGGTTCGATTTTAACCTTACTAAAACCGGGGCCGGCGCTGTCTATGCCTAAAATAGTTCTGTAAAACTCGATATTGGGACTGGAACCCCAAGCGTGGCTATCAGACCGGGTTTGATCCAGATCTGAGATCTCCGCCCAAGTGGTCAATCCCTGATCGATTGCATTTCTCCAGATATCCAGAAAAGAGAGATAATCATTCCCCCTTCCCGCCTGCACCAATGCCTGGTGGATATAGTATTTGAAATAAATGGTAGCTTCGACCATATTTTCCTTTTCAAAAATTTTCTTACCCAATCTCTTTGCCTCCTCCCCTTGGATCAAACCTGAAAGTATGGCCAGCGCGTTTGTATGTTGGGAAAAGCGGTCCTTTTCTGACCGGTCAGCAAAAAGCTCCAAATTGGCGTTCCAATATTTACTGCGGATGGTGTTTTTCATATTCTCGGCTTCTTCCAAATAAAGATGTCCCAATGCGGGCACACCAAGGTTTATTTCCAAATCAGCCGCATATTGCAATCCCAAAAGAAATTGAAGATCTAGGATTGCCGAATTCCCATCTTCACCCATGGGAGGTGTCCCACTGCGCCAATCCGGACCTTCCGCCCAATCGACAAAAGACCAGAACGGGAGTGTTTTCAATGAACCATCCACATCCTGCACCCCTTGGAAATACTGAATAACCGATCTGGACGAGTTTAGCTTTTGACGGACGAACTCCATATCTGACCCGTACATCATATAATCATGTAGCATCCCAATATACCATAGGGAAAATGGAGGTATATATTGTGGACTTGCTGAAGGATATCTACTGAAAGTCATTCCCTCAGGTTGCTGCGAATAATGGATTTGGTTGAGTGTGTTTTTGATCAGACGATCGTCCCCGGAATTAAAGTACGAAACGAGTCCCTGTATGCGGGTGTCGCCTATGTACTGCAACTGTTCGTAGTAGGGACAATCCAAATATGAATCTACAGCGCAAAGGCGGGCTGTCCTCCAACCGATTTCCAGAATTTGCTGTAATTCCCCATCTTCCAAACCAAATTCAGACCGGAGTTCAAAAGGGTATCACGTGAATGTGGCATTCATGCCTTCCAGAACCAATCCCTCATCCTTTGTCTCAATATCTAATTGAATATACCGATACGTCCGGTAGTTCAGCGGAGTGAATGCTTGTGAAAGTGATCCGTCGGATACGATCAGGTCATACCGCCCAACAATCCGCTTGCCTTCCACTTCGTTTCTATTTCCTTTAGAACGGCCTTCGCCATAGAGTGCTTCCGCATAGGTGATCTTTAGGGAAGCTTTATTCCCCTTGCTAAAATGGAATGTAGGATAGGCGTTTGTCAGGTACTGTTGATCTAACAAGATGCTTGCTTTGCTATTGGGAGAAATTTGGATAGGCTCCACACCAAATGGGCCTTCGGGATTATTAATCCCGGCCGCCTTTTTGATCTCCATTTTCTTTTCAGGGCTGAACTCAAGTGTCGGCACTGTAGAAGGGGTCAGCATCCAACCGTTCGGTGCTCCATAGGGACCAACTTTGGTCTTTGGAACACCCGCAAAGATAGGTACTGCATTTTCCCAGTCGGTATCATCATAATCAGTTTCCTGCCAGTCTTTTATGGATTTTACCATCTCAATTTGCTCTCCGGGACCTGACGCATAATAGCCATAAACCTGTACGGCAAGTGGAGCATAGGATGTATCCTGAGCGGCTTTCCAAGTGTCGCCGGTTGCGACAATCGCAGCTGCTCCCTCTCCGTCCATGATAAAACCTGTCCGCAGCGAAATCTGCGCCTCAGCCCTTTCCGAACCCTCATTCCAAACTTTTGCAGAAAAGACGTTTTCACCTTCCTGGAGATACTCAGCCAAATCGTACGTGTCATAAAACCAGTGTTCAATATCGTTCCGAATGGGTCCTATGCCGATAAAATTACCATTAACATAAAGCCTCTATTTATTATTCGCAGTGACATGGACAATGAAATGCTGGGGTTTCGAATTTAGCTCTACCCTCTTCCTAAAGATATAAACCCCATACTCCTTGGGACTACTGTTAGCAACTGAAATCCAGTTTGCCTTCCAATTTTTGGTCTGAAAGTCCGAGTCTATTTGTTGGGAAAAAATTTCACCTTCTGTCAAAAGAATAACTAAAAAAAATACCGGAATCAATTTGAATTGCTGCAAATTATGCGTGTGTTGATTATTGATAGCCATAGAATACTTCACGATTACAAAACTTTGGAAAGCTAAGATAATCTTTTCTTCCTAATGGAATTTTTATCTATACTTTTAGTTTTCTGTAAAATATGCTGCTTCTAGACTTTACGCCTTTTCTATTTCTATCTTCGGTGTCTTTTGGCTCTTTTCCTGAAAACCATTTAAGAGCATCCCCAAATCAGCCTCATCAAAACAGCAAAAGATCCTGAAAATATCGCTGCCGAATCCACCATGATTTCATACTGATTGTTACCTGTCGGCTATTCTTGAAAGCAATTGGTTTGGTTCGATAATTTCAGTGCCTTCAAATGGGTTCAGTTCCAGCTAGTCTTGATCTCCTGTTACCAAGAAGTTTGCTTGAGAAGCTTTAATCAAACCAAGTAAGAAGTTATCTTTCGCATCTCGGCAAATGTTCGGATACTCGACCACCTTATAATCAGTTCCTAAAAAGTTCATAAGCTTCATGAGTTCGTCTACCCGATCCTTTTTAAAATATTTCCGGAATTCCTCTCTTGCAGTCTCCTCAAGTAACTCAGTTCGGAGTTGTTCTGAAAGTACGAGTTCAATCTTGTGACTAGAGAGTAGTTCCGTTAAACCACCGAGTTAGCGGCCAATGAGGTAACTTATCCAAATGTTGGTATCGAAAATGACCTAGTTCGATGTTCGCTTGTCATGTAGGTCTTGTCTCACTTGCTCAACTTCTGCTGTTATTTCGTCCAGGGAGATTTCGTCCGTTCGAAACGTGGAAAGCAGTTCGGTCAACTTGGATCCAATTGTTTCTTTCTCAAGTTCACGGGAAATTTTGATTTTCTGTTCACCAGGCAAATTCTTGACCAGTTCAAGGATCTGAGAGAAAGAAAGATTTATTTTTGCGTCCATAAGGTAAAGTTACGAAAATTTCAGGCTTCCTGTTTAATTTGCATAGCTGAATGGTAATTGGGTGAGAATGGAGAGTTACACCTACCCTCCATAAGTTATCTCGCTTTGCAGGAGAACTCCCGGAGGATCTGCACGGAGTGAGAAAGTCGATATTCCGCGGGAGACTCTTCTTGTTGGTTTCCGGATAACACCAAAAACAATCATCTTTTCGCCTGCAACATGGGTATTTGTACTCCGTGCAGCAAAAGGTGATTTGAAAACGGCATCAAAATGGTAGCTTTGGAAGGCCTGCATTTGAGGTACAATTCCCGTTCTTTGCCTGTTCGCGCGGCGCCGATCTACTATGTTACTGGTTGTAACCCTCTTCCATCTTTGAGAGCGTGTTCAAATCTTTGCAAAGTAACTCGGGGCACGTTTCGCTAGGCGATCGGCAGAAGCGCATGCAGAGGATGGACGTCTAGTGGATACTAGCTCTCGTTTACTCTCGACTTCAAATAATTTTCCCTTTTTCCTCACTCCATTATTGCCCTGACTGACTAAACTCGCCCGAAAAAACGCTGCTTCAAAAGATAAATTTTTCAGTTGACAAAGAAAATACGTTAATCATGGTATTTTCAATACCGCTTCCATTTTATGACAGCCACTAGACAAATGCAAGGATTCATGAATTACACAAAAAAATTAAACACTAATCCATAAAAAGCCCGGAATGAATATCGCATCCAACAGCATCTTTTTCACACGTACTTTTCAATAGTAGGCTTCATGTCAGCTACTGTTGAATTTCAACATCAATTGAATAAAGAGCTTCTTTTGTCAATTATTGGAGTAATGTCGATACCGAATTTTGTGGCTTGCCTTTTTTTCTGATACGTTTCATTTAGTTCTCTAATGAATTTATCCATTTCATTCGACAAGTGATAAAAATTTGCAGATATCTCCTTTATTTCATCTAAGTTTAAATTAGTATCTATAACTAGTTTCGACATGCCAAGCATTGTGGAAACGGGTCTGCGGATAACATGTCCGAGATCAAAAATAGTTTGTTCAATTGAAGCGATATAATCGACTAACGGTGTTATGTCACTTGTCGCTCCATACCATAATACCTTTCCATTTTTATCTTTTTCGGGAACCGCCTGCATCCATCGCCATCTGATTTGATCATTTACAACTATCCTATACTGAATACTGATTGGAAAATTGGTTTTATATGCTCCCTTCATTGCCTCATTAACTCTAACTTGATCATCATCATGCATTACGTCTCTCAATTTCTTAGGAAATTCTATAATTTCTTCACAATTATACTCATGATTGAAGATATCAGTTCCTTTATTTATATAAAGAAATTTTAAAAGTCCACTTTCTTCAATTTCAAACACATACGTATTGCCCGGCACCTGACTTGTAATTTTCTTTAACAATCGTTCGCTTTCTTTAATCTTATCATCTGCATTTTTACGTTCAGTAATATCATAACTAATAGAAACGTATTGATAAATCCTTCCGCTCTCATCTAAAAATGGCACAATAGATGCATCCACCCAATACAAAACACCGTCTTTTGCTTTATTGCAGAATTCCCCTCTGAAAGGTGTTCCGTTTTGCATCACAGCTTTTAGCTCTTCAAAATATTCAGAAGAGTAAAGGTCCGACCAGATAAGGCTATGGTGTTTGCCGTATAATTCTTCAGAAGTGTATTTACTGGTTTTGCAAAAATTGTCATTTACGAATAAAAAATTACCATCCACTGATACAATACTGAAAATTGAAGCTACATCTAATGCATGTTTATAATCTTCAAGTTCGGACTTGTGTTGTCTCGACTCTATACTAACTTTAATCATCTCTGCAAGCATATTGATAAGATTGCGCTCTTCTTTTAAAAACGGTCCTTTATCTGACTCGGGAACTTGGGACAAGTACACAACTTCAATACGTATTGAAGTTCCCTGCTTGGTTTTTAATTCTACATGCAGGCTATCTACAGCCGGTTTAAAATTATTGGTGCTATATTCAATTCCGGCGATGCAAACACGGGCTGCCGCAATTTCGGGATACTGCCAGCCTGAAGGTAGCATTTGAGCTATTTGATGAACCATATGTAGGATTGAGTTATTCTCATCCTGCAAAATTCGACTTAAACGATAAAGTGTTCGCAGTTCCTTAACGCGTTCATTCAGATCATTTGCCGTATGAGCACTTAGCTCTTCGGCTTCTTCTCGTTTTAGAGCTTCCCGTTGAAAGGCAATTAAACTACCGCGCAATTGGTTTGTTCCGTATAATTGTAAGGCAAGAACGGTACTAAACGGAATAATGGAAGCAATCCACCGGGTTATGGGCGTATGTATTACCGATGAAATAGGTAAATAGCCATTAACTTCCATATACGCCAGTAAAAAGTCAGTACCCATAGTCAATAATCCTATAGCCAAACCGCCCCTCCTACCAAGTAAGAATCCAGCGGTGAGCATCACACTCACTTGAAATAAAATACCGGGTGCCATAATGCCACCAGCCGTGTAACAGGGAATGGTAATCAACAGCCATATCATTAATGTAAGTGACCAACTTGCCAAATGTGTGTATTTGTAGCGGGTTAATGTTAGATTAAAAACAGCAATAAATATTGAAATGGCCAGAAATGTTAACCATCTGGGCCAAATTTCAGGAAAGAAGATGAAACCAAATGATACAGTGCCACCAATGACTACTGTCCAAAAAATGGATAGCATATAGACCATGTAACTTTGATAATCCTTTTCCCTATCAGGAAAATAGAAGAGTTTCATCATGTGTTTTTTGTTGTTTAGTGGTCACTTGAAGGTAACGTGCCGCGGCTATGTTTGGTTGCTGATTTCTAATCAATTAACTTTCAGTGAATTACAAGCGATATTACGAGATTAAATTTGAAATTTAAAACAAAACCTGCAATATAAAATAAGTGCTGTTAGCGACACATGTTTGATATATTGCGAAAAATTAAACAAAGAAACAATGGAGTATGGAAATGGTACTTGCTCACAATATTGAAACGCAAAATATGGTAATTATCTAATGCCATTTGATTATTCAAAAGCATTACCAAAGCTAATTGACAATTTTTGCTAATCTGGCCAAAAAAGGGAATTTTCTCCCTATTGTAGGATATTCATTTGACGAAAAAAATATCCTTAAAAATTTTTACTTCAAATTAATGTAGGCAGCTAGGAAGTGGCACTTTTCAGTTTCAGGCATTATACATTGCTCCACCATAAGGATAATACACAAATGACGGACTCCCTTTTTACTCAATTTTTAAAACCTTCACCGGCTCAATTTGACCGGCACGCATGGTTTGCGATAAAACGGTCAGCAACCCTATTAGCGCAACCAAACCAACCCCCAAGCTTACATTTATAAAACTCAAATCAATTAGGCTGCTGCCTAAATCCTGCCGGATTAAATCACCGGCAAACATGCCAGCCGGAACACCGATAAGACCGGCAATTAGAATAAGGATTCCGAAATTTCCGGTAATTGTCCACACCAAATTAATCTTGCTTGCGCCCAATACTTTTCTTATACCCAGTTCTTTCGTGCGTGTTTCTACGGAATAACTTGCTATACCTAAAATGCCTAACCCAGCTATAATCATAACTATAAGGGCAAAAAATCCGAAAAAACGTATTCTTTCTCCACTGCTTGAGTAACCGTCTCGTACGTTTTGAAGATTTGCTGTTTTTTCAGGGAAATTGTTGCTCCATACGGCCTGAATGGCCTTCGTCGCTTCCAGTTCTGTATTCGGCTTTATTTTTATGGTCAAGGTGGTTATTTCCTCTGGCAAATGCCGATATAACAAAGGAATTGTTTGACCAATAATCTCATTGGGCATAACGCCAATGACTTGTACATAGGAAGAGTCCAACTGTAAATTTTGCCCCACTAAAGTCTCCGACTCAGACTCTAATAACTTTGCTGCAGCTTCATTCACCAATACAAACTGTTCGCTGTTCTGGGGCATTTCCTGCGGAAAACTTTGACCGGAACGTAAACGGATACCCTCTGTTTCAATCATTTTGGGGTCTATACTTACATAGTTAATCTCAAGGACCTTGTCATTTGATGTTACCGAACAGGTGCCCTTTTTCACCGCTTCATAATACCAGTTGGTCGCTAAGGTCGTTTCTACTTGACTTAACTGATTTATATCATTTTGCAAGTTGTCATATTTTTCCCCTTTCAAATCAAGAGTTAGTACATTGGGTGGTATGGTTGAGCGAATGATTGCGTGATTTTTTATTTCATAGTCGGCTAATAGCACAACCAATATCATTAGTGTGATGGTCAGTGAAAATTGGACGACAATCAAGGTTTTGTAAACAGCAACACCCTGGAACAGCTTTATATGCTTCATCTTACGCAAAATCTGTATGGGCTGAAACGCTGACAATAGCCAAGACGGAAATGCCCCAGCAACTACCCCGGTGATGACGGCATAGGCCAACAATGCGACTATTAAAGGGGTATCATAAGAAAACGCCACTTCCATATCAGGTATATAGTGCGCTAAAATTTCAATACATGGCAATGTAAACATCAAAGCAACTAGGGAAACCAGAGTCGACTCTACTAAAAACTGACCGATGATTTGCCTTCTTGTCGCTCCTATCGTTTTGCGAACACCTACCTCCTTCGCTCGGGAGAAGGCACGTGCCAATGTCAAACTAATATAGTTGAAAGCGGATAATAGGGTTACGGCTAGAATCAAAAAAAGCTGTGTTTTTACACCCGACCAATCGGTACCCGCATCGTGGTCATTTTTAATGTCATTGTTTCGAGGGGTAATAGCTTCTATGGGTTGAACTAAAAACTGAAGCGTACGTCCATCCAATTTCCGGCTAAAATGATGGAGTGTTGTACCGAGCTGCTTTAAGTAATCCTCGGAGTTTACCCTTACATAAATCGCTGCCCCCTTGAACTCCCCCCAGTCTTGCGAGATCGTGGCAATTGCTCCTTTTTTTTCAAGCATTTCAGCAGCATGGATAGAACCCATTGCCTCGATAGGAAGATGGGTTTCCAATGGCGGGTCTTGGATAATACCCTCAACGGTATAGGAGCCTAAATTTTCAAAGCGAACAGTTTGTCCAATAGGATTGGCGTTCCCGAATATCTTTTCCGCGGTTTTTTCCGTTAGAAAAAGCGCGTTAGGAGTATTGGTAAGGCTTTGAGCACTACCTGACAACAACTTAAAGCCAAAAACAGTAAAAAAAGAAGGTTCAGAAAATTTTATATCAATGGGCACGTCACCCCCGTCGGTTTGTAGGTTGTGTTTTCCTGACAGACGTACTTTTACCGTTTCTTCGACAAAGGAGACACTTTCCAGTAGAGGGGCCAATGGCATAGGAGCTGTTGCCCATTTTGTTTCTGCCCCGCCAACTACTTCCTGGGTAAGTATACGCGCCAGTTGGTTTAGTTTTGGGTGAAAATGATCGGTATCGTGATTTGCTTTTACGAACGTAAAAAGAATAACACCCACCGCCATACTTAGTGAGAGACTCAGTATATTGACTACTGAAAAAAGTTTGTTATTGAGGAGTATTCGAGTAACGAGTTTTAAATTGTTCCTTATCATGACGGGATGTGGGGTTTTGTAAAAAGGCCAACGAGGTGAAGGAACTACCTCCTCGATTTATGGGGCAAGGTTAGGCCCAAAGATAACCACCTACTAATTAGAAACTTATAAAAGTGATCCTCAAAACCCGTTCGATTATGATACAACTGTTGTATCAATCTGACACAATCAGGTTCATCGCGATGTACCACCCACAGAGACACGGTTAATAAGTTTTGCCGGAATATATTTGACTTGAAGAAAATGTTTACAGGATTTGCAAACGTACTAGCCAACTATCGGACTATACGACGCACTGAAGGTAAAGTTAGACGTTATTCCTTTTCCATCGTTTTCTTACCTTTTTGAACATATAGATGGCTGCTCCTGTCAAAATGAAAAACGGCCATAAAGCGGTTAACCCAACTAAAAAGGTTAAAAAACCCTGCCATCCGCTGTTGAGTGAATTCAGCAATCTCGCGCCAAATCCCTTCCGCTGAAAATCATCGACTGCATACGGTAGAAGTTCGTAAAACGAAAGATTAATCGTGCTGTAGTTTACCTGACTGCTGAGGTAGTTAAACTGACCCTGAAGTTGCTCGATCTCTGTTCTAACCTGAGTTCTTGCAAGAAGCAGCGATAAACAGGAGTAATATAAAAAGGAGGTTTTTCATTTGATGCTACTTGATTTAAGCCGTCACAACGTATCCTGTTTATTGGCGGAGCCTTTCCCTATCCGCATCGGGAGCATCTTGCATGGCTGACGATTATCCCGCCGATTAAGGTTTTCCTGATGCCCGATTTCAGGCTGCATTAACCGTTCCTTATTTTTGAAGCAAGAGACCTCACAATTGGCCTTTTCTATTACCTGTAAGCGAATTTTAAGAAAGGTTCCGTTACCAAATTAAGGATTTCCCCAATCGAATATACCGGACTCCCCAAATTTATTTCCCGAGATTGGAATTTCTCATTTAGCTTCCTTATATCTCTTTCACTTTCATTATTCAACCCTATAAAAGATTGATTATAATCAACATAGATTTCTCCTAGGTATTTTACTTTGCCCTTTTCAATTTCAAATCCGATATCAATAGGAATACCCATTGATGATTGAATAAAACCTCCATTTTCAAATATCCCCAACTTAGTAAACCCATATTTTCCTTCAGGTTCTTCAATTGAAAAAAATAAACTGCTTTTTCGCCATCAAAAAAGTCAGGTCCGATCGAATCAGAGAAAATTACACAACACATGCATTCCCTACAGCGACCGGCCTACAAATATTGCGGGTCGTCAGTAGCTATCCTTAGTTCCTGACAAATAACCATTTTACGGCCTGATAAAGTCCCATGCCAATGTACCCTATAGGCCCCAACTTCTTCTTTTCTTTCAAATTTATCGTTATGGTTGAAAATTCAGATAAGTGGTCTATTC
>WGNT01000065.1 GCA_016124425.1 Cytophagales bacterium
CGCATTGGAACTCCTTGTAGCCGAGGGATGGTCGGTAGTGGCCGTGATTACCGCGCCAGACAAACCTCAGGGAAGGGGGAAAAAGCTCGGAAGCTCGCCGGTAAAAGAAAGCGCCGACAGATTGGGCATCCCCGTCCTACAACCTATCAACTTGAAATCACCGGCTTTTCTCGAAACACTCCGTAGCTTTAGGGCGGACGTACAGGTAGTGGTTGCATTTCGTATGCTGCCTGAAGTCGTCTGGAATATGCCCCCTAAAGGTACTTTTAACCTACACGCCTCATTACTTCCTGATTACCGGGGTGCCGCACCCATTAATTGGGCTATCATCAACGGTGAAAAAGAAACCGGGGTGACTACCTTCTTCCTGCAGCATGAAATCGATACGGGGAGTATCATCTTCCAAGAAACCGAGCCCATTTTTCCTTCGGACAATGTGGGTACGCTTTATGACCGCTTGATGGACAGGGGCTCCCGATTAGTGCTCAAAACAATCGAGGCGATCGCAGCGGGCAATGTGGTTACAAAACAGCAAGATGACTCCAAATTTACCCACCATGCCCCCAAAATCTTCAAAGAATCGTGTGAAATAGACTGGGGAAAACCTGCCGAAGAAATCCATAATCTCGTAAGAGGCCTTTCCCCCTATCCTGCGGCTTGGACTATTCTCAACGGAAAAACCTGTAAAATCTACGCCACGGAAGTATTACCACAGGGTTCAGGCGACAAGCCAGGCACTTTCTTGACGGATAATAAATCCTACCTTCACTTTAGAACCGGTACTACGTTATTGGCTGTTTCGTCCCTGCAATTAGAAGGAAAGAAACGCATGCCTATCGGGGATTTTCTCCGGGGCATTACACTTACCTGATCAGATGCCATTGGAAAAATTGGTCTGGCAATTAAACCTTCCGTCATACAGCCTGTCTAAGGATTTGAATGATGCCTATAAGTGATTTGGAATTGATAGCCTTAATTAGGGATCCCCGATCGAAAGACAGGGGATTTCAGGTACTTATTGACCAATACCAGAGGCGGGTGTATGGCATCATTCGAAAGATGCTGATCGTGCATGAAGACGCTGATGATGTGGTTCAAAATACCTTTATTAAAGTTTTCAAAAACATCGACAAATTCAATGGGCAATCAAGCCTGTTTACATGGTTGTACCGGATTGCAGTCAATGAAAGCTTAAACTTTCTAGAATCAAAAAAAAAGCGGTTTTTCTTTCCCCTCACCGACCATACGGAAGTCATGGAAAGCTACTTGGATAAATCTCCGCTGATCGATGGAGATGAAATCCAGACCTTTCTCCAAAAGGCAATATTGAAATTGCCAGAGAAACAAAGGTTGATTTTCAACCTAAGATACTACGAAGACCTTACCTATGAAGAGATAAGTCAGATCACGGATACCTCTGTTGGTGCATTGAAAGCAAATTACCACCATGCCGTAAAAAAAATAGAGGAACAAATTAAATCGTATTAAACCATCGGCAATAAACCCTGTCTAATACCAAGATTATGAAAAATATACCCAAAGAAAACATATTTCAAGTACCGGAACGCTATTTTGAGGATTTGCCTCAACGTATAGCATACAGGAAGCGAGGGCAGCGAGCCAGACAGGTCTGGCTTGGTAGCATTGCTGCTGCCGCAGTACTGGCAATAGGCATGTTTTTTGCGATTTTCCAGGAGCAAGGCTTTGAAGAATCAAGTTTACAGGCAAATATTGACCAAGACATCGAGATGTATATCTCGGCGGGTTTTTGGGACGAGGTAGATGTGCTTGGAATGGCAGAAAATCCAAACCAGCTCCTAGATGAAATCATCGCCACCGAATGGAACTACGAGCTGGGCGATGAACAGAATACGCTAATAGAAACAGAAATCTTTTACTGATGATACAAAGGAATGCACTATTGACCTTCTTCCTGTTATTGATTGGAATAACAGGATACGCCCAACGCGATAGAGGTGACCGAGTCGACCGAGAGAAACTGGAGTCAGCAAGAGTCGCCTTCATAACGAACCGCTTGGGACTTACCCCTGATCAGGCGGAGAAATTCTGGCCTATCTTCAACCAACACAACGAATCCCGTCGAGACCACATGCGGCGGATGTATGAAATCAGCAAAGAGGGTGGGGAAAATCCAACGGAAAGCAAAGCGAGAGAACTTATCCAAAAACGTTTTCAGATTCAAGAGGAGATGTTAAGGGAAGAAAAGGAATTTATGCAAAACATCTCGACAGTGATTTCGCCGGTTCAGGCCTTTAAACTATCGGAAGCAAACCGAGACTTTACGAGGCAGATATACCAGATGCAACGACGCGAGAGAGATAATTAGGAAACCAACGTAAGAAACCGGAACATCTCCGGTTTTTTTTATGTTGGGTAACCCGTATTTTTTCAAGAAAAACGGCCACCCTGTCGGCCATTTTTCCTTACTTTGCTGTATGCAACAGCCGATATCGCTACAACATCTCAACGAACTAATCAAGACCACACTGGACAGGCACCTTCAGCCAGGCTACTGGGTTATTGCTGAAATCGGAGAATTTAGGGATTCTGTACGTGGGCATGTCTACCTGGACCTAATTGAAAAACATTCGGGACAAATAACAGCCAAAATCCGGGGAAATATCTGGTCCTATTCCTATCAGGGCATACGGCGGAAATTTGAATCGACCACTGGTGAACGGCTGCGCAGCGGCATGCAAATTCTCGCCTTGGTCAATGTACAGTTCCATGAAGTCTATGGAATCAGTCTAATTGTAAAAGACATAGACCCAAACTATACCTTAGGCGAAAGGGCTAAACGCAGACAGGAAATCATCGATCAGCTGACCAAAGAAGGGCTGATTAATCAAAATAAGCAGTTTGAACTTCCGCCTGTCCCGCAACGCATTGCCGTTATAAGTTCGGTGACTGCTGCGGGCTACGGGGATTTTATCAATCAGCTTACGGAAAATGCGCATCATTATGCGATAGCCGCCACGTTATTTCAAGCGACTATGCAGGGAAATGAAACTCCGGCTTCTATCATCGCTGCCATTGAAGAAATAGAGGAAACGCAGCAACAAAGGCGCTTTGACCTTATCGTTATCATCCGGGGAGGCGGTGCTCAAACAGACATGGATGGCTTTGATGATTATGAGCTGGCAAAAGCTATCGCTAATACGACGCTGCCCGTTGTCACCGGAATAGGGCATGAGCGGGATGAGTGCATCGCGGATCTCGTAGCCCATACCGCCATGAAAACGCCTACCGCCGTAGCCGCTTTTATACTTTCTGGCTTCCGGGATTTTGAAGATAAGCTGAACATGCAGCTAAACCTGATGGAACGAAGATGCAGAATGCGCCTACAACAGGAATCACGGTTACTAGAGGATAGGGAGCACATGATGAAAAACATTGTTGGGAATACCTTATCTGTACATCTGGAAAGACTTGACCGAAGGCAGCAGCAGGTAACCGCATTGGCAAGGCACCGTGTCAGTATTCAAAACCTGAAGCTTGAAAATCAACACAAGCAACTAAAAAAATTGGCAAAAAGTACGTTGGAATCACGTACGATACGCCTGGGGCATCTTCAACAGGTCATAACCCGCTTAGATCCCAAACACCTATTTGCAAAGGGGTATACCCGCACGGAGCTAGCGGGAAAGCCTATACAAAACCAAAAAGTTAGCTTAGGAGACGAAATCGTTACCTATACACGTGATAAAAAACTTACGTCAACCTTAACAGAAATCAAAACCCATGACGCCAACTGAACCTTTCAGCTACGATAAGGCTATTTTGCGAATTGAAGCCATCGTCAATCAATTGGAGGAAACAGATAAAAGCATTGATGAATTGGCCGATCTTGTCAAAGAAGCTAGCGGACTTGTAAATGCCTGCAAAAAAAAACTACGCACCACCGAAGAGGATATAGCCAAAGCCTTTGAGGCAGGGGAATCTTAAGCCTTTCGTTTCTAGCACTGTCACCAAAAACCTTCAACCCATTATCCCTTTTTTTACCATGCCGAGTGAGCTATCCAGATCTGAAGCCAAACAGCGAATTGACGAACTTACCCAAAAGATTAACCACTATAATCACCTTTATTATCAGGAGGACATCTCGGAGATCAGTGATTTTGAATTTGATAAACTTTTGGAGGAACTTGTCTTTCTAGAAAAAGCCTATCCGGAATGGTTGGAAGAAGACAGCCCTACTCAGCGGGTAGGCGGCACCATAACAAAAAACTTCGAGACGGCCGCACACGCCGTTAGAATGCTTTCCTTAGGAAACACCTATTCAGAGTCAGAGCTTTTCGCCTTTGACGAACGGGTTCAGCGGGGTTTAGGGCATTCAAACTATGCCTATTTTTGCGAACTAAAATTTGACGGAGTAGCCATTAGTTTGGTTTACGAAAGAGGTAGGTTAATACGCGCGGTTACCCGGGGGGACGGATTCCGGGGGGATGTGGTCACTGAGAACATCAAAACGATACGCAACATACCACTACGCCTTGTGGGAGGCATTATCCCCGAATTAGTGGAAGTTCGGGGTGAAGTATTCCTGCCGCGTAAAGAGTTTGACAAAATAAATGCGGAACGTGAGGCAAACGGCGAACCCCTTTTGGCTAATCCCAGAAATGCGGCTTCGGGAACGTTGAAAATGCAGGATTCTTCCATTGTGGCCAAGCGAAGGCTAAATTGTTACCTATATCAACTCTTAGGAGAAGACTTGGGTATTGACCAACATCATGAGGCGATGCACCGGTTGGAACAATGGGGGTTCAATGTTTCTCCGACCTATAAAAGATGTCCCACGATTCGAGACGTGATGGATTATATTGAAGACTGGCGGGAGAAAAGACAGCAGTTGCCCGTAGAAACCGACGGTGTTGTGCTAAAGATTGACGATTATCGGCATCGGGAGGAACTGGGCTTTACGGCAAAGATCCCACGATGGGCAATTGCTTTTAAGTATCAGGCAGAGAAGGCAACATCAACCTTGTTGTCAATCACTTATCAGGTAGGTCGAACCGGCGCCATCACGCCTGTTGCCAACCTATCTCCCGTATTACTTGCAGGCACTACGGTGAAGCGGGCGTCACTCCACAATGCAAACGAAATTGAACGGTTGAATCTTCATGAAGACGACGTCGTATGGGTAGAAAAAGGAGGAGAAATTATTCCTAAAATTACGGCTGTTGAAATGGGGGGCAGAAAAACTGCGGCAAAGCCCATTTCCTATATCACCCATTGCCCTGAGTGTGGGACGGAATTAGCGAGAAAAGCCGGCGAGGCCAAACACTACTGTCCCAACACGGATTCCTGTCCACCGCAGGTGCTTGGCAGAATTGAACATTTTGTATCCAAAAGGGCGATGGACATAGATTCGCTTGGTACTGAACGCATACGGGCATTAATCAATCAGGGATACATCAAAACACCTGCGGACATTTATGAGCTTCCGGCAATCAGAGCGCAATTGGTGGGCTTGGAAGTCTCCGAAGATCAATACTTAAAGAGCAGTAATGGCTATCTTTTTGTGGCCCTCAACAAAGCCCTGTTTGCACTTACCGACGGACTGTCTCTCTCCGCGATCAACCAGTTTTTGGAAAAAACGGACCATGCCGAACAAACGGAAAAGCTGCGCGCATTTTTGGGTTTTATCCGGGCAAGCGGGAAAAAGGTAAATGAAAATACCGCGGCTATTCAAACACTCATAAAGGAGTTGGACGTAGAGGCCTTTGATAAAGTGGAAGATTTTCTTCCTGTAGCATCTGTATTGAAATCAATGGGCAGGCTGCCTTTAGACCTACTGGATAACATAACCGCCCGTTCAAGAACAACAAACACAGTTCACGACCTATTATTACCCTTTCAGTCTGCATTATCCCCTGGCTACTTGGAAAAAGTCCACAAGCTAAAAGGGAACACCTTTCAAGAGGGCGTGATTTCAAACATGATGGACGGCATCGAGGCCAGCAAGAATCAACCCTTTGAAAAAGTTTTGTTTGCCTTGGGAATCCGCAACATCGGAGAAAACTCCGCCATGCTTTTGGTAGAACATTTTGGTAGTTTTGACAAGCTAGCCGCTGCAAGCCGGGAAGAGTTGCTAGAGATTAACGGAATCGGGGACACCCTCGTAGATAGCCTTCAGGATTTCTTGAGTAACCCTGAGAATGGTGAAATCATCAAAAGGTTAAAAAGCCATGGTCTTTTATTTGAATCAACCAAAGAAGAGATTATATTGGAAAGCGAAAGCCTTAAAGACAAAAAAATCTTAGCTTCTGGAAGGCTATATCACTTTAAGCGAGATGAAATTATTGATTTCATCCAATCCCATGGAGGCATATACGTAAAATCGGTTTCGAAAAACATAGATTTCATCATAGAAGGAGAAGATATGGGGCCCACTAAGAAAGAAAAAGCAGCTAAACTAGGAATTCCGCTGATTACGGAGGAAGAATTTCTGAAATTAGTATCCCCGTAGCTTATCGGAATTAAATTTGGCGTTTTTTACAAACCAAGTAGCCCAAGTTTTTAACGCGTATCACCTCGGTCTATTTTCCGTTTAGCGTTATCCAGAATGAGGTGCTGGAATAAATCAATCAATACCATTACTTCTATATCGTCCCTATGAGATGGATTAAGGAATACTTCATTAAGAATGCACTGGAGAAAAGGAATTCCGAAGCACCCTCTAAAGCTACCCTACTTCTGGATCAGGTAGAACACGTGTGGATCATTTCCCAAAATATACAGGAACTAGAAGAGGTAACCTATTTGGTTACCGGCTCCTTTAAGCCAAGTATACAGATTTATGGTTTGTTCTACGACGAAAAATCCACGGATGAACGGGCTTTTAGCCACAAGGACTTTACTATTTTCGGAAAACCTGAACAAAAAATAAAGAATTACCTGTCACTTAAACCAGATTTAATTATTTTTACCTCAGAAAAGGTAAATTACTTTACACTTTATTTACTCCACTTGCAGCCAACTCCTTACACGATTGGCTTCTACAGCGAACCACTAAAGCCCTATCTGGACCTCATGTTAAATAAAGAGGGCAAAGATGTACAGACGGCCACCGAACAACTTATCAAATATTTAAAGCAGATTAATTAACTTCATGAAAAAGCTTTTAGGCTCCGGAGTGGCGCTGGTAACCCCTTTTAATAACGACTTGTCCGTTGATTATTCGTCACTGGAAAGGGTCATCGAACATGTCGTTCACGGTGGTATGGATTATGTCGTTGTCATGGGTACAACGGCAGAGTCGGCTACGCTATCTTCCAATGAAAAGAAAGCCATTTTAGCTTTTTCCAAAAAGATACTCGCCGGAAGACTTCCATTAGTGTATGGCCTGGGGGGTAATGCTACCCAGCGTATTCTCGAAGAGTTGTCGGATACGGACTTTTCGGGAGTAGATGCATTACTTTCTGTAAGCCCCTATTACAACAAACCCAGCCAGGCAGGTATCATACAACATTATGAAGCCATCGCAGACGCATCTCCAGTTCCGGTCGTATTGTACAACGTACCAGGTAGGACGATGTCAAATATTTCCGCCGATACCACGCTTAACCTTGCCGAACATCCGAATATTATCGGGACTAAAGAAGCTAGCGGCAACTTGGAACAGTGCATGCAGATCGCAGCTAGAAAGCCTGAGGATTTTTTGCTCATCTCAGGAGATGACATGTTTACATCGGCACTTAGAGCCGTCGGGGGTCAAGGTGTTATTTCCGTGTTAGCAAACGCATATCCGTCCATTATCTCAGCGATTAGTCATGGAGATCCTGAAACCTCAAAAAAAGCAACCTTCAAGTTGCTTGAAATCAACCCATTAATGTATGAGGAAAGTAACCCGGTTGGAGTGAAATTTTTAATGAGCCATCTAGGCTTGTGCGACCATGTCGTTCGCCTCCCCCTATGTGCCCCAAGCAAGCAGCTTCAAGAACGTATAATTCGTGCAGCTTTACACCTAGAAAATGAATCTGTAATCGATACCCAAGTAGGTCTGTAACCATATAATTGGTTCTCATTCGGGTAGAAGATATCCCCTTTGTTAGCACATCAATGTGCAAGCACCTAAATAAAAAAAGCTATGAAATAAAATCTCATAGCTTTAGTCAATTAACAATAAACCCAAAATAACCTACTGTAGGAGAAGGAGTCGAACCTCCACGGGGCTGTTAGGCGAAAACATGAGCTCGATGTTTGCTTTATCCAATATCCCCACCCCCGAGACCGGAGGGCATGTCTGCCAGTTTCATCATCCTACAAGATGTAAAGACCTATTGTCTTTTATTTGATAACCCAAAGGTACTACACGCATCATTTCTTTGCAAATATTCTATCTAAAATGTGAAATTTTTATATTATTTTTATTAAATGGAAATTATAATTGCGAAAAATGAAAATCATTATCCTTATTCGTCTTTGTTTTTGCTAAATACTAAATGTGAAAGTACGAATGGCTCAACACTGTTGATTATCACCTGTAGCAATAGGTAAGAGAGGGAATCTTCTAGTTGTTTTGGTTCTTTCTGGCGTTCGTAGAGACGGCACCTGAAAAGAATCAGTGCTGATTTTGTACCCCTTTTGGCTCAAACCCAGGCTGCACCTGTCAATCTCCGCTGGAAAGGAACGCGGTTCTGCCTGAATGCTTTTGGGAGGAACTTATCTTTTCCAAAAATCCTTTTCTGTATGATGGGCACTAGCACGTCAAAAACCCTCAAAAATGCTTATTTTTAAATCCCTCGCTTCAAAAAACTATCGCTTATTTTTCACCGGGCAGGCGTTTTCTAACTTGGGAAGCATGATGCAGCAAGTCGCAATAGGGTGGTTAGTCTATCGAATAACCGGTTCAGCCCTCCTGCTTGGCATAGTATCGTTCTCGCGCGAAATTGCCGTGTTTACCTTTTCCACAGTTGCAGGCGTATTAGCAGACCGATACAACAAACACCAATTGTTGATGGTTTGCCAGTCACTTATCGCCGGTTTGGCCGTCATCCTTGCATTTCTTACCTTGACGGAGTCCATCAATATTGCGCTACTTATTACACTTCAACTGCTTTTTGGCTTAGTTTCAGGACTAGAGATGCCGTCACGCCATGCTTTTGTGAATGACTTGGTGACCGACAAACTATACCTTACAAACGCCATTGCCCTTAACTCCTCCCTGTTTAACACGGCGAGGATTGTGGGTCCCGCCTTGGCAGGCGCATTAATTCCGATCATAAGTGAAGGCTACATATTTCTGATTTATGCCGTCGCAAGCATCATCGTCGTATTTATCTTCAGGAAGATACGCTACCTACCAGTGGCAAAGGAAAAACCGCAACGGAACTTCAAGGAGGAATTTCTCGATGGGGCGATCTATGCATTAACGACCCGACATATTCGTTTTTTGATCGTCTTTGTAGCTTCTATTACCCTTGTAGGAATTTCATATACTGTAGTCCTACCCGTTGTAGCATCAGAGGTGCTTATGGGGGACGCGCTTGTTTATGGTTACATGACGAGCGCTATAGGTATAGGAAGTCTGATAGGTGCTGTCTTTGTCGGCAGCAAGAGTCAGGTGCTTGGGCTGGACAAGTGGATTTTAGCAGGTTCCTTTACATTTGGCGTAGGGTTGTTGGTTTTTTCGGCTTCGTCCGTACTGCTACTTTCCCTAGCTGCATTAGTGACTACCGGGCTTGGACGCGTATTCATATTCACAGGTACGAATACCTTACTTCAAACCCTAGCTCCAGAAGAAAAACGGGGGCGGGTCCTCAGTTTCTATATCATGCTTTTTATGGGAGCACTCGCTCTAGGCAGTTTTGGAATAGGACTAGTTACGGATTGGATGGGAGCACCGCTAACCTTATTGGGTAGTTCATTTGGAGTCTTGGTCTTATCGGCATACTACGCCAAACAGCTACCTATGTTACGAAAAAGAACCTACAGGGCTATGAAGCAATCGGGCATAGTATAGGATTTTTGGTCCACTTCTCTAGAATAGGAAGACGAGTGGCGACTGGAAAAATGTAAGCACTTGAGACAATTCTTGTATTGACCGGGGAACTTCGCGAAATGGATTCAACTAGTGGAAAAGGTAATTCATAATCTGTCTAGATGGTACCTGGGAAAGCGAATTTACCTACCGAGGGGGAATGAACATTCGGGTAAATTCGCAAATGGAGGTGAACATTGTTCCCGTATTTATGACTCTTCCTACATTCATTTTTCAGCTTCGTTTATTTTTTGTACCTTTGAAATTATAAGAAGTAAGAATTAAACCCCCACACTATGAAAGCCTTACCTCTTCTCATCCTTAACACGGTTACTTTTTTACTAACACTTGTCATAAATTACCTCATTGGAAGTGGCTCAAGTGGCGAGCGCACAGTCGGCGAAGTCAGCGACTTGTACCCAACTCTTATCACTCCGGCGGGATACGCTTTTGCCATTTGGGGAATTATTTACCTGTTTCTATTGGGGTATTTAGGAGCTCAGTGGGTAGGTTATTTCAACAAAAGGAATGAGGATTCTTTACTTCCATCCGGAATTTGGTTTGCTGCTTCAAATATTTTTAACGGGCTTTGGGTGATACTTTGGACCAATGTCGCTATGGTATGGTCGGTTTTGATCATCTCTGCCCTATTATTTTCGTTGATTCAACTGGTAATTAGACTGAAACTTGAATTATGGAATGCTCCTGTGAAAATAATCCTGTTCGTCTGGTGGCCAATTACAATTTATACTGGCTGGGTTGTCCTCGCTACTACGCTTAACATTTCCATCTGGTTAAACAGTATCAACTTACTTCAAAATATCTTGACACCAGAGATTTGGGCTATTGTTGTTCTCGCAGTAGCCTCTGCGGTGTATGTCTTTTTAACCTTTACCAGGAACATGCGTGAGGCAGCTTTAGTGGGGGTTTGGGGTACCATCGCGATTGCGGTCAAGCAATGGGAGCAGAACGAAACCGTGGTGTATGCTTCATTGACGGCAGCCGTTGTGTTATTCCTCATCGCTGGATACCATGCCTTTAAGAACGCGACTGCACCGCCACCATCGGGAAGTCGCCCTTCATCTCTCTAAACAAGCAGTATTTTACCCATTCTTCCAGGTTTTTCATACGCTACAAGTGCTTCCTTCACACGCTCGAGCGGAAAAATTGCGTCAACATCTACCCGAAGATCAGCGGTACCTAATGTTGTTAGAACCGTCTGAAATGCCTTAGCACGAGAAACTGCATCTAAATCTTTTAGGTAGCTACTTAGCCAAAAACCTTCCACCCGCAGATCCTTAAAAATCATTAGACCGCTGTTCAAGGGAATCTTTTCAAGACTGAGCATGCCATACACCATCATTGTTCCTTTTGTCTTCAGGCTAGCTAAAGCCATTGCTCCTACTTTTCCCCCAACGGCATCAAAAGCGACGGCGAAGCCCTCTCCACCGGTGACCGCTGAGAGTTCCGCGAGCCCGTTGTCGTTAGCTGTGTTCACTACCGAGTCGGCACCAATGGCAAGCAGCTGACTAAGCTGTTCGCTCCTTCTGACGGTACATGCAACTCGGATTCCTTTTGCCTTAGCCATCTGAATCACCAACTTGGAAAAAGCTGAGGCTCCGGCAGTCAGTAACAGCCAGTCTCCGGCTTTCAATCCGCTTTTTTGAAGCATGCCGTAAGCAGTCATTGGATTGATAAACGCCTGACACGCCACTTCATCTGGCATACCGTCCGGAACGGGAATAACCTGTGCTGCTGGCACGGTTACAAATTCTTGCCAAGTCCCTGATGTAGTGAAGATAACTCGATCTCCTATCTTTACACGATCCTGCAGGCTGGCTTTTTCAACAACACCAACTGCCTCAAAACCAGCACCACTCGGAAGCTGCGGGGAAATCCCGTACATCCCTTGGATAAACATAATGTCTGAAGGATTGATATTTCTCGCCGTCACACGAATCAGTACTTCCCCTTCCACTGGCACAGGCAGATCCACTTCTTCCACCTTCAAAACATCCTGAGGTAAGCCAGTCTTATTAAATAGTACCTTTTTCATGTGTTTATAATTGTTTTTTAAAGGTTATCCCGACTAGTCGGAACACGCTATGGAATCCCTGCCAGTCCGGCAGGCAGGTCGCAACTACTATTATCCCTCCGGGCGTCGCCTGCATCATGCCTGTCTGTCCGGTAGGCAGGCTCGATTTCAAATGTTATATTTAGAGTGTAATCGACCACACCTTTTCCCTAATCAGCGAGGTGAACACTCCCTTATCAAAATCGGCAACTGCTCAACTAATCATCGATTTTCCTGTTTTCTGACGTGCTATTTTCCGGTAGATGATTGGCCTTTGATTAGGATAATAGATTAATCCTTTAATATGGAATCTATACGGACCAATTCATCCTCACTAAACGCTAAGACCTTTATACTGTTGACATTATCGATCAACTGACTGACCTTACTTACTCCAACTAAAACGGTTGTAATCCTCGGGTCTTTCAGTAGCCAAGCAACGGCCATCTGTGCAAGTGTCTGCCCGCGCTCTTCAGCAAGTTCATTTAATGCCTGTATCTTTTTCAATAGCTCCGGAGTAATAGAATCAGGCTTAAGGTAACGCCCGTCCTTCACTGCCCTAGAATCTTCTGGAAAGCCCTGTAAGTATTTGCCGGTTAGAACACCCTGTTCCAATGGGGAAAACGCAATTGATCCGATCCCCTCCTGTTCTAAAACATCAAGTAGGCCACCTTCAACCCATCGGTCAAGCATGCTATATCTGGGCTGATGAATGAGACAGGGCGTTCCGAGGGATTTGAGGATTTTTGCGGCTTTAGCCGTCTCCTCCGCATTGTATTGGGAAATTCCCACGTAGAGTGCCTTTCCTTGACGTACAAGTAGATCCAACGCTCCCATAGTTTCTTCCATGGGGGTTTTTGGATCGGGCCTATGATGGTAAAAAATATCTACGTAGTCTAGCCCCATACGTTTGAGACTTTGATCTAAACTGGCAACAAGGTATTTTTTGGACCCAAAATTACCGTATGGACCAGGCCACATGTCCCAGCCCGCCTTTGAGGAGATGATGAGTTCATCCCTATAGGGCAAGAAATCCTTTTGAAGTATCCTTCCAAAATTCTCCTCAGCAGCACCAAAGGGAGGTCCATAGTTATTTGCCAAGTCAAAATGAGTAATTCCCAAGTCAAAAGCCGTCCTGAGTATAATCCGTTGGTTTTTGAAATCATCCGTATGCCCGAAGTTATGCCAAAGACCTAAAGAAATCAGCGGTAAATCAATACCACTGCTTCCACAGCGACGATACTTCATGGTATCGTATCGTCCTTCTGAAGCTTCATAACTTCCTAATGCATTATGATCGTTAATTTTCATAGCTCGTAAATTTTTAATTATAAATAAGAATAAAGGAGCAAAAAGAAACACCCTTAAGCTGTAGGCATCATTCCTTCCAAGCCGGAAAGGTAATGAATGTTTTCCTTTTTGCCTTTCTCCAGGTAAGCCCGTAACAGGTATTTCGTCTCGAACACCGGCTTAACCCGATTTAGTGAAGGAATAATATCCTCCGTTCTCCCAAACGATACAGACCGGTCCACAAATCCGTAGGCCGCCAGAAGGCCGTCTTCAAAAAGTAACGCCGCCTCCTCATCCCGTTCTCTACCCTTTTCTTTGATCAGAATCGTGGAGCCGTCTAACTGTATTTTGGTCAGTGTGGTTTGTACGCGTTTCGCATAGGTTTCCAAGGGTTCGACGCCACAGCAGGCACCAAGACAGTTCCCTTCTTTATAATCAAAGCAGGCATCTGCCGCCTTTTGAATACCGCAGAGCTTTGGACAAAGTTGGTTCGATTTTACGAGTTCCAACAGGTAATACCAAGCATCTGAGTGGGTAGAAAAGGCTAATAGTGGCTTTAGCGGGCCTTTAATTTTTGAAATGGAAAAACGGGGTAACCCCTGTTGGTCTTCATAGCAGAAGAGACCCCAAGAAGTCGCATGCACCTTTAGCGACCGATTATATTTCGGCCATAGTTTCTTGATTTCCATCATTTCCAGCAACAGGGCTAAAAACTCATTGCCAGTGAGTTCGTAGCTCACATCGTGAATCTCCGTTTTCATGGCAATTTTGGCTTTTCCCGAAAAATGGCTTTTAAACCGGCTTTTGATATTAACAGCTTTGCCTATGTAAATGACCTTTCCATGCTTATCGTGGAAATAATAAACTCCCGGCGCCTCAGGTAAGGCAGCACAGGTTTCTTGGCTAATATGGGGAGGCAAAGCAACCTCCTTTTTCCTGTTTTTTATAGCCGCAGCAATGATGCCCTGTTCGTCTGCTTCAATAAGCTGGCCAAAAAGTACAGCCGTAGCATACGCATCACCCAACGCTCTGTGCCGTTCGGCGATGGTTATGTTCCGTTGGCCACATAATGTCCCCAAGGAATAGGATCTATACCCGGGGAAGATTTTCCTTGATAGACGAACGGTGCACAATAATGCAGGATTAAACATTATCCCCACCCTGGCAAAGGCATCTTTGACAAAGTTTGCATCGAAATTCACGTTATGGGCAACAAAAATTTTCCCGTCCAACAGCCCAAAAAGTTTTCCAGCGATATCCTTGAAGGTTGGAGCATCCTCAAGCATCCTTCCCTCTATACCCGTGAGGCCTGTAATAAATCCAGGAATCGACCGCTCCGGATTGATTAACGTTTGGTATTGAGTGGTAATTTTTTGCCCATCGTGAACCACTACAGCGATTTCGATGATGCGGTTATCGGGGCTAAATCCCCCAGTTGTCTCAATATCTACTATGGCGTACATAGATTGGCCCAGGTTTTGGTAACAAAATGCAAATTGTATTTTGTAACTTTCCGTAACTATAAAAGTAACACCTTCGGCTCAAGGTACAAATGGTCGGGGTATAAATTTCAATGTAAATGAAAGAAATAGCAGATAACTGGCAAATGGAAATCACAGAGATCAGCTGGGCATATGAACAATTATTAAATGCCATCCCCGGCCCTGCTTTTAATATGAGAAAAACGCCCGAAATGTGGAGCCCAGGAGAAATCATCGATCACCTTTACACATTAAATGCCAGCTATTTCCCCATTTTCGACTCCATTTTAGCAGGCAATTACCATAAACCTCTAGCCGGCTATGTGCCTTTTTTGGCAACCAAAGTTGGAGAGATGCTCCTAAAGGCAATGCAAAATCCAAAGAAAACAAAAACCCTTCCGCTATGGGAACCCAGACACAGTCTCATCGATCCGGTCGAGGGAAAAAAGTTTCTAGATCAGCAGGACCAACTTTCGGCCTACATTGAAAAATTGGATCCCTATTTAGAAAAAAACCTGATAATAGCTTCCCCAGCCAGCCGTTTTGTGGTGTATCCACTTGATCAGGCCATTGCTATTCTTTTGGCCCATGAAAAGAGGCATTTACAACAACTCGAAGAAACAATGATTCACTAACCTATGGCATCTGAAAAAGAAAAAATGCTTGCCGGAGAACTTTACCTAGCTTCCGATGAACAACTTACGGAAGAAAGGATGAATACGCGAACGCTACTCAAAGCATTGAATGAGAGTGACCCTATTGACATCCGCTTGCGGAAACGCGTGTTTGCGGAATTATTCGGAGAAATTGGCCGAGACTTCTGGATTGAGCCTCCTTTCTATTGTGACTATGGCTATAATATCCGGGCAGGACATCAGGTGTTTTTTAATTTCGATTGCGTGGTTTTAGACGTTTGTCAGGTGGTGATAGGGGATAGAAGCCTGTTTGGCCCAAAAGTACAGCTATACACCGCCACCCACCCAGTAGATTATAAGGTCCGCGGCAGCCTTTTAGAATACGGATGCCCGATCACTATTGGTTCGGATGTATGGGTAGGCGGCGGAGCTATTATTTGTCCAGGAGTTACCATCGGTGACCGCAGCATAATAGCCGCAGGAGCCGTTGTCACAAAGGATGTTCCTCCGGATGTTCTTGTGGGTGGGAACCCAGCCCGAATACTAAAACAGCTCGCCCCAGCGGTTTACCCTCCCACAACTACCTGACATCAGTAGATGGTCATTCTTCGGGAAAAATAAAACAGGTTGATCAGCAGCAACCATCGGATCAACCTGCTACACTTCTAAATGGGCTTTAGTTTAACCCCATTTTTTTACATGGTTTTCCTTAATTATTCGTCTTAGGATCTTTCCTACGTTGGACTTAGGAAGTTCATCCACAAAATAAACCTCCTTAGGTATTTTGTAGCTTGTGAGGTTTTCCCTGGAGTACGCAATGATTTCTTCCGCAGTTACGGATTTGTCATTTGCAACCACATAGGCTACTACCTTTTCCGTGGACTTGTCATCCGGCAGCCCGATTACGCCCACTTCATTCACTTTTTCATGGCTGGATATAGCCTCCTCCACTTCATTTGGGTACACATTAAACCCAGACACCAAGATCATTTCTTTCTTTCTGTCAACAATTTTCAGAAAACCATCAGCGTCCAAGGTGCCAATGTCCCCGGTTTTTAGCCATTCTCCCAAAAACACCTTTTCGGATTCCTCAGGCCGGTTCCAATACCCCCGCATCACCTGTGGTCCTTTGATACAAACCTCCCCTTTCTCTCCCAATGCTACCTCATTGCCTTCATCATCGATGATTTTCACCTCGGTATTAGGCAAAGGCATTCCGATGGTGCCAAGCCTTTCCGTACCGTCTATGGGATTACAGGTAGCCACCGGTGATGTTTCGGTGAGTCCATATCCTTCTGCGAGCGGCGTACCGGTAACCTTCGCCCATCGTTCGGCCACTGACTTCTGGACAGCCATCCCTCCGCCAACTGCTATCTTGAGCGAACTAAAATCAAGTGCACGGAATTTCTCCTGATTCAACAGCCCATTAAAAAGCGTGTTGACGCCGGTAAAAACCGTGAACTTGTGCTTACTTAATTCTTTACAAAAGCCAGGCATATCTCTTGGATTGGTTATCAGTACGTTATGCGCACCTATTTTTAGCATAGCAAGGCAATTAACCGTCAGGGCGAAGATGTGATACAGCGGCAAGGCAGTGATTACAACTTCTTCCCGCTCCTTAAGCTTCGGCTTCATCCAGGCTGAGATTTGCTGCATGTTCGCTACAATGTTTCCATGGGTCAACTCGGCACCTTTAGAAACCCCGGTAGTACCACCGGTATATTGTAGAAAAGCCAAATCCGTAAGTACGATCTTCTCTCTCGTGAACTTCTTTGCAGCACCTGAAGCCAAGGCACCTTTAAATGTATGAATGCCCGGTAGATCATACGCAGGCACCATCTTTTTTACATATTTTACAACGAAATTCACAATCCCGCCTTTAAGGCCACCAAGAAGATCTCCGATCTCGGTAACTATGATGTGCTTGGCGGGAATTTCCTGACGGATCTTTTGGAGACTAGACGCAAAATTCGCCAAAATAACCACTGCAGAAATCCCAGAATCAGTGAATTGATGCTTCATTTCCCTTGGGGTATATAAGGGGTTGGTGTTTACTACAACCAAACCGGCGCGAAGAGCACCAAACATGGCTACAGGATATTGCAGCAAATTAGGCATCTGAATGGCTATTCGATCCCCCTTCTTGAGCATCAAATCGTGCTGCAAGAATGCCGCAAAATCTTTCGAAAGCTGATCAAGTTGCTTAAAGGTTAGGGACTTTCCCATGCATTCGTAAGCTATTGCATCCCTATACTTTTCAATGCTCTCTTCAAAAAGATCAACCACACTGTCAAACGCTTCAACATCTACTACCTTCGGTACGGATGAGGGATAAAATTTAAACCAAGGAAATTCCTGCATAATAACTAGTTTTTTGAGTTTATATTTTTTGGATGATTTGCTCGTACAGATTAACTACTAAGATATCAAACAAACGCCCGTATCAAAACATAATTTTTGCTTTTTTTATATTCACCTGCATCATAATGCCGTTCCATATAATAGTTCTTGGAAGTGTGGATAAAAGTGGCATAAATTTGGCATATCACGAAAAAAAATAATCATCAGATGTACCGAAAAATCATATTATTACTCGTATGGGTAGGGGTATTTGTGAGTCCAAATGCCCTGTTCGGCCAACAACAGGATTCATTGGCAGTTTCGATAGAAAACTCGTTGAAGCAAAGCCTTTTAAAAAGTATTGAGTTGAAAACAGATTCTCTGAACAGCAACCTGGGAACCAAGCTTTCTGACCTTGACCAACGGATTCAGATGTTGGACCAATCTCTGGAACAAACGACCAATGAGAGGCAGTTGGTAGAGAAACTGGTAGAGCGGGTGAAGCTTATCGAGGATTTTCAGCAAGCTGAGAAAGAATCAGAACTAAACATCTATAAAGGTAATTATCAGTCCGCAATAATTAATCTTGTTTCCATGGAGCGGGAACTTAAGCCGCTAATTCTTTTCAATTCCGCCAGGGAGTTTTTTAGTACGCTCAATAATATCGGTAATCCTACGCAGTACCCTGGGTTCAATGATTGGTACAAGGGGTTTCAATCGTACGTGAAGGAAAATAAGGAATCTAATGCCACACTAGGCGTCGTATCCAATTTAATGAATCTCACCGGAAGCCTCTCTGCGGGGACTCCCATCTTTGGGACGTTCAGCCAAACGCTTTTCATGGGTATGTCCAACTACGTAGACAACCTAGGTGCAAACAAAAAAACCCAAGACCTGCGCGACAGAAGTCAAAAGATGTTTGAATTAGTCACCGAAATCGGTCAGTTTACCAACGATAAGGATCTAGTAGAAACGGAATGGGAAGCCATTAATGTAGAACTGGAGGAACTGAAGAAATTATATGAATCTAACCTCGAAAAGAACCTCGGTATCCTTGGAATAAACAGGAAAGAATTCGACCGAAAGTTCACCTTCGAGAATGACGCCAACAGAAGGTACCAATACCTCAATGAACTGACGGAGACGATAACGAAAAAGGTAACGGAAGAGAAAAATCTAAACCCCAAAAACTGGAAAAACACCTTCTACTATGAGATGAGTGAAATCCAGTCCCTAAAAGTAAGATTCGGTACCATTACCTTCCGAATAAGCGAGAACATCGGCAAATACAACGACCTGATTTCCAAATACAAAAACAGCAAGTACATGGGTACCCGTATTCTGGATCTTGAAACGAAACTTATAAGTCTTCGAAATTCATTTGATACAACATTTAGTCCACTCGATTATATCAATTCTGCCACCAAAATGTATAAAGTGTATTGATTAGAACCTATTACGCTCCCTGGTCATCTGCATCAGGGAGCCCTTAAACAAAGGCCCATGTATAGATTTATAGCCGGTGTAGTCCTGACACTCATCGTTGTTTTAGCATTTTATGCTTTGGTCAATAGAAAAAATCAAGCAGAAGAACTAAAGGTTAACTCCGCACTCATTCAACAACAAATCACCCAAGTAGGAAAGTTAATCGTTACGGAGGGGAATTTCTCTCAGGTGGTCAGTTACAAAAACACCCGAAAAAACTACTTTGATATTTTTTCCGCCGATAAAAAGGCGTTGGTAATAGTCAATGCAAAGGTAACAGTAGCCTATGATTTGCGCTAAATACGGACCGAGCTGGACCCAACTACAAAGACCGTTAACATCAACTATATCCCCCCACCTGAGGTTAATATCTACCCCGATATTGAGTATTATGATGTCACCCAAGATTATTTTAATAAATTTGACGCAGAGGATTACAACAAAATAAAATCTTCCGTGAATCAATTGATCGAAACTAAAATCAACCAATCAAACCTGCGGTCAAATGCCAAAGAAAGGCTGCTAAGCGAGCTCACCAAAATTTATATTCTAACCCAAAGCATGGGCTGGAGCCTCACCTACGAAGAAGCCTTGATCGAAGGTGTTGATGATTTTAATTCGTTGAAACTTAAATAAAAAAACAGGAAGCAAACAAATGAAGAAAATTTTAGGATTAGTTGCGGGAATACTGTTTTCCGTACACGGACTCTTGATTGCCCAGCAACAGGAACTAGCCATCATTCCCGCCCCAAAAAGCGTTAACATGCTTTCAGGCACTTTTCAGATAGACGCAGCCACGCCGATAATAGCTGCTACCGAAAGCGCGCGCAAATCCGCGGCGCTGTTCAACGAGTTTCTGGCTGCCGAACATGGAATAAGTTTAAAAACCTCACTAATTGCGCTCCCTGCAAAATCCATTGTACTGGAAGAAGCTGGCGATTTTTCATCGGAAGAGGGATACACCCTTCGGGTAGAACCTGATAAAATAACAATCACCGGAAAAAAGGCGGGGCTGTTTTATGGCTTACAATCCTTGCTTCAATTAATTCAGCATACCAATGGCATGCTGCAAGTTCCAGGGGTAGTGATAGAAGATGCTCCTGCCTTTGGATATCGGGGGATTATGCTGGACGTATCCAGGCATTTTTTCACAGGAGATCAGATCAAAAAGGTATTGAACCTCATGGCCTACTTTAAGTTCAACCGCATGCATTGGCATTTGACGGACGATCAAGGTTGGAGGCTCGAAATAAAGAAGTATCCCAAATTAACGCAAGTCGGGGCATGGAGGGATTCAACCATTATCGGACAGTACTATGACTTCAAGCCCTTTATCTATGACGGAAAGCCACACGGTGGTTTTTATACCCAAGAGGAGGCCAGAGAAATTGTGCGTTATGCTGCTGACCGTCAAATAACGGTTATCCCCGAGATTGAACTTCCGGGCCATACTTCTGCGGTGCTCGCCGCCTACCCCGAACTTGGAAGCTTTGAGGTAAAAGACGGAAGCCTTCCTACCGGAACTATAGCTGCAAATAACGAAAAAGGCGAACCCTATGATAATGACTTGGGCGATGCTGTTCCCGGCTACTGGGGAGTACATTACAACATCTATGGCCCTACTGAAAAAGTGTATGGATTTTTACAGGAAGTGCTTACGGAAGTAATGGACATCTTTCCAAGTGAGTACATACATATCGGAGGCGACGAAGTGCCCAAAGATCATTGGATAACCTCTGAAATCGCCCAGAAGGTAATTAAGAAAGAAAAATTAGCGGATGAACATGAGCTTCAGAGCTTTTTCATCCGAAGGATCGAGCAGTTTCTGAACAAAAATGGCCGAAAACTAATCGGCTGGGATGAAATCTTGGAAGGTGGACTTGCACCCAATGCAACGGTCATGAGCTGGAGAGGTGAAAAGGGCGGCATTGCCGCTGCTAAAATGGGTCACGATGTTATCATGACACCAAACAGTCATTTGTACTTTGACCATTATCAAGCAGCAGACAAGACTACAGAACCGTTGGCGATCGGTGGATTCCTTCCATTAGAAAAGGTATATAGCTACTCCCCCATTCCTGATACCCTTACTTCGGAAGAAAGAAAATACATATTAGGCGTTCAGGCTAACTTGTGGACAGAATACATCCCCACAAACAACAAAATGGAATATTTCCTATTCCCAAGGGCGCTTGCTTTAGCAGAGGTCGCATGGATGGCGCGGGAGGATAAAGATTACCAAGCGTTCACCAAACACCGCCTTCCTGCCCGCCTTAGGGAGCTCGAAAAGATGGATGTTTTCTTCAGAATTCCGGAGGCTAAGGTGAACATCAGCAAAGATGAGGCGAGTGGTAGGCATATGGTATCTATAGATCCCTTGGTGGCACAGGCAAAGGTTTACTTTACCGTAGACGGGCATAAGGCAGACCAAACAGCGACCTTGTATTCCGGTCCGTTTGCTACGCCAATACCCGGGCCCAATCAACAACCCCTGACACTCCGATACATTATAGTGACTCCAGAAGGTCGAAGTAGCAATCAGTTTGAAGCGGAAATTAAACTCCCCTAAACAAAAAATAAAGGCCCGAAAGCTAGTTTTCGGGCCTTTATTTTTTTCTCAGTCGGTTTTTTGGGTTAATACCGTAAGCAGAACCCAATCGAATATCGTGTGTGCCACCATTACAGTGACAATGCCCCATTTTTCAAAGAGATAGCCAAACCCGGCAATGATTCCTACCATAAAAATGCCATAAACACTTATTCGCCAGTTAGTAGGGTTTAAGTAGCCATGGAGGGCAACAAATAGTACAGAGGTCCAGCCAATCCCCAAAAACGGCTGAATGCCGGCGCGGAATAACAGCTCCTCTCCCACCCCCGCACAGACAGAAACAAAAAAGATGCTGAACGGATTCCAGGTGAACGTATGTATAAGCTTCTGATAATAAGCGTATTGATTGAAGAAAAATTTCCGCGTAATCAACCACAAGGCTATACCAGAAGACAGCAAGCCTATTAGCAATCCTGCTCCTAGCTGCAAACCGAGAGGTAACCCGGATGTTAGCAGGGAGAGAATGGAGGTGTCATGGAAAAACACTACCAAAAGTAACCCAAAGCCTCCCATCAGGACGAGGGTACCCAAACCCATCATAAATAACTGCCTAGGCACGACCGGTTTCCTCTTTCACCCAAAAACGTTCTATTTCCTCTAAGGTTTTGCCGGCAGTCTCGGGTACCATCTTCCAAATGATATACATATACGGCAGGCACATTACCGCAAAGAGAAAGAAGGTACCGGCGGGAGTCAAGTTTTCCAAAAACCACGGTGTAAGCTGACCGATCAGGTATGTACCCACCCAAAGTGACAAACCGGCAATGGACATGGCGATTCCACGAACCTTGTTCGGGTACATTTCGGATAGTAGGACAAAAATTACGGCGGATATTGATATTGCCGTAAAGAAAATATAGGCAAGGAACAACACCAACAGCCAAACAGCTGGAAGTCCCGTATCCTCACCAAGTATAAAGTAGACACCAATACAGATTAAGGTCACAATCATTCCCGTCACACCGAAGTACACCAAGCTTTTTCTGCCTACCCGGTCGATGATGAAGAGGGCAATCACTGTGGTGAGTACATTAACAAGACCTACCCATACCTGATAAAAAAGCGCATCTCCTGAGGTAAGGCCAGCCTGTTCGAAGATCGTCGGACCGTAATACAATACAGCGTTCACGCCCATAAATTGACCCAATACGGCGATGGCCACCCCGATTAAAATGGGCCGGCGGATACGCGGCTGAAAAATGACCCGCCAGTTTTGCCCAGCCGTGTGGCGTATGCCGGCATAAACCTCATCTACCCGAAGCTGTACGTCATTGGCCGACTTATAAATGCGCGAAAAAACAAGTCGGGCCTGTGCCTCTTTGGCATTTACCAAAAGCCAGCGCGGGCTTTCGGGGATAAAATAGGTGGCTGCAAAGAAGAAGACCGCGGGTATCACTTCCATGCCCAACATGGCACGCCACACCTCTTCTTTAAAAATGAAAAGGACCCAGTCGGGGGAATCTGGAGCAATAGATTCGGCTAAAGCCAACAGCTGGAAGTTTACCAAATACGCTCCCAAAAACCCCACGGTAATGGCCAATTGATAAAGCGACACCAAACTTCCTCTGTACTTGGATATGGCCACTTCAGATATATACATGGGAGAAATAATGGACACCATCCCAATACCCGCTCCTCCGATGATGCGATAGACTATTAACTCAATGATCCCCGCAGAGACGGCACATCCTATCGCGGACACGGTAAATAATAGCCCCGAGAGTAGCATTACCTTTTTTCGACCCCATTTATCACTTAACATCCCAGCGATTCCTACCCCTAAAATGGAACCTATCAGCGCACACCCAACATACCATCCCTGCTCTAGCGCATCTAAGCCAAATTGTTGAGACACCTGCGTGATGGTGCCAGAGATTACTGCCGTATCATATCCAAACAAAAAGCCCCCAAGGGCAGCAATGGAGGACAGAATAACTAAATAAGTGAGTTGATTAAATGTAGTTTTCAAAATGAGCGCGATCAATGTGTGACGGAAAAATAAGCAAATCTTCCCGAAGATGATGCGCTTTACGCTTACTTAATACCTACTATCAAAAAAAACGCCTTACCCAATCCCTTTATTCCGAATTTAATTATATTCGAAGATGATTTATTTGCCGGCAATGTCTATTAAAAGGATTGGATTTTTCTTCTCAATACTGAAGTTAACGCTACTATTGCTTGGCTTCAGTGTACTTCTAGAGGTTATTTCCAGCCCAACATTAGCCCAGACGCCCGAAGAGTTTAAACGAAATACCTATCTGAACGAACTTCAGGAGCTAAACCGGCCACATCCCACCCCTGCGCAGCGACCTAGAAATGTCTACGCGTCATTTGTCCGGCTAAGCTTTCAAGACAGTACCTGGGATGCCTGGCAACAACGGACTAAGGAACTCCCTCCAGACTTTTCAAAAATGCCTGACATCCCCTTTTTACCGGATCCAATGGTTTGGGATGAAGGCCGGCAAAACATTCCCATCAAAACAGCGGACCAGTGGAACCAAAAAAGGGAATGGATCAAAGAACAGGTAAAACATTGGCTTTCAGGAACCTTTCCAGATGCTCCAAAAGATATACGGGCAAGCGTTCTGAATGAATACATAGAAGAAAACATACTCGTCCAGCGGATAGAATTGAGATGGGGGTCGCATGAAAAAGCAAAGCTGACCCTTGAGGTATTTACACCGCCCGGCAAGGGGCCCTTTCCCGTTTTTTTCAGCCAATGGAACCACCGGGGCTGGGTTCAGATTGCCGTGCGTAGAGGCTATATGGGGGTTATCTATGCCGGAGCCGATGACTGGGATGATACCATCCACTACCAGGAAATTTATCCCGGATATGACTGGACCGCGTTGATGACGAGGGCTTGGGGTGCCATGCGGGTTGTCGATTATATGTATACCTTACCACAGGTGGACAAAGGAAAAATCGCCCTTACGGGGCATTCGCGAAACGCCAAGCTCTCCCTTTTTGCCGGTGCCTTTGATCCTCGGATCACGGCGATAATCAGTAGTAGTGGGGGCACTGGAGGGGAGATTCCGTACCGCTACACGGATGAACGCCATGAAAACGAGTCCATCGACTACCTGAATTCCATCCGTCCGCAGTGGTTTCACCCACGCATGCGTTTTTTTAACGGGCGCGAGCACAAATTACCCATAGACCAAAATTCCTTAATGGCGCTGATTGCCCCCAATTCACTCCTGCTGAGTTCCTCTATACGCGAGGAAGGGGGTGGAGATCCTTGGGCCATCGAGCAAAATTTCAACGCACTTAAGAAAACCTTTATGGCATTGGGGGCCCCTGAAAAAATAGGCCTACTCTTTCGCGATGGAGGACACAGTCTGGCCGCTAGAGACATCGAATTATATGTAGATTGGCTTGATATTCAGTTTGGGCGAAAAGCACTTCCATGGCATACCAATACCTATTACGATTTTGATTTTAACGCATGGAAGTCTAACCTAAACGAAGTACCTGATATCAGCCAGTTTCCGGTAAACAACCTACAAGATGGATTGGAAATGGCTTCAATACCTGAATGGAACGAAAAACGAGGCGCTATCCGGAAACAGCTTACCTGGCTTCTCGGGGAAACACCACCGGGAATTCGGGCCAGTACTATCCGGGAAATCTCTGACAAAGCTGACTATATGGATCAGCTTATAGAACGCCCAAACCCAAAGAACGGCGCCCGGAAAAACATCGCACCCTATAATGCGCTTGGAGACTACCAACATGGCGCTATCTACTACCCTACCGACTCACTTGGGCAAATAAATCTTCCCCCCTCGGGAAAGTTGCCTATCATCATTTGGTCCCACAAATTCATTAATACCGGTTTTGATGCCAGCTTGAATCAACTTATCAGCGAGTTTCTTTCAAAGGGAGTGGCTGTGATGACCATGGATCTTATAGGCTATGGCAGCCGCATTGAAGAAGGATCTTTATTTTACAAACGCTATCCAGGCTGGTCCAAAATGGGCAAAATGGTTGATGATACCCGATCTGCCATTACAGCCCTCCATGACTTGGATTTCATTGATCCTGAAAAAATATTTCTCGGAGGCTATGCACTAGGGGGAACGGTCAGTTTGATCACCGCTGCGCTAGAAGACCGTATTGCCGGCGTCGCTGTTTCCGCGGCATTTACTCCTTGGAGGGCTTGGTCTCTTGATGCCGGGTACGAAGGAAACCGGGCCCTATCACACCTTTATGGGCTGATCCCAACCTTGGGGTTGTTCGAAGGTCAGGAATCGCGTATCCCCATCGACTACCCGGAAATCCTTTCCCTTGTCGCCCCAAATCCCCTTCTGCTTATATCCCCCAGCCTTGATAGACATGCAGACCTAGACGCCGTTCAAACCAGTGTGAACCGCGCGAAGGAGGTGTATGAACACATACATGCCTCAGGCAAGCTAACGCATTTGATGCCTAAAAGTTATAATAGATTCACAACAGCGCAGCAAAGGGATCTTATACAATGGATTTTCGAAAACGCAAACGCCAACTAGCACATGCACTCGTTCCTAACACTAAGTTTTTTCTTACTTTTCACCCGGATCTTAACTTGGTCCATGCTTGTGGACGAACCCGCAGCATTTCGCGATGAAGCGGCAAGAATCCATCTTTCCACCTTCGATATGGATGCTACGCCTCCGCTAGGAAGCATGCTGGCTTATGATCCTATGGAACAGGTCGGAGAACTAGGCCTGAGAGCCAGAGGCATTGTCTTACAGGGAAGTGGATTGCCGATTGTGTTATGTGCGATAGACTGGATAGGCATTGCCAATGAGAGCCAAGATGCTTTTAAGGTTGCCTTGGCAGCGGCGGTTGGCACCCTCCCGGATCGTGTCGCCATCCACACCGTGCACCAACACGATGCTCCTATCAGTGACTTTGGCGCTGAAACCATTCTCCTAAACGCAGGACTGGATCCAGGTGCCTTTGAAAGTACCTACCAGAAATCCTTTATCCAAGAACTCGCCAAAACAGTAGCTGCATCGATAGAACGATCCGTACCGATAACCCATATAGGGACTGGCCGGGCAGTAGTCAAGGAAGTGGCTTCAAACAGAAGGATCGCGGGGCCCGACGGTAAAATCCGCTACTCCAGGACCTCATCGACCAAGGACCCTTCCATCCGAGACTATCCGGAAGGGCTAATAGATCCAGAAGTCTCGGTGGTAAGCTTTTGGAATGAAGCAAATCCCGTGGCAGTTTTAAGTTATTATGCCGTACATCCACAAAGTTATTACCTGACGCGTATCGCCAATCCTGATTTTCCGGGGATCGCAAGGTATATGCGCCAGTTGGCCGTGCCCGATGCGCTTCACGTTCACTTTAATGGGGCAGGCGCAAATGTTACCGCAGGTAAGTATAACGACGGCAGCAAAGAAAATAGGCTGCTCCTAGCCCAACGCCTGGCTGATGGCATGCGGGACGCTTGGCAAAACACAGTTAAGACTCCTTTGGATCCTGCTACCGTTGCCTGGAAGACAGTGCCTTTGGCTATGGACGTGGCCCCGCAGGTAGAAAAGATCCGTGAGGATATGAAGGAACAGGATGTGCGCTGGAAAACCAATAATATGCAAAAGCTAGCCTGGAAAGAACGACGGGAAAGGGGCAAAACAATCCCTGTCGGCTGTCTTTATCTAGGAAAGGAACGTGTTCTGCATCTACCCGGGGAACTTTTCGTAGAATACCAGCTCGCGGCGAAAGCCTTTGACCCTAATCTTTCGGTTCACATGGCCGCATACGGCGACTATGGTCCCTTTTATATCGGAACCAAAGACGCCTATGACGAAGGCGGGTACGAAATAGTAACAAGCCCGGTAACGGCTGCTGCAGAAGAACCGGTGATGACCGCTATTGAGCACCTGCTATCCCAAAAACCTGCCATACCCGACGCATCACATCCCCTTTTAGGTATTCGGGAGGAAGATGGATTAGTCAAGCCTATTCGCAATATAGGAGAATGGCAGAAGAAAAAAGAAGCAGTAATAGCTGCCATGCAAGAGGTGATGGGCGAACTGCCTTCCAGAAACGGCTTGGTTGCCCTCAGCCTCAACTACCTGGACAGTATGGTTGAAGAAAGATTTACCCGGTATACGGTATCTTTTGAATCCTACCCAGGATTTACAGCATTCGCCTACCTTTACCTTCCAAAAACCTCCCCTGATGTTCCTGTACCGGGCATGTTGGTATTGCACAGCACGGGAGACCCGGGAAAAAGGATCGTTGATGGGCAGACAACACTGGAAAACAGGGCTGTCGCTCGGGAGCTCGCCAACAGTGGATATGTGGTGATCGCACCAGATTACCCAAGCTATGGTGATCTGAAAGACCATGACTTTGCTTCCGATGGCTTTGGATCTGGTACCCTCCTAGGGATCTGGAACCACATGCGCAGCATAGATATCCTGCAGGCTATTCCCCAAGTACACCCGGAACGAATCGGTGTCATCGGCCATTCCCTAGGAGGACACAACGCCCTTTTTGTAGCCGCATTTGATGAGCGTATCCGTGTTGTCGTGAGCAGCTGTGGTTGGACGCCTTTTGGCTATTACGATATCGGTGAAGCGGCTGCTGCCCGATATGGCGGGCGTTTGGGACCATGGGCCCAAGACCGGTACATGCCGGCCATCAAAAATTACCTGCCAGATAAACGACTGCCCTTTGATTTTCCGGAAATCATTGGCAGCTTGGCACCGCGGGCTTTCTTTTCAAACTCGCCCCTCGGCGATGGAAACTTTAGCGTAGCGGGCGTGAGGGCGGGGATATCAACGGCGAGTGAGGTTTACCGCTTTTTTGGGCTGGAAGACAACCTACAAGTACAGTATCCAGAGGCCGGGCATGACTTTCCAGTAGAGACGCGAAAAGCAGCCTATGCGTTCTTAGACAAGCATCTGGAACACGTTCCGCAACACATAGCGCTGCCTTAACCCTAAAATTCCTGGGCGGGGCAGTCACACGTTAGGTAAAAAACAAGTAGATTTAGCAAATAAAGCAAGACGATATGCGATCAATTATACTCCCCATCTCCCTAGGCCTCATTATTGGGCTGACGAATTGTAGCGAAAAGAGGTACGCAGACCCATTGAGCCCCGAAGCTTCGCTGAAGACCTTTGACCTACATGAAGATTTTATCATTGAGGTGTTCGCGGCCGAACCACATGTCTGGGACCCCGTGGAGCTTGTGTTTGACGAACGGGGAAGGGCTTTTGTGGTGGAAATGCCTGATTATCCTTACAAACCGGAACCAGGAAAAGGAAGGGGTAGAATACGGCTTTTGAACGATACGGATGGTGACGGCAAAGTGGATGAATCGGTAGTCTTTGCTGACGGATTGCCTGACGCCACTAGCATGCAACCTTGGAAAGGAGGTCTCATTGTAACCTCAGCCCCCCATATTTTTTACCTTAAAGATACTGATGGAGACAGTAAGGCGGATGTAAAAGAAGTATTGTTTGATGGTTTTTTCGAAAACAATTCTGAAGCACAGATTACTAATCTTCGCTTTGGCATAGACAACTGGATTTATGCCGCAAACAACGGACAAGCCGGAGTAGTCTCTTACACAAAGCGGCCAGAAGCTGGGAAACTGGAAATGCGCGGGGCGGATTTCAGGTTCCGGCTTGATACGGATCAGTTCGAACTGGAAAGTGGAACCGCCCAGTTCGGGCATACTTTGGATGACTGGAACAACAAGTTTTTTACACAAAATACCCTGCATATCCAGCAAGCTGTCATTCCAAGGAGGTATTTGGAGAGAAATCCCGACCAAGCTAGCCTCAACGTAAATGCCAATATTTCCGATCACGATTTTGCCATGTTCCAACAAACGCCGCCCCCGTATTGGCGTGCGGAACGAACCCGACGCAGAAATATCCAGTACCAGGAACAAAAACTTGACCGCGTGGAACACGCTGAAAAATATTTTACCGGTGCCTCCGGCGGGACCGTGTATAACGGGGATGCATTTCCAGAGGCCTTTTATGGAAACGTATTTACCGGCGACGTAGCCGGAAACCTGATACATCGGGATGTGTTGAACCGGGATAAAGAGACACCCGTTTTTGTTGCTTCCCGTGCTCCCGAGGAAAAGGAACGGGAATTTCTCGCATCCACAGACCCCTGGTTTAGACCAGCAAGCTTTACGGTAGGGCCGGACGGCTACCTATATGTGGTTGATTTTTACCGACAGCATATAGAAACGCCGGTATCAATTCCTGACGATCTAAAGGAAGATATGGACTTTGCCAATGGCGAAAATCATGGAAGAATTTACCGCATTCGTCCAAAAAGCGAGTCAACCCCACGGGATCTATCCGTTGACTTGGTATCCAAATCGCCAGCGGAACTCGTGGACCTACTTGCCCACCCCAATGGTTGGTACAGACTCAACGCCCAACGGCTTTTACTTGAAAAGCCGGATTTGGCAATTGCCCCTGCAGTGGAGCAGATGGCTCTGTCGCATAACGACGCCCGAGCTAGGCTACACGCCCTTTATGTATTGGATGGAATGGGCAAGCTATCTGAAGCGATAATAAAGCAACGTCTCAACGATCCCCACCCGGAGGTAAAGCGACATGCTATGCAATTGGCTGAGTCACATGCTACCCTAAAACAGGAATTGGAAAAGCTAACAGAAGATTCGAATCCTGCAATAGCACTACAGGCCATCCTTAGTCTTGGCGGTTATTCGGACGACGAAACGGTTACATTGCTGTCTAAACAACTGATCGCCCGCGGAGCGGACAAATGGTTTCGGATGGCCATTCTGAGTTCAGAGGCCGGCGCCGACAGCCGCTTCTTGGCCGCTTTAAAAGAACATGGTGAGGGTGACTGGCAGAAGGACTTTGTGGCGGAATATGCCCACGTCATTGGGGCAACCGGTGACAAAGCAGCCATTGCTTCTTTTGTTGCCTTTCTAAACAGTCCTTCAATGGCCGGAGGTGAAACATGGCAATCTGCTGGATTGGACGGATTAGCCAATGGGCTGAAACGACACAGCGCATCAAACGAACAACTCAAAGCACTGCTAGCATCGATCGCCACGTCTAAGGAAGCAGCCGGCAAAAATCTGGACCAACTGCTCGGAGCCTTATAACATGACAAGAAGAGCCTTATTAAAAAAACTTGTGGCCCGATCGCTGCTAGTTTTGGGTATTTCAAGTAGTTGCGGATCGGAAAAAACAACTACCTATACCCTTGCTGAGGTCACATCCTGTGATGACCTGACCGGACTTCCTGAGTCGGAAGTGGCCAAAAGGAAACAACTGGGTTATGTTGAAACATCTCCCATAGACGACAATATCTGTGGAAACTGCCAACTTTACCTTCCTCCTCTGGAAGATGCCAAGTGTGGCGGTTGCCAATTATTTAAAGGACCAGTACTGGAAAAAGGATACTGCACCTACTGGGCACCAAGGATGTAAATGGGCAGACAGCGAAACTTCTAAGTAGTTGAAGCTATGGCCGGTAAAAACAATTACCGGAGAAATGCGTTGATTTAGTATAACCAACTTAACGTGTTCTATGAAAGATTTTCTGTTTCCGGTCCTCGCTGCAACTGGGTTTCTGGTAGTTTACATGACTTCGATTTTCGTTGATTTAAACACAGGTATCATTCTCTTTCTCTTTTCTATATCTCCGATCGTCGTGCTTTGGATGGTCTACAGGGTACTTACTGCCGATGTGGATAGCAAACATACCTTCGAAGAGCGCTGGTATGAAGACCGTTAAGGGCGCTTTTTAGATATGATCTTTGGAGACTCATTAAGCAACAGTTTTTTTGCTTGAAAATCGCCCGAAGTACGTATTTTTGTACATGACTCACCCCAAACTATTTCACGGATTACATTTGTTAGTTGCCTTGGTCCTGTTTTCCTGTGGCAAATCCTCCTCAGGAGGAGAATCTGATAACGAAGGCTACACCTTTGTTTTGTTAGACTCGTTTCAGGTGGATTATCCAAAGGAAATCCACGGAGCCGCATTTCAAGATTCTCTAGGGGTTTTCTATAATTTCAGAGACGTATCGTTTACCACATTTGACAGTAATGGAGACATAGTGATGGAAAAAATCTTCCCGGAGGAAGGGGAAGACGGCTTAGGGTATGTTTCCGGTTTAAAAATGAAGTCGCCAAGCAGTATCCTTGTTCAGACTCTGCTCGGAGAAATAGCCCTATTGGGCGACAGCCTGAATCTGCTGGAAAAGGTACTTTTACCCTTTGATGCGGGAACACCTAACCTACGGAGTAATATCAAAAGCCTAGACATCCATGGGGATGACGTGTATCTTTATTACCCTGGAAGGGGAGGAAGAAACCCGCTGGAAAAAGGCTATTTCAAAGAAAACAGGCTCTTGGAACGAATTAACCTACAAACCGGTGAGATGGTGCCTGTTTTTAACCTAGCTCCTGACAGCAAATTTAACCAAGACCTCTATTTTGAAGAGCCTTACCTTCATGTGGCTATACACGAAACTGCCGTCTATGTGGCTTTTGACAACGAACCGATCATTTATCGCTATCAACTTAGCGATACTGATGCGTTGCCCACTGTCATCCCGCTGCATGCTGCCCGATTTATTGAGGTGTCCGGTCAGCCCATTCCCTTGGGTAATATCGAAGGTGTATACCCAGGTCTAATTGAGGGAATCTTTCCATTCGAATCAGGAATAGCGGTGGTGTATGGCGAGGGCTTGGACAAAGAAGAAGTGGAAAAGTTAGCCACCTTAAGTCCCAAGTACGTCAAGTCCCAGCAGAAAAACTGGCTAAAGATCTACGACAACGAAAAGGGGTGGTACGGGGAAATACCAATACCTGCTAGAATAGCAGCGCTACTCGGCTTTGATAATCCCGAAAAGGAGTTTTTTGCCTTACGAAATGAGGAGCTCTTTGGTGCAAACCTTGGTTCCGTAACGATCTATAGATGCAGGATAGAAAAGTTAGTTGAAGGGCTTAACTGACTACCTGAAAAAAAATGGTCAAAACCGGAAAAAAATGGCCATATTTAAAATGGTTTAGAAAAAACCTCCTTGAATTACCAGAGAAATTAACTTGCAACGGTTTCCCCTACTTTATTAGTCAATAGCAAATGACCCAAACTACCCATTATCTATCTTTTGTGCTACTTTTACTCTTTTCCTCCGTAAGCTATGCCCAAGAATTGTTGGTGTATAAGGAGGTAGATACCACAGCGTTGACAATGGAGGTATATCGTGCGAGCACCCCACCACCCGCAAGCGGGCACCCGGCGATGGTATTCTTTTTTGGGGGAGGGTGGAACGGCGGATCCATCAGCCAATTTGAACCCCATGCCAAGTACTTTGCCAAACGGGGCATAACCTGTTTTTTGGTCGATTACCGCGTCAAAAGCCGTCAGCAGACCACTCCCTTTGAATCCCTCAAAGATGCTAAATCCGCTATCCGCTTTATCAGAGCCGAGGCAAGGAGATTTGGCATCGATACTGCCAAAGTTATCGCTTCCGGAGGCTCGGCAGGGGGACACCTCGCGGCGGCTACTGCTTTTGTACCCGGATATAATGAACCTACAGATGACCGATCTGTAAACTGTGTGCCCAATGCCCTCGTACTCTTCAACCCCGTCATCGACAACGGCCCCGGTGGCTATGGGTTCGAACGGATCGGAAAGGACTACAAGGAGTTTTCCCCGCTGCAGAATATACACCAAGGTGCCCCGCCCACGATCTTTTTTTTGGGTACCAACGATGTGCTAATTCCGTTAGAGACTGCCAGGTATTATCAGGTAGTAATGCAAAAGGTAGGAAGTACCTGCGAACTTTACTTGTATGAAGGGGAGCCGCACGGCTTTTTCAATTATAAAAA
>WGNT01000094.1 GCA_016124425.1 Cytophagales bacterium
CAGTCAGGGAAGTGGGATTATGTTATGGCCACGATGGAAATGCAAGCTGATTTTATCCAACTTAGGGGACTAGTGACGGAGGACTATCGAGAATACATCAAAGCACTTAAAGAAGCAGGAGTTAGGGTCAATTATTTCGGAACAGACGATCCTGTAGAACTTACGACGCTTTGGGAGATGGGGGTTGATTTTCCTTTGGTAAATGATATTGTTCCTGCGATGCTTGTGGGCGAATCTTTTGGCATTCCGCCGGTAAATAGGGATTAGTTTTTCCGAGATCAAAAAAAACACTATCTTGAAAGGGCATTCCAACTATTGTAGCCCAAATGACCGACAAACAGCTTTGTGACTTGCTCCACAAGGGAGACAGAACAGCCTTCGATACCCTGTATCAGCGGTATTGGAAACGACTTTTTATGTATGCCTACAAAATTTTCGAAGACCAGCTTGTGTGCGAAGATATCGTTCAGGAGGTATTTATCCGATTATGGGAAAGAAGCAGGCAGGTAAAGGTAGAAAATCTGGAAAATTACCTGTTTGGTGCGACAAGGTATCAAGTAATCAATGCCATTAGAAACAAAAAGCACACCATGCCTTATGAGGATATTCTTCCGTATCTTCCAGTAGAGGATTCAGTCGGTTTGCTGTATGAGGCCCAAGAAACCTCCCAAATCATTAACAGCAGTGTCCATGCGCTGCCGTAGAAATGTCAGGAAGTGTTTTTATTAAGTAGAGAGAATGAGCTTTCAAATAAGGAGATTGCCCATAGGCTCAGTATTTCTGTACGGACAGTGGAAGCCCATATATATAAAGCGCTTAAATTAATTAAGAAAAACCTGGGCGAAAATAATGCTTCTTGGTTTTTGTTAGTGATTTTTTTTTAATGAGGATAGTCGTTTTAACAGCTGTTCCTAGCGGTCTACTTGCCGGAGATGATTTATTTCGGGTAGTTAGTTTTTTTTGAAATATTTCTGAGGGTCACGTAAGTAGAAACCCTTGTTCATGTTACTTACTATTCATAGCAAAAAATGACATGGACAAAGAACGTTTTTTTCGGCTGTTGGACAAGCAGGCTGCCGGGTTGACTAGCCAAGATGAAAATCAGCAAATTGCTGAGGTATTTGACCGCATGCAGCAACGTTCGGTTTCCTGGGAAATGAACGCGCGCGAGGAGGAAGCCATACAGGGCCGAATAAAGCGTCGCATAGATGCCCGCTTGTCGGAAAGCGAGCGGCGTGATCCTTCGGTATTTACTTACTGGCGTTTAGCGGCTTCACTTCTTTTGGTTCTAGGTCTTGGTTACCTTCTGATTCATCAACTGTCAGGTGATGTAAGTCCGGTCTATTTGGAACGATCTACCGGAGAGCGGCAAAAGGCCCGTATTACCCTTCAGGATGGATCGGTGGTGTATCTGAATACAAACTCCTCGATACGTTTTCCTGAGGAGTTTGACCAAAATTCCCGTAAAGTAGTGCTCGAAGGTGAGGCATTTTTTGAGGTAATGCCGGAAAAGGAAAGGCCTTTTCTCGTGGAAAGCAACGGCATCGTGACCCGGGTATTGGGCACGTCATTCAATATCAAATCTGCCGCAGCAAATGTGGAAATTATGGTAAAAACCGGTAAGGTCGCCGTCTTCCATGAGTCAGTAAATGACGAGCAGCAGCTAGTGCTGAGCCCAAGTCAGCTGGCACGCGTGAACCCGCTTAGCAGGGAAATGACAGTAGAGGCCGTAGATGCGGGAGAATACCTGACTTGGCGAGCGGAAAAAATAGCGTTTGACCTAGTTCCTTTTAGTGAGGTTTTGGCAAGGTTGGGAACAATATACAACCTGAATATAGAGGTTACAGGAGATCCGGGCACAGAATGTCTAATAAAGGCAAGCTACTCCAACAGGAATTTATATGCAGTCCTGTCCGGACTCACCAACTTAGTTGATTTCAGTTACGAAAAAACAGCACCCGGAACCTTGCTTGTGCACTACCGGGGCTGTAAACAATAAATTTTACCTTAAGATGCCCGCGAGACTAACATTATGCTGCCTATGAAACACTAACCCCCTGATAAAACAAATCCGGAACTGCTGCAACAGTCCCGGATGGATCTTCAACGGGCTGATGCCCATCTAGTTTAACAATAAACACTCAAAATTATGAAAATTAATTTACTAAGGCTAATTGTGCTTTATTCAAAACAAACCCTGAAGTATTTTCTGCTACTGCTGCTTGCCATGCAGGTAGTATTGGCGGAACCGTCCTCCTCACAGAGTATGGAGGATTATAAGGTTAGCCTTCGGGTAACCAATCAGCGTCTGATTCAGGTATTAGCTAAGTTGGAAAAGCAGACCGATTTTGTATTTGCCTACAATCAAGAAGTCGCTAAAGACCGCTCCTTGATCAATCTGACCCTTTCCAGTGACCTTAAGTCCGTTCTCAAAAAAATCACCGAGCAGGTGGATTACGATTTCAAACGCGTAAATGAGAATATCTATGTAGTAAAAAGTGAGGCATCGGAAATGAACCCCGCGCCGGTGGAAGTTGAAGAGGAGGTTACCTTTGAACGTAGGGAAATTGATATCCGTGGTAAGGTGACAGACGAGCGAGGCGAACCCATTCCAGGAGCTACGGTTGTGGTGGAGGGTACTACAATGGGCACGGTTACAGATATTGACGGGGAGTTTACATTGAATGTAGGCGAAGGGGCGATTCTAAAAATTTCCTTTATAGGCTACGCGACCCAGACATTTACTATCGCTAATCAGTCCTCGGTAACGATTGTGCTAAAGGAAGATCAATCTTCCCTGCAGGAGGTTGTGGTAGTGGGGTATGGAACCCAGAAGCGGGAGGATGTCACAGGCTCTGTATCGACAATTAATCAAGAAGCTATCAAAAACCTTCCTGTTTCTACCTTGGATCAAAAAATGGTCGGTCAGGTTGCCGGAGTGCAAATTCAGCAAGTTTCTGGTGCACCGGGTGCTGGAACATCCGTGAAAATAAGGGGTAGCGGATCCTTAGGCGCTGGAAATGAGCCATTGTATGTGGTAGATGGGATGCCGTACTCGGCGGGTATGAATCAAACGTTAAATCCCCTGATGTTTATCGATCCCAATATCATAGAATCGATTACCGTGTTAAAAGATGCCTCCTCTACGGCCATTTATGGTTCCCGTGGTGCCAACGGGGTAATCATGATAACCACCAAAAAAGGAGCCTATGAGCAAACCAATGTAAGTGTTTCCTCCATGTATGGTGTTCAGCAGGTTCCGCAAAAGGGACGGCCCAATCTATTGAATCAACGGGAGTTTGCCCAGTTTCAACGCGACCGGATCGATATCGCGGTAAGGCAAACCGAAAATAGGGCAGCGGTATTGGAAGACTATCCAGAAGAATACCGTGATCTGAACGCCCTGACAGGGCAAGGGACCGATTGGTACGATTTGATCTTGCAAACGGCACAAATTCAAGACCACAGCGTCAATATTCAGAAGGGTACGCAGGATTCAAGGATTAACCTGAATTTTGGCTATTTTAAGCAAGAGGGGGTGTTGATCAATACCGGAGTGGAAAGGTATAGTGCCAACTTAGGTATTGATTCCAATCTTAGTGATAAATTCAAAGTGGGGGTTTCCTTGCAGCCAACCTTTATTGAACAAAATAGGGCAAATACAAATCTAAATAGAGAGGATATCTTGGGAGTCAGTATTTGGGCAAACCCAATATCCACCCCCTATGACGAAAACGGTAACCTAGTACCCTATATCCGGGCTCCCCGGAGTAGGTTTCATTCTGCTTGGAGTTTTGCAAACCCGCTTTATTCCTTGGAGAATATAACCCAAAAGCAAAATACCTTTCAGAATCTAGGAATTGCATATGCGGAATGGTCCTTGTTGCCAAATTTGGTTTTCAAATCCTCCCTTAACACGATCTTACAAGCCTCAAAATTTTACCAGTTCATTCCTAGTACCATTGGTGGATCCAACAGACCTCCGGTGCCGGGTACCGGAAGGTCTTCAAACAATCGGATGGATAGTTTTGACTGGCTGGTAGAAAATACGCTAAACTATGATTTGTCTTTTGGTAAACACCGGATCAATGCCTTGGCGGGATATACCACCCAGAAATTCAGGGCCAATAGCATTAACGTAAACGCAAATCCCTTTCCAAATGACCTGATTACCACGATTAATGCTGCCCAGGCGATAGATTCATGGGGAGAGGGGATCAACGAGTGGAGTATGATTTCCTACCTAGGGCGGGTTAATTACGCGCTAAACGATAAGTATTTGTTTACAGCGACGTTCCGATCGGACGGATCATCCAGATTCGGAAGCGAAAACCGGTTTGCCTTATTCCCGTCCCTTGCGGCAGCGTGGAGGGTTTCAGAAGAGGCATTTTTTGAAAATGTGAATTGGGTGGATGAATTTAAGATCAGGGCTAGCTATGGAAAAAGCGGCAATAACAACATTGGAAACTATGCCCATTTGGCCTCCATATCCGCCGGATCGTATGTGTTCGGCAACAATCAAGTCACTGCCTCCAGTGTGGGGATTTCTAACCCATTTTTAACCTGGGAAGAATCGAATCAGATCGATTTGGGCCTGGATTTTCAGTTCCTCGATAACCGACTTTCATTATTGGTGGATTTCTATCGGCGTGAAAGCAACAATATGCTCCTAAACGATGTGATTCCATCCATTACAGGATTTAATTCGCAAACGGTGAATCAAGGTAATGTCCGGAATAACGGTGTGGAGATAGCGCTTGGAGGTTCACCGATAGCCGGTCAGTTCACCTGGGATATCAATGCGAACGTGGCGTTCAACAGAAACAAGGTAATCGCCTTGAACGATAACACCGTTCGGGTTTTAGCCGGAAACAATGATGGCAATCCTACCCACGTATCGGTAGTAGGCAAGCCCATTGGACAGTTCTACGGGTTCGTTCTAGAGGGTGTGTATACGCCGGAAGATTTAGAAAGTCCCGATATAGTTATTACCCCTCAAGTCTATGAAGGCAATGTAAAATACAAAGATGTCAATGGTGATGGGTTGATAAATGATGTGTTGGATTACACCATAATTGGAAACCCTCATCCGGATTTCATCTTCGGATTCACCAATAATTTTGGATACAAAGGCTTTGACTTAGGGATTATCATCAACGGTCAATACGGAGGGCAGGTAATGAACGGGTTGCGGCAAACTACCGATAATCTTCAAGGCTTCTTTAACATAGATCGAGCTTGGGAAAATCGCTGGAGGAGCATGGAGAATCCCGGTGACGGCATTCGTTCCGGCATCCCTCAGGTAAGACCAAGTTGGGGCCATAGGGTATCGACGTTGTGGGTGGAGGATGCGTCCTATCTCCGTATCGCCAACCTGACCTTTGGGTATACGCTTCCACGTAAATTGATGGAGAAGGTAAAGGTTGTAAACAGTACGAGAGTTTACCTGACTGTACAGAATCTGGCGATGTTTACCAATTATACCGGCGCAAATCCGGAGGGGCAGGCTGCAAATCAAAACAATACGCTGGTTCCAGGATTTGACATGACCTCTTATCCACTATCTAGGACTACCTCGCTGGGAGTTAATTTAAACTTTTAAGTGATACTGTTCCAATTTAAACTAGAAATCATGAAAAAATATATAATTGTTCTATTGATCTCACTGATTTGTTCTTGTTCCGGAGATTTTCTCGAGATATTTCCTGAGACAACGTTAAACGAAGGGAATTTTTACAAGTCCCAAGAAGAATTTATTCTATTAGCTAACGGGTGTTATGTTCCCATGGGGGATTATGAAAAGGATCTTCACTGGGTACTCGCGGAACTGATTTCTGACAATACCAGCTTTCAATATAATATCAGGACCGGGGAAGCTGTTCGCGGAGTCATTGACCAATTTATCATTACCTCAGACAACAGGGGATATGCCAACTTTTGGGATCTTTCTTACAACGGGATAACAAGGTGCAACAAACTGTTAAACGAGATAGAAAGACCGGGAGTAACATGGCAAAATTTAGCCTTTAAGGACAGATCTGCCGGTGAAGCGTATTTTCTTAGGGCTCTGTATTATTTTAACCTTGTTCGGCAGTTTGGGGGTGTACCACTGGTTGTCACGCCGATTACCGCACAGGAGGCAGTAACTATCGGTAGGTCTACAGAACAGGAAGTTTATCAATCGATCATCAATGACCTGAATCAGGCTATATCGCACTTCACAAACGCAACCGGTGTCAAAGAAAACGGAAGAGCAAATGAACATGCGGCAAGATCACTACTCGGAAAGGTTCACCTCACCATCGGAAATAATACAGAGGCAGAAGCAATTCTAAAGGCGGTTATTGACGCTAACGTCTATTCTTTACGGTCAAACTACGAGGCTTTATTCGATCCCTCAAACCCTGATTTCACGGAAACCATATTTTCGATACAATATGCTGAAAATAATAGGGAACTGTCCAACAGGTATATATTCATGTTTGCCCCATGGAGTTCTGCAGGTCAAATTACCAAGCGGCCAAATATCAATATGATCGCGGCCGGCTGGAACATGCCCACTAAAGATCTCATTGATGCATTTGAACCAGGAGACTTACGGAAAAACGCATCCATAAAAAGTTGGACTGGAGAAGATTGGGATGGAGAAATAAGGGAAATCCTATACTGTGGAAAGTATAAACCGCCCGTGTCCGCGCCCGATGATAGATGTGGCGATGACCTGCCAATTCTCAGGTATTCGGATGTTCTTCTTATGTATGCCGAGGTACTAAATAACTTGGGGCGGACGGGAGAGGCTGTCCCCTATCTGAAAATGGTGAGAGACAGGGCTGGATTGACCAACTCCATTGATGGGTTAAATGCGGGTGAAATGAAAGCACTGATTGCCAAAGAACGGCAAGTGGAATTTTGTTTTGAAAACCAACGATGGTATGATTTGAAAAGGACAGGTAAGGCGTTAGAAACGATGGCCGAGCACGGTATAAGAGAAAAGGCAATGAAACCATTCCTATTCGCCACCTCATTCAACGTGACCCAGAACAAATTATTAGCGCCAATTCCTGCGGAACAAATTTTGATCAATCGGATCACCCAAAACCCAGGGTATTGATTTCTGCATCCATAAACGTCTAAATTATGAAAATAAAACGAAATAGGATTTCAGACGTACTTTCCTTTTTGCTTTTAGTATTGACGCTAAATGCAGCAAGTGGTCAGTCTAAATTGCCAAACATCATCTATATTCTTTCAGATGATCAGGCTTGGAATGACTATGGATTTACTGGTCATCCACATATTGAGACACCCAATATTGACAAGTTGGCAGCGGATGGATTAACTTTTACGCGTGGGTATGTTACCGCGCCGCTTTGTAGTCCCTCTTTAGCGTCGATCATCACTGGCTTGTATCCGCATCAACATGGTATTACGGGAAATGATCCCGCATTTACATTTGATGGGCAGCGGTATAGATCTGACTGGATGGCGGCAAGATCGAGGTTATATAAAGACTATTTGGATGAGTTTCAAAAGTACCCGACAATCCCCATGTTATTGAAGAAACTCGGTTATCTGTCCTTTCAGTCCGGAAAATGGTGGGGGGGACATTGGAGTGAGGGAGGATTCACCCATGGGATGACGCATGGTGACCCAGCTAAAGGTGGCAGACATGGCGATGAGGGCTTGAAAATCGGAAGAGAGGGAATGGATCCTATCTTTGAGTTTATCGATGAAGCAATTGACAAAAAGAACCCTTTTTTTGTATGGTATGCACCATTTTTACCACATAGCCCACACAATCCACCGGATTCATTGCTGCAAAAATACCTCCCTAAAGCCCCTACCAAGCCGATAGCCGCCTATTGGGCCATGTGCGAGTGGCTGGATATTACTGTAGGGCAACTGTTGGATAAGGTAGAGGCAGAGGGACTTGCGGAAAATACGCTGGTGGTTTTTGTTACGGATAATGGGTGGATTCAAGATCCCGATAAGCCAAATATCTACGCGCCTGGATCCAAACAAGATCCACAGGATATGGGTATCAGAACGCCCATTATCTATAAATGGCCAAAGCGGATCAAACCGCAAATGAATACCGTAAACCTGAGTAGCAGTATTGATATTGTTCCCACGACGTTGGCTGCAGTTGGTTTGAAATCAGAAGCCAATATGGAAGGGATAAACGTGATGGATGAAAAAGCGGTAAGAAAACGAAACGTTATTTATAGTCTCGATTTTTCGCACGATATGGTGCAGGTTGACCAACCTGAAAAATCCCTGGAAAGCAGAATGATCATTACCACTCCTTGGAAAATGATTGTGCCCGATGTAGCTAATCAGCAGAATAAGAATGTATTGCTGTACAATATCATCAAGGATCCCATGGAAAAAAACAACCTGGCTTCAAGTAATCCTAAGGTCGTGAAAAACCTTATGAAAACCTTAGATGCGTGGTGGGATAATTGATCCTTAGCGCAATGTAGAAAATGGAGGGTGGTGTTTTAAGGAACAGTACCCTCCGTTTTTTTTCTACTGGGTGTAGTGTTCACTACATCCTTTTGTTTTTAACTTTCTTAAAGGCGGTAATTTGCTTTAAGCCATTTGCAATGGCCTACTAAAAAAGCTCTTGATATACCAATCCAAAAACAGGTATAACGTCTTGATCTTTATTTTTCAGCCCCAACAGGGGCGAAATCAATAGCCAAGGGTGAAGCGTTAGCAGAGCCTCTTCTGGGTGTGGTATTCACTACCTCCTTCTATTTCTAATTTTCTTAAAGGCGGTAATTTGCTTTAGGCCATTTGCAATGGCTTTCTTAAGAATATGTTGATATACACATACAAATATATGTATAACCTCTTGCTCTATAGTTTTTCAGCCCCAACCAGGGCAATAGCCAAGGGTGAAGCGCTAGCGGAGCCCTTGGTTAGGAATGATTATCTCGACTACGTTTTGGCAGCGGTAAAGGTTGAAGAAGCCACTCATTCCCGCCAAAACCCGACTTTGCCTGATGTAAGGTAAAGTTGATGGGATTATGGGCCGAATGGTTGATGGGTTATAGGTTGTGTTTCTGTTTCTTTCCCATAATCTGCGGGATAGGTTTTCTTCCTTTTAAATTGAAATATACCGTCCTTCCGAACCAAAGCACGACCAACCCTTATCGGGTTTTGGCGGTAGGGGATATTCATCATTGACGCTTTCGCGGCCAAAACGCAACCGATAAATAATTCTTAAATCCTTGAGTTAAAACCCGAGGCTATTAATCGGCCACGAGCTGGTGTAATAAGAATTATTTGTGGAAAATCCGGAATCATAAACCTGTCGAAAATAAATTTAGCTTATCTTAACAGTTTGAAAAAACCCAAAGCCAAAATGAATGTTCTCCGCGTATCACCTTATTTTTTAATGCTTTGTTTGCTTGTTTCTCAATGGGCCTGTAATTCACCACAGCCCTCCGGCCCCATGAACGTATTGTTTATAGCCGTTGACGACCTACGTCCTGATATCGGTCCCTATGGCAATGCCTTGATCAAAACGCCAAATCTTGACAAATTGGGGAACACCGCTGCTGTATTTGAAAACCACTATGTGCAAGTACCGACTTGCGGCGCTTCCCGGTGCAATTTGTTGACAGGGTTGCTGCCAGGGACGGTAGATCATCTGAAGAATTCTGCTTTTGAAACATTCATGTCCGACGAGCCGGAAGGTGAATCCCCTGAAAGTATGGTACATCATTTTCGAAGAAATGGCTATCGGACGGTTGGTATCGGCAAAATTAGCCACTCGGTGGACGGTGTGATCTATGGGTATGATGAATCCCCTGAAGGCGCAAGACCCGAGATGCCGCATAGCTGGGATGAGTTTCTTTTCGACGCCGATAAATGGGGTACTGGATGGAATGCTTTCTTCGGTTATGCCGATGGCTCCAACCGGCAGGAAAAAAAGGGGCAGGTAGCTCCCTATGAAATGGCTGATGTCAGCGACAGGGACTATCCCGACGGAATTACCGCCGACCTAGCGGTGCAAAAACTTCAGGAACTCAAAGCAGGAAAACAGCCCTTTTTCTTGGGCGTTGGGTTTTTCAAGCCCCATCTTCCCTTTACGGCTCCAAAAAAATACTGGGACCTATACGACCGAAACGAAATCCCCCTAACGCAAGCTCCGGATATTCCGGAAAATATCCACCTGGCCAGCCTACAAAAAATGGGTGAATTCAATCAGTATAAGGCAGGGGATGAACGGGCAAGCCTGGACAGTGCGCTCTCCGATGACTATGCAAGAAAGTTGATCCACGCGTATTACGCCTCTGTCAGTTACGTGGATGCCCAGATTGGGAAGGTAGTAGATGAACTTGAGAAGCAGGGCCTGGCAGATAACACAATTGTCATCGTGTGGGGAGACCATGGCTGGCACCTCGGCGAACACCGGGTGTGGGGAAAACACACGACCTTTGAGGTAGCGCTTAGAAGCCCGCTTATCATTCGGGTTCCAGGTATGGCACCTCGATTTATAGCGGGAAATTCCGTGGTGAGTACGATCGATATTTATCCTTCGCTTATGGAATGGTGCGGTATTCCAGTAGACTTTTCCCTCGATGGACAACCCTTGGGCACTTTGATTAAGGAAGGAACTGACCCCAAGCGGGAAAATGTCTCCTACAGCTATTTCAACAAGGGTATCACCATGCGGAATGACCGATATCGGCTTACCCGATATTTCCGTGATCAGAACCCAACCGTTGAACTGTACGATCATCAGACGGATCCGTTGGAGACCAGAAATATTGCCGCTGAACAACCGGATGTGGTTGCGGCCTTGATGCCCCTTTGGGAAAAAGGAAATACCGGACTCTACAGCAACTGATTGTTGGTTAGTTATTTATCCGAAACCAACAGCACCTTCTTAGTCAGCAATTAAATTAACCATTCTATGATCAAACGCCGCAGACATTTTTTTAAGAAGATAGGCTTGGGAGTATTTTCCCTGTCCTTTTTCAGTCAATTCCCCTTTGTCTCTTGGGCAAAAGGATCAAGTCCATCTACCCGCCTGGATAAGGTTTACTTTACAAATGGCTTCAAAATTTGCGAGGTTACACAAAGCTCTGTTATTTTTTGGACCAGGCTATGTGTACAGGAAGTCCCCAACCCTGTTCGGCATCAGCGGGAGGACAAGGTGTTCCGTCATCCGATTGATTTTGACGAGAACCAGCCCATTGCCACCATGGATGGTGCGGTTCAAGTAGGGCCTGGCCTAGTGCGCGCTCGGATTTCCTCGGGTGACTTTGAAATGGAATCCGACTGGATAGCTGTGTCCGCAAAGGATGATTTTACGGCTAAAATCCCTTTTACGGGGCTAGCATCTGGAACAACCTATTTGGTAACCCTTACCGCGAAATCGGCAGAGAAGGGGCCGGAAACGGTAACCAACGGATCATTTTCAACGGCTACACCGTCAGATCAGCCCGTTCCTGTACTGTTGACCACTTCTACCTGTCAGTATTTCTGGAGTTTTGACAACGAAAAGCGGGGATTTAAGACCTACGATAGCATGCGTGCATTAAAGCCGAACTTTTTTATTCAAACAGGCGACTACGTGTATTATGACAAACCTGGACCATTGGCAAAGGATATTGACACGGCGCGGCATAAGTGGCACGCCATGGATGGATGGCCATCTTTAAGGGACCTTTTTCGTGAGGTTCCCATTTATATGTTGAAAGACGATCATGATTTATTGAAAGACGATGCACACCCCGCATCCACGCCCTATGGAACGTTAACCTATGCCGACGGCTTGAAACTCTGGTATGAAAATGTGCCTATTTCCGGCAAACCCTACCGCAACATCCGCAGGGGAAAGGACCTCGAAATCTGGATGGTGGAGGGAAGAGAATTCCGTACACCAAATGACGCGCCTGATGGACCGAACAAAACGATCTGGGGAAAAGAACAAATCGATTGGTTCAAAGCATCCGTAGCCGCGTCGGATGCCACATTCAAGATACTGTTTACCGCGACACCTGTCGTAGGCCCTGACAGGGAAAATAAAAAGGACAATCATGCCAATAAAGTCTACCAAACAGAGGGGAAATGGCTGCGGGATTTTTTGGCTAAGATACCTAACATGTTTGTCGTCAATGGTGACCGGCACTGGCAATACGTTTCCCAGGATGCGGAAACAGGACTTATTGAATTTGGTTCGGGTCCCGTCAGTGACTTCCATGCCCAAGGCTGGGATCCGAAGGATAGGCGACAGGAACACCGGTTTTTGAGGGTAAAGGGTGGATTTCTAAGCATCCAAGTGGATAGGGGCGAGGGGAAACCGAGAATACGCTTTACCCATAGGGATGTAGCCGGCGTACCGACCCACGAGGAGGTGTTTTCATGACATGCAATCGGGGTTTTAAAAAAATTGAATTTGCCCTTTGATCCGTATTGCTTACCTTGGACAACTATTCCCTCGCGGAAATGCGTTACAACGAAAAAATAAGTTACTTTCTTTAATTTGATATCAGATGATCAAGCCAATATATGTTAATCTGCTGATCCTGTCCCTTATTGGAATAGGGGGCTGTCAGTCGTCCAATCAAACCGCATCAGCACCTGAACTACCAAATGTGATCCTTCTGCTGGGCGACGACCACGGCTGGGATGAGGTAGGCTATAACGGACACCCCTATATCAAGACACCTGTTCTCGATGAAATGTCCTACAAGGGCCTACGTATGGATCGCTTCTACTCGGCTTCCCCCGTATGTTCTCCCACCCGAGGAAGCATTATGACCGGGCGTCATCCCAACCGGTATGGCACCTTTACCCCTGGCCATTCGATCCGGCCAGAGGAAATTACCGTAGCACAGGTGATGAAACAGGCGGGCTATGCTACTGCTCACTTTGGAAAATGGCATTTGGGCCCCGTTAAGGCATCGTCTCCTACCAATCCGGGCGCGATGGGATTTGATGAATGGGTCTCCCACGATAATTTTTTCGAGATGGATCCGCCATTATCGATAAACGGCGCCGATCCGGTCGTCTTTCAGGGAGAGGGATCAAAAGTCGTGGTTGATGAGGCCCTAAAATTTATAGAAAAGGCCAAGGAAAATAAGCAGCCATTTTTCGTGGTGATCTGGTATGGATCGCCGCACGAACCCTATAGCGCATTGGAAGAGGATTTGGCCCTTTACGAGGATTTGCCTGCGGATTTTGGCGACAAAATGGTGAAACTTACCTCCAACGAAACCGGAGGTACCGTAGAACGCCCTCAGCGTGATGTATTGATTGAGCGTTTTGCGGAGATCACCGCGATGGATAGATCCATTGGTCAGCTGCGGGATTACCTTGCCGCTGAGGGGTTAAAGAACAATACCTTGCTTTGGTATTTTGGAGATAACGGCACCCCTCAGGAAGGAGTTGCTACGCTGCCTTTTAGGGGGCAAAAGGGTAATGTGTACGAGGGGGGAATTCGGGTTCCCAGTGTGCTGGAATGGCCTAATCGGATCAATTATCCACAGATCAGCGAGGTAAATGGGGTAAGTACGGACGTTTTGCCCACCTTATGCCAAATTGCAGGTCAGCCGCTTCCGGATCGGCCGATTGACGGTGTAAGTTTGGTTGGGGTGTTTAACAATATCCTGATCGAAAGACCGACTCCCATTGGGTTTTGGAACGGTAGCGATAGAAGTGGGGAGGAACTTATTCCTTATATAGAACCCGAATTACAGATAGGGACTACGCCGTTGGTGAAATTAATGGGAGGGATTGCTACCAGAAATTTTAAGAACTTTCATCGTACGGATATTAAGGAAGAAGATTTTGCCGGGCCTAGAGCATGGCTGGACAATCAGTACAAGCTGGTAATACATGGTGATAAGGGGCCAAGTGCAAAGAGAGAGCTGTTTGATATTTTGGCAGACCCCGAGGAACAGTTTAATGTCATTGACAAAAAGCCCGAATTGGCAATCGAGATGGAGGCCGAAATGCTGGCTTGGCAGCAATCTGTGCTGGAGAGTTTGACGGGAGGGGATTATTAGAACGGTATAGAAGATTCGTCCCATAGCGGTATTCTTCTGTTTTTATATAAGAGAGCTCGTATGGCTATATTTTTTTGTATCATTTTTTTTTGAATTATTTGTTTAAAAGCTTTTTTATCGTTATTTAGACCCATCGTTTTCAGTATATTATATTTTAAATATGAATGGTGACGGGATTCGACTTCAAGTAGGTTTGATCAGGATCATTATCAGTTTTGGGTATATATTGCTTTTGGAAGTTATGACTGGAAAGAGCATTTCTGCCCAAGCTGTCAACGTTGAAATGAGGCAATTTTCTAGCAACGCCGGACTATCTATGACGATGGTGAATGATATGCTTCTAGATCAAGAGGGGTATATGTGGCTGGCTGCCTATGGAGGCCTTGCAAAATTCGACGGGATGTCTTTCTCAAATTTTGAACCTGTAGGTAAGGCATTTAAGAGCATTAAGTTTACTTGCTTAGTGGAGGATGAGAAGGGAAATATTTGGACAATTGGCCAAGACGCTGGGTTCGATTTTCACCTTTTTATCTTCAATAAGGCTCAACATCAGCTGACTCCTTTTGTTGATAGTCAACTAGCTAATTTGCCACCTTCGATCAGGGCACTTGCACCTATATCGATAGGAACGTTTTTTATGGTCACTGCTAATGAGGAGGTTTTTCTTTACAAAAACGGAGAAGTAAAGTTACTTTTTCAGACTCCTAATCAAAATCCCATAAGAAACCTAAAGCAGGATACGAATGAATTAATAATCGTATGTGAGGATAATAGCTTTTACGCCATTCCCATCGAAAGCTATGTGCGAATAGAATCCGCTAGTTTGCCAGGGTCTAGCTTTCCATTGCCAGCAAGTCTACCGACCGATATGAATATCGACGGCCATCAAGCCAATGTACTTTCACCTCCACATTATTTATCTGCTACGCTTAGTCTTGTTCCACGTCCGATTTTTCCCTATGACATACCTATATGGTTTTACCAACGACAATTGACCCCCGACATTCATTGGGCCTTTTCGAGAAAGGAAATGCACATCTACCTGCCAGCGAGAAATATCTGGCTTGATTTGAGCTATTTACTCGAAGATTATCCCAAGACGCAAGGCATTAAGTGTAGTCTGGTAGATCACTACAACAACGTGTGGATCGGAACCAATGATGGCATATTTTCAATCACAGCCTTTGTGCCTATCGCAAAAACTGCTTTTTCAGGTAAAGACGAAGTCGACAATGCCTATAGCTTTAGAGGAATTACGAAATGGAATGGTCAAATTTATGCTAATTCGTATTCCGGTAAGGTAGTGTTTGATCCAGGCAATAATACCGAGTCCTTTTTCTACCAGTCACGGGAACGTGGCCACCTATTGGCAGCCCATAAAGGGAAAAATGGATCGTTGTGGATGAGCAAGAGTGACCAACTGCAGCGCTTTTTGTCACCCGAAGAAGCGCCGGAGGTCTATGACCTACCCTATATTCCCAATGTTCAGCGGGAATCCCTTGAAATATGGAGCATATTTGAAGACGACGAAGGTAACGTATGGCTAGGTACTAGCGTAGGATTGGCCGTATGGCATTATAAACATAAAGAAATACGGTATCTACCGAATAGAAACAGTGATCATCCGATTGGGGATGCTAAAATACATCATATTTCACCCCTTGGGAGTGGGCTTGGATTAGCGACAGCCAACGGGTTTTCATACTATCATTTCGACCGCGGATTTAATCTGACAGACGAAAAGTACAGTAGCCTAATTCACCAAAGTGCTGGCTTTGCGATTTATCATAGCCTGATTGAGGAATCTGGAGACTTGTGGCTTGCTTCGAATGGAGATGGACTATTTCACTGGAATGTTGAGAAACAAGACCTTGCACAGTATTCCCAGTCGGCCGGATTTACGAACAATAACCTGCATGCCGTATATGAAGATCACTTGGGGGGATTGTGGATACCTTCGGAAAATGGCCTCTTTTTATTTGATAAGCAAAAGAAGGTCGCTTCTGAGACAAGTTTGGTCCTTGGCTTTGACGAAAAGGAGTTCAACCGCCTGGCGCACTTTCAGGATGAAGACGGACACTTGTACTTTGGCGGGATTGCCGGCATTCAGTCCTTTCATCCGTCCGCCTACCATGCTGCAGTTAAGGATGAGTCAATACCGCTATACTTGTTGAGCATAAGGTTGATAGACAGGAAAAAAGATAAAACGGTAGAAGTGGCGCAAGGAATGAAGGATAGAAATGTTCTCATTTCGGCGCCCTATGCCACGCAGGCAGAAATTGCCATGTCGAATTTGGGTCAGTTTGACGTGTTTGAGTACAAGTGGAAATCAGAAGAAGCGAATTGGAATACGTCAAGCTTACCAACGATTCAGCTTACGTCATTTCCGATCCGTTCGGACGAATTGTGGATTCGTGGTGTAGGAAAGCACGGGATGGTTTCAGATATTTTGGCTATTCCTTTTGTTCTTGAAACGGAAATACCGTTTATGCGGTATGGCCTTTTTTTTCTCTTAGGGGGTGCATTCCTTTTAGTTGGCGGATATGTTATAAAGCGGATTCGATATAGAAAAGAATCAAGCGCCGTTAACGGCGCTTCAGTTTCGGCTGAAAATGAGATTAGCCCAGTAGTTGACGAGGAACTAAGCCCGTTAAGTGGCGCTTTTGTAACCAAACTCGATCGTATTATTGAATCGAATATCGTTTCGTCAACCTTCGGTATAGATGAACTAAGTGATGCATTATGTCTCAGCAGAAAAAGTCTGTATCGAAAAGTAAAGCAATATACAGGGAAAAATCCGAATGAATATATCCGCATTTATCGGCTAGAATACGCAAGGCAGCTGTTGCGAGAAACGGATCTTGGTATTGCGGAAATCTCCTACAAAGCCGGATTTGCTTCTACCAGCTATTTTTCGATTTGTTATAAAAAGCATTTTGGCCTAAGCCCTAAAGAAGAACGGAAAAGGTGATCATCGGGCAAGAGGGTTGATTTTTTGGTTGAGGTGGCATGTTTTGTCCTGAATTTTAAATTTTTTGCCTCAAAATCTAAATTTTTTTAGGGGAAAAGCGTCCAATTTTATCGCAATAATCTACCAAGTAGCTATGAAAAAACTTTTCGTCTCATTTCTTTTATTCTTGTTCACTGTGGAAGTCTTTCCGCAGATGGTCGCTAAAGAAGCTGGAATCGGTATACAGGGAATAGCCCGAGATGCTAATTTCAACGCCCGTTCCAATCAAGATATTACCCTTCGATTTTCGCTTTATTACCTCAATGAGAACAACGCAGAGGTACAGGTTTTTAACCCCATTAGCGAAAACCTTCGAACAGACGCGTTTGGCGTTTTTTCTTACGTATTGGCAGTAGAGCCGCAATATCATCCGATAATCGCCTATTATGAGATTTTCCTGAAAATTGAAGAAGGGACAACGGTGATTTCTGAAGAAAAGCTGAAACAAGTTCCTTATGCTATAAGTGCTGGAAATGGCGTACCCACAGGATCAATCATGCCATTTGTAGGGGATACTGCACCTCCAGGTTGGGTACTTTGCCATGGTCAGGATATTTCAAATGTTGCCGGATCGGCATCCCTGCGGAATCTGCTCGGAAAAGCAACGGTTCCGGACCTAAGGGGGATGTTTTTAAGAGGTACCGGAACCAATCCGGAATATCAAAAAGAAGGCCCTGAATTATTAGGCTCTCAGGAGGACATGATTGCCACACACAACCACAGTGCGGGAGAACTGGAAGCAACCGGGGGAGAACATCAGCACAACGTGCGTTCGGATGGTGCCTTAGATGCGAATGGAATGTATCGTTCGATCCTGTATGTCAGATCAAATGGAGGGAGCCTGACAAATTTTTTCACGCAAATGGATGGAGCGCATACGCATCAGATAGAAGGAAATACTGCGGATACTGGTGGAGTAGAAACCCGCCCCATCAACGTCGGCGTAAATTACATCATCAAACTTTAGCGATTCGCTATGAAACGACTGCTCCTGATTTTGTCCCTCTTTGCAATTCCCGGTTTTTTTACCTATTCCCAACAGGTTAACATAAAAAATGCGACTGCATCTCAGGTAGTTAAAGAACAGGGATTCACCATGCAGATCGGTGTACCTGTGCTTGGTACTGACCTAAACAAAACCGAAAGGACAACTACGCCGATTGACGTTCGCTTTCCCTGGGACATCTTTTACCAATATCAGACCTTTGCAAATGAATCATTTGAGGTGTCTAAGGGCTATTTTGGAGATAAAGTGCGGTTGAACTGGGAATTTAGGAACAACCAGGACAGAATCAGCAGTGTAAAGATTTTTAGAAGAAGGTATAGCAGCACCATTGAACAGCCCTATCAATTACTTGCCAACAGACCGGGAAATACAACAGAGTTTGAAGATCAATTCTCCGAGGGAGGCGTGTTATACGAATATAAAGTGTTCGCAGAGGGGATTTTAGAAACAGAGATGCCCTTTGTGAATTTTATTACTGGCTTAGGTTTCCGCTCACCTACCGCTACAGTCACAGGTAATATATCCTTTGAAGGAGGCAATCCGGTAAAAGATGTGTCGGTATTGGCAGAACCTACTGGCGCGGCTATCAGCGTTGGTAGTGCAGTACAAATACCACAGGATGGAAGTGTGGTTTTGAATCTGATACGCCGCCCTATCGATAATGCAGTAACCTTTCAAGCATGGGTTAAGCCGTTGGGAAGTGGTACAACGAAGCTCATGAACTTATCCCATTTCGAAGAGCGGATTGAAGCCAGTTTTGAAACTGATTCAGAGCAAAAGAAACTGACGGTATGGATAGACGGCAGTGTGTTCGAATTGAACAATTACCTTCCTGCAGGGCAAACAGACGCGAGAGGTAATGAGGTGCTTTTACCAATTGAACAGTTCAGCGAGCAGTTCACGCATTTTTCGATTCTTCTGAAAGAAATGGAAATGCCCCAACTATTTTTGAACGGTAGACGAATTGACGGGGAATACGCTAGGCTAGTGAATACTCCGGAAAAAATGCTTGACGCATCTTATAGAAACGCTCCCATGGCAATCACTGCGAATAGGCAGGCAACCCAATTTCAACGGGATGCGACCCCTGTAAAATGGCAGTATTTAGGCATAGGTGGGGATAGCCCTTTGATTGTGGATGAAATCCGGGTTTGGAATACCTTATTGGATTCGGCTATGATCCGTCAGGATTACCGACGTTTTATTAGCGGCAATCATGCTTCTCTAATTAGCTATATCCGTGCTGACGAAGGAGACGGACGTTTTGCATATGATTTGTCCAGAACCGGTTTTGATTATAACAAGAATGATTTACAGTTATTTGACGTGCTAACATCAGTGGCATTGCGTCCTGCATGGGTGCGTGGAGGAGGCAACATCCCGAATTCAAATCAGCTTGGTGTGATGGGTATCACCAATTCAAACGGCAACTATGAGATTAACGCCATCCCCTATACTGGAAATGGTGAGTCCTTTAATATCACGCCCATATTTGGCCAGCATAGGTTTGATCCTGGCGCGCAAATGGTCTTCTTAGGCAGGGGATCTGAGGTTGTCAACAAGATCGATTTTAAGGATATCAGTTCTTTTATATTCCGGGGCAGGATCTTGTTCGATACACGCGGCGTATTCCCGTCATTCGTGGAAACGAATGGTGGTTCTTTTGATAATTTAACTGACGGCATAGAGTATGTAACTAACCCCGGCATTACGGATGAAGGATATAACTACTATGAGAAAGGAGGGCTTAAGTACTTCAAAGGCAGGTATTGGTACAATGATAACGGTACCCCGGATGACGCTGATGATGATTATTTGGAGGAATATGCCACCATAAGTCCATCCGACGTTCAAATACTGGTAGATGGTCAGGTAGTTCTAGGCCCAAACAGACAACCTGTGAAACCCAATAGCAAAGGAGAATTTGAAATTCGCGTTCCAATAGGGGATCATTTCGTCACTGTCGAGAAACAGGGTCACCATTTTTTACATGCCGGTAGATTCCCTGCAGAGGAAGGGGTTTTTAAAGAGTTTTTTGAAGATGCCGCAGAGGCTGTTTATTTTGTAGATACTACCCGGGTGACAGTGGTTGGAAAAGTAGTCGGAGGTAGCATTGAGGGTGAAAAGCAAAATGGGTTTGGCTCGGAAGGTAAGTTGGTTAAAACCTATGTCGATACAGATGGCATAGAAAAAGAAGTATTGGTAAGTGCCAAAAACAATATCGGTAAAGCGGATCTGGTATTGGAACATCGCCCTGGGGGAAGTCCTGCAACTGAGGAAACCCGCATGAGGTTCAGCACCCATCCAGAAAGCGGGGAGTATAGGGTACAAGTGTTGCCATTACAGTATCAGATTAATCAACTAACCGGTTTAAGAATCCCAAGTAATCCATCGCTTTCATTACTGACATCAAATGAAGACCTAAATTTTGAAAATATTGTTCCACAAATTATCCCTGAGTTTACACTTCCCAATCAACAGGTTATTTTCGGAAGCCCGTTTCAATATCAATGGAATTTCGTTCATCGAACGGCGCCTGTTCTACGGGTTTTGGGACAGACCTATGACCAAACTGTTGACACAAGTGATTCGACAAGTATTTCCACGGAAGGACTGCCATATCCCATATATACGCAGTTTAGAGACTATTTGGTCGAACTGAGCAATTTCGAACGGTATATCAACTACGATAACGAAGAGGAAATTGAAGATCAGGTTCCCGTTATGGATGGAGAAATGGTCGTCAATAACAATTTAGCTATGGATAATTCCGAATTTTCAGAACGGGATGTTTCGGATCCGAGCATTATTCATTATTCCTTCAAAGCAGGTCCTCCCTCACTATCGCCC
>WGNT01000125.1 GCA_016124425.1 Cytophagales bacterium
ACAAATAATTTTTATATGGGCAAGGTATTTCAATCGCTTCAACTAATCACCCCTGATGGTATCTCAGATCCAGCCGATTATTTATATAATGGCCATACAATTGAAAAAATAACTTCATTAACAACACAATCTGTAAATGAAATTATAGATTGTTCAGGTTTATTTGGTTCTTTGGGATGGATAGACTTACGCTGTTTTACCGGTGAGCCAGGCCTGGAACACAGGGAAACAATAGAAAGTCTCTGCAACACACTTGCTCATGGGGGCTTTGTTCAAGCGGTTATTCTTCCAAATACTAGCCCTGTACTCCAATCCAAAAATGAAATTGCTTTTGTACAACAGCGGGCGCAACAATATTTCCCAAAATTACATATTCAGGCTGCGATCACACATAATGCCGCTGGGGAGGATTTTACAGAAATGTTGGATCTTAACCATCACGGTATTCGGATATTTGGTGAAGGGACAAATCCTTTATCCCATTCGGATAGGATGATGAAGACGCTTCAATATTTGCAAAAATTCGACGGGATTCTATTCGATCACGCATATGATCCCATGTTGGCATTGTATGGACAAATGCACGAGGGAGTAAGTTCTACACTGCTTGGTTTAAAAGGTATTCCTCCCCTTGCGGAAGAGGTTGCCGTTCAAAAGAACCTGTCTATTCTAAGGTATAGTGGCGGTAATTTGCATTTTCAGACCATAAGCACTGCTTCAGCGGTAAACCTGATAAGAATGGCAAAGGCTGAAGGACTCCATGTGACGGCTGATGTATCGCTATATCAATTACTCTTTTTGGATGAGGATCTTTTTGAATTTAACACTTCTCTCAAGGTGATGCCGCCTTTTCGTGCCCAGGAAGACCGTGATGCGCTGATCGAAGGCCTTCGTGACGGGACTATCGATGCGCTGGTTTCAAACCACATCCCGCAGGACTTTGACTCCAAACACATGGAATTTGATTTGGCACCATTTGGGATGATCGGCATTCAAACCTTCGCGGCGGGTCTTACATTACTTGAAAAGGAATTGGGTTGGCCCCTATTGATAGAAAAAATAACCGCCGGTCCGGCGCGGGTAATCAAAGAAAATATTGATCCTGTTACCTCTATGACCATTTTTGATCCGTTAGCCACTTGGACGTTGGATGCGTTGTCCAATGTATCTTTGAGTCAGAACAGTCCTTGGCTTAATACAACGCTCACCGGAAAAGTCCGTTATGTAGTAAATGGACCGAAAATGTTAGAAGTTAATGAATAGGTATTTTGTGATCGGTTTTCCCTTCGGTTTTGCCGCAGGCCTGATATGTGTTATGGGTTTTGTTGTTATGTATCTATTGGAGATCGAACCCATTAGTATGGTTTTGATCCTGGGGTATATAATCACGCCGGTTTTTGTGTTTTCAGGAATTAAGCTGTTTAGGGACCGGCACAATGGAGGGGAATTGTTTTTCAGTCAGGGTATGACAGTGGGGTTTTTCGTGTACACGATAATGGCAGTGATCTCTGCTGCGTTTATAGGGTTTTTTTTAGCATGGGCCCCGGATGTGCATGATGCCTTTAAAACGATGAATATTGAGCTACTTAATGAAAAAAAAGATGTACTGGTGGCGCAATTAAACCAAGAAGCGTTCGATCAGACCTATGAGAGTATCCGCCAAATGAGTATCATGGATGTCGTTATGAATGATTTTTTAAGAAAAGTTATTCCGGGATTGTTTTTTACAATTTTAATTTCCATAATTTTAAAGAGAACTTTAACTGGATAAATGTTATGGAACAAAACCCTTCACCGTTAGCCCGTGCTGCCAAAACCGGAACGTACATAGGTTTAATTATGGTAATTATTACCCTCTTAATTTATTTCGTGGACTATACGCTACTTTCTTCATTTTGGGTAGGTATTGGTATTTTGATTTTGTTTGTTGGTGTTATTCTTTACGTCGGATTTGATTTCCGGAAGGCCAACGGCGGCTATCTGGGGTTTGGACCTGCGTTTCAATTCGCATTTGTTACATTGGCCGTAAGCGGTTTGATTGGATTGCTGGGGAACATGCTCCTATACCATGTAATTGATCCCCAACTCCCGGAACAGCTTGTGGAAAGCCAGTTAGAAAATATGTTGGCGATGATGGACCGCTTTGGAGCGGGAGATAACATAACCGGCGAACAACTGGATGAAATGCGTGAGGGACTCGAGGTGAACTACACAGCAGCCGGTCAGGCGCAAAGCTTCGGGTTTGCATTGATTCTCTATGCTATTTTCGCGTTAATTATTGCCGCTATAATCAAAAAGAAAGATACTTCACTGGACTACTAATCCTTAATGCTACAACTATCGATTGTCATCCCCGTCTTCAACGAAGAGGAATCATTGCCGGAATTAACGGCTTGGATTCAAAAGGAAATGGCGATACACCAGTATACCTACGAGATTATTTTTGTTAATGACGGCAGTACCGATAGTTCATGGTCAGTCATAACGGACCTAGCAGAGCAAGATCAAAGAATTAAGGGAATTGAGTTTATCCGCAACTATGGTAAGTCAGCAGCACTGGATGTTGGTTTTTCCAAAGCGCAAGGTGACGTAGTCGTTACCATGGATGCGGATTTACAGGATTCCCCAGAGGAAATCCATCCACTTTATCAAATGATAACCCTAGAAGGCTTTCATTTGGTGTCTGGTTGGAAAAAAAAGCGTCATGATCCGATCACGAAAACCATCCCTTCCCGCTTTTTTAATGCGGTAACCCGCTTATTATCGGGCATCAAACTTCACGACTTTAACTGTGGACTGAAGGCATATCAAAACAAGGTGGTAAAGAACATCCACATTTACGGAGAAATGCACCGTTATATTCCATTGATTGCCAAGTGGCAGGGTTTTGCCAAAATTGGGGAGCGCGAGGTAGTTCACAGAGCGAGAAAATACGGGGTTACCAAATTTGGCATCGAGCGCTTTGTAAACGGCTTTCTGGATCTAATATCGGTCTCCTTCGTTAACCGGTATAAGAAAAAGCCAATGCACTTTTTCGGTGCTCTGGGGACGATTTCATTTCTTTCCGGATTTATTATCACGGTTAAACTGACTATTGAGAAACTGAACGCGCTGAATAAAGGCACATCGGTCCGCGAAATTACGGATCAGCCACTTTTCTTCTTGGCCTTGGTGGCATTAATTGTCGGAGTGCAGCTATTTCTTACCGGATTTCTTGCGGAAATGATGACGTCAAACAATTCTAGGCAGTCCGATTACACAATATCGAACGAAATCAATCTATTGGGATAATGGATTTCTCCGTCATTATCCCAGTATACAATCGTCCGGATGAAGTTGCTGATCTTGTCGCTAGCTTATGTCGGCAGGAAGTGCTTCCTTTCGAAGTTATTGTTGTAGAAGATGGTTCTACAATATCCTCTAAAGAACAAGTGATGGCTTTTTCTAAAATGATTAACCTCACCTATGTTTTTCAGGAAAATACAGGGCAGGGCTTTGCCCGAAATCATGGAATGGCTATAGCTTCAGGCGATTTTTTTGTTTTTTTTGATTCAGATTGCGTCGTTCCGCCTACCTATTTCTCGGTACTTTCGAGGGCAATTCTTGCTGAAAGCCTTGATGCCTTTGGTGGTCCAGATGATGCGGGACAAAACTTTTCGCCCTTTCAAAAAGCGATGAATTTCAGCATGACATCTTTATTGACCACGGGAGGAATCCGTGGCAAGATGCGCAATCCGGAGAAATACCAAGCCCGGGGTTACAACATGGGGTTTTCCCGACGGGTGTTCGAAGACCTAGGAGGGTTCATTGATCCCAACCGTGCAGAGGATATTGAAATAAGTATTCGTATCAAAAAGGCAGGCTATACGTTGGCACTCGTGAAGGATGCATTTGTTTATCATCACCGAAAGAATACACTTCAGTCCTTTTTGAAACAAAGTTTTCAGTTTGGGAGTAATAGGGTGTTTATCTCCGGGTATCATCCTGAAGCTATCCAACTGGTCCATCTACTACCACTTGGGTTTCTACTCGGGATTTTCGCCATGGTGGTTTCCACAATGGCGTTTCCATGGCTTTTTAGTATCCTTGCGGCACTGTACCTTCTGTGGTCGTTTGCCCTTTTTGTCACCGCTACTTTTGAATACGGTTCTATAAAGATAGGGCTGCTAGCGGTGATTACGTCTATAGGCCAATTATGTGCCTATGGGGCCGGTTTTATGAAGCAACTGATGGTGAAGTATTTCTCCTGAAAAAAACGCAGCGATGCTTTTTGAGTACTAACGTAGCGATACCATTATCCGGGGTGACGACCGCATCCCGCCGTTGCGACCGTGAATGTTTCATGAAGGTTGCCGGAAAGGAGGGCCGTATCGGCCTGCCCGGCTAGCGAGCTAGATTGTCGGAACGATTTTCGTTACTTTTCGGTGCTTTTTTACAGATAAACAGCACTTCTTCCTGAGGTAATCCGAAGCGTCGTATAGTTTCATTTGGTAGAGACTTTACGAAGGTATTTTCCTCAATCATGAGGCCCGATTCTTCAAGTCTCCGAGCATAATCTTTTCCATATTTCCTTACATGGTCCCTTTGTCCAAACATCCTTTCCCGCACTACAGGGTCTATGACGCTGTTGTCCTCCAAGGTCCTTTCCAAATCATAAACCGGCGATTGGATGATGCCCCATCCTCCTGCTTTCAATACCCGGTTGATTTCCTTACACGCAGCAATATCATCCGTAACATGTTCTAATACATGATTGCAAAAAACGACGTCAAAGCTGTCTGCTTCGAAAGGCATTTGGTGGATATCCATCTTTATCTGCGCCAGGGGAGATTCCAGGTCTCCAGTGATGTAGGCCAGATTAGGTAGTTGCTGAAACCTATCGATAAAGCAGAGTTCTGGTGCGACATGAAGTACTTTAAGCTTCTCGGTAAAAAAACCTGTTTTTTCTTTCAAGAAAAGCCACATCAACCTATGTCGTTCCAGGCTTAAGCAGTGAGGACAAAGCGCGTTTTCTCTAGCTTTTCGTCCATACGGAAGAAATTTACGAAGCTGATGTCCGCATACGTTGCACACGACGTCGTTACCACGATAAAACACAGCCGCCACCCTTAGGAATAGATGGCTGACTTGTTGTAGGTATCTACGTGGAATATAACGGATTGTCCAGCTTATTAGAGTTTTCATAGGAATACGCACGAGAAAATTTTAAATTGCAAGTTAAGCATAGTTTAAACATTTCCCTATGAGGGTAGCAATAGAGCAAAACTACAAAGGCTTTTTATTTCAATGGTGAAATAAATTGCTTATTGGGGGATATTTTGGCATTGAAAAGTTTAAATTTGTAAGTGTAAATTACAATTTGATGAATAAGAACCTATTATACGTAGCCATTGGGAGTATCATTGTTATCGTTATTTTATATTTTTCTTTGGGTTCCAGTGGCCCGGGAGGAATCCATGATATCACTGCATCTGTCATTCAGGGGAAGTTTACGGTGGAGATTACTACTACCGGAGAGCTGGAAGCCCTGAGGTCTGTACAGGTATTCGGGCCAAGTGATGCCCGAAGGTTTAGGATTGGCAGTTTTACGATCGACAAAATGGTGGATGAAGGAACCGTTGTAAAAGAGGGTGATTTTATATGTTCCATAGACAAAACGGAGTTATACGGAAGACTGGAGGATAAGCGGCTAGACTTGGAGCAGACAAAAGCCCAATTTGAGCAGATCCAGTTGGACACCTCGCTGAATTTACGACAGGAGCGGGATAACATCCTAAATATGGAATACATTGTCCAAGAACAAGAACTGATTTTGGAACAGTCCCAGTACGAACCTCCGGCAGTGATCAAACAAAACAGGTACAACTTAGAGAAGGCCCAACGTGAACATCAACAGGCATTGGAGCGGTACCGGATAAAGAGTTTACAGGAACGGGCAAGGATGATAGAGGTCGGAGCCAAACTTAGGGAAGCTCAGACGGAGGTCGATCAAATGATAGACGTATTGGATAAGTTCGTCGTGAAGGCTCCTCAAGATGGTATGGTCATTTATGTTACGAATCGAGGGTCAAAGGTAAAAGAGGGCTCTCAAATCAGTTCATGGAACCCTGTAGTGGCTACGCTGCCAGACCTTACCGTTATGCAAAGCATCACCTATATCAATGAAGTAGATATCCGGAGGGTTAATGTTGGTCAAGAAGTTGAAATCGGGCTTGATGCGTTCCCGGATAAGAGGTTTACCGGCACAGTGACAAAAGTAGCTAATGTAGGTCAACAGCGGCCCAACTCTGATGCAAAGGTTTTTGAGGTTATTATCCGAATTAACGAAAGTGACGATTTACTTCGCCCAGCAATGACCACGAGCAATGCGATTATCGCAGATGAACTTAATGACGTACTATATGTACCTTTAGAGGCTATTAATGTTGAAAACGACAGTATCAACTACGTCTATCTGAAGAACGGGATAAAGCAAGAAGTGTTGATGGGACTGACGAATGCCAATGATGTCGTCATTGAGAAAGGGCTGAACCCCGGCGATAAAGTTTACTTGTCCACGCCAGGTTGGGGTGAAGATCTTTCCGTAAAGTTGTTGGATGAACTAAACGGAAAGCGGAATCTTGATGCTCCTAGGGTTACTGCTGACAGGAGTCAGGGCTTTTTGAAAGACACCCCTTGACATCCTATTTAACTAAAAAGCTCAACCTATCACACGGGAAATTATGTTGAATGAAAGGTTATTTGCCAACCTGCATATTGCTTTTGAGGCAGTTGTGGCTAATAAGTTGCGCTCGCTATTGACAGCATTGGGAATTATTTTTGGAGTTGCTGCAGTAATTGCCATGTTGGCAATAGGAAACGGAGCACAACAGGAAATCCTAGAACAAATTAAACTTGTCGGTGTCAACAATATTGTCATTACCCCAGTAGTAGAGCAGGTCGAAGAAGAAGTAAATGAAGACAGCGGCCTTGGACGTGAGAAAGGAAAATTCTCTCCAGGCCTTAAACTGTTGGATGTAGATGCTGTTTTGAATACGATTCCTGGCATCAAAAAAATCAGTCCCGAAGTTGTTTTTGATACGTACATTGTAAAAAGCGGCTTGCGTCGGTCTGCGAAATTGGTAGGGGTGACCCCCGCCTATTTTGATGTGTTGGATTTTCGCCTGAAAGATGGAAGGATGTTCAGTGAGAAGAATTTGGTCAAAGGGGACGCCGTGTGTATTATCGGTAGGAGTGTGCAAAGTAAATTTTTCCCAAAAGAAAATCCCATAGGCAAGAAAATAAAAAGCGGCAATCAATGGCTGGAGGTAATTGGGGTATTGGAGGAACGGCTCGTTTCTGAATCCAGTATCTCAAAACTTGGAATAAGGGATTTCAATATGGACGTATATGTGCCCATTCAGACTATGCTGGTAAGGTACAAAAATCGGGATCTTGTAACCGAAGCCGGTCTCATGAATGTAGAGGGCCCTTCTGCTAGTTCCAATTACCATCAGATTGATAAGTTAGTCGTACAGGTGGAAGAAAGCGGAGCACTTACTCCGACGGCGGAGGTGCTATCCAAGCTGCTTGAGCGACGGCATTTCGATGTGGTAGATTTCGAAATTACCATTCCGGAACTGCTGTTAAAGCAACAGCAGCGTACCCAAAACATTTTTAATATCGTGCTTGGCGCTATTGCCGGCATTTCACTACTTGTCGGCGGTATCGGGATAATGAACATCATGCTGGCCTCTGTGATGGAAAGAATAAAAGAAATAGGACTAAGACTTTCGTTGGGAGCAAAAAAATCCGATATTGTGAATCAGTTCCTTTTTGAAGCTGTGATGATAAGTGTGTCCGGTGGGATCATAGGCGTAATCCTTGGGATCGTGCTCGCACACATGGTGTCCACTTTTGCCGAATTTCCCACGATTATTACTATGCCGTCAATCATTTTGTCGTTTGGCGTGGCAGCAACCGTCGGATTGGTATTTGGAATTGCCCCGGCCAGGAGGGCGGCTAGTCAGGATCCTATAACTTCTTTGCGATATGAATAAAATCTTTTTGCTGAGCGTTCTTTTCATGTTATCAACAGGATTTTTTGCTAATGCGCAGGAATCCGTTAGCTTCACACTTAAGGATATCATTTCTCTGGCAAAATCACAATCGCCGGCTTCACTACAGGCTGAGACCAGGAAAGAAAATCGCTACTGGAGGTACCGCCTCTACCAATCCAATTATAATCCCCAATTACGGTTATCGGGAACGGTGCCGAGTTACCGACAGGAGTTCAGCAATGTACAGCAGCCGGATGGCTCGATTGAGTTCCGGGAGGTAAGGCAAAATCTTATGGATTTGGAACTTGGCCTTGTACAGGAAATTGCCTTTACAGGTGGTAGGGTGTCTGTTAATAGTAGCACAAACCGATTTGATAACTTCATCGCCGCACCTGGAAATCCACAGACAAGATGGAGCGGGGTACCCCTAAATGTCCGATTATTCCAGCCCATCTTTGCGTTTAATCCGCTAAAATGGGACAGGTTAATTGAGCCCCTGATCTTTGAGGAAAGCAGGAGAGAATATGTGGAAGAAATGGAGGCCATTTCACAGCGGGTGTCCGAAATGTTTTTTGATTACTTGGTAGCTCAGGTAAGCCTTGATATTGCCTCTAAAAATCTCAAAAACTCCGAGGAAATCTTAAAAATTGAACGGGGAAGATATAACATCGGTACCACGTATGAAGACAAACTGCTGCAGGTAGAGCTGCAGGTGTTAGAGGCAAAGCAGGATCTGGCACGGGCAAAATTACAGATGGAGACGAATTCGTTGCGGCTAAAGTCTTATGTTGGTCTTAATGAATCCCTAGGGCTAACGCTAGTGCCTCCTGCGGAAATACCCGCTTTTTCCATTGATGTCGATCAGGCCATTGCCTATGCATTCAAAAACCGATCAGATGCATTAACCTTCGAGCGCCAAAAGCTGGAAGCCCAAAGTGACGTAGCGCAGGCCCGCGGACAACGCTTTCAGATAAACCTAAACGCCAGCTATGGGTACAACAATGCAGCGTTTGCGCTAAATGACATTTATACCAACCCAAACACACAGGCACTGGTAAATTTGGGGTTTCAGGTTCCTGTATTAGACTGGGGAAGGAATAAGGCCAGAATGAGCCAAGCCAAGGCAAATCAGAAACTGGTAGATTACACTATTGATCAGGAAATCATTAATTTTGAACAGGAAGTATTCACAAAGGTCAAAAATTTCGAAATGCTTCGTGACCAGATAGAGATCACGCAACTGTCGGATGAGGTAGCCGATAAGCGATACGAGATCTCCTACCGAAGGTATCAAAATGGCAACGTAACAATCACTGACCTCGGGATTGCCCAACAGGAAAAAGACCAAAACAGAAGAGCGTATATCGAATCGCTAAGGGAATTCTGGACTGCCTACTTCGAAATGCGCGCCTTAACGCTCTATGATTTTGAAAATGGTCAGCAGCTTTACGATGAGGAATTAGAGCGCGATTAAGCTTGCAATAGACCACCAATTTATAGTCCATTCGAGATATTTTTTAGGTCTTGCAAACTCCTTTTGCCGAAAGTTCAAGGAGAGAATAGTTTTTGCCCCTTGCTTCCTGCGTTGTAGCATGAGTACTCCACTCATCAATTTTTTTCTAGATATGTCATAATATGTCTCAATTTTTTATTAATTTGTCTATAGTTATTACTATAATACGTTTCCTATGACAAACAACGATATTATGCCGGAAGATAATTCTTTTAAACCCCAATATACCGGCAGGAGGCTCGTTCGGTTGGATCGGACCACAAGTATGAAAACCATTGCAGCGGAAGCGGAGCGGGTTTCTTTACGGCTTGCGTTTTCCACCGAATATAAAAACCATGAAGAAGACTATGTAAATGCGTTCAGTGAAGCGGATGGAATTGTTTTCGAGCGATTTGGTGTCGCAGTGATTAACGACCATCATGAAGATGAAGTGAGTGAACTTACAAAAGCACCGCAGAGTAGGCGGGTATTTTTGTACGATGAGCCAGAAAGGTACATCTATTCACTCCATGCAAAACCGTTGGCGCTGACGGGGAGGACTTTATGGGAGTTTATTTGTTCCATTTTTGGAGGTAGGGGTCGGAGGCCAACGCCGGATCCCGAGACATCCAAGCCTCTTCCTCTACCGGATCAGTTTTCGGATGATTCAGATGCCTACTGGGGCATTCAGGCGGTCCGGCTTCTAGGATCTCCATACACAGGAAAGGGGGTGAAAGTAGCTATTTTGGATACCGGGATAAATTTAGCACATCCGGACTTTACCGAGCGATACATTGCATCCAAGTCATTTATAACCAATGAGTCGGTCGATGACCTAAATGGCCATGGAACCCACTGTATAGGTATAGCCGTTGGAAGCAGCAGGGGAGATAGCGGTATCAGGTATGGCGTGGCAAAAGATGCCTCCATATATGCGGGGAAGGTATTATCAAACGCGGGTTCGGGTTCAGATAGCGGGATCTTAGCTGGAATGGAATGGGCGATGGAAAATGGCTGCAAAGTAATTTCGATGTCATTGGGTGCCTCCATTCGTGCTGGGCAGGGGTATTCAAGAATATATGACGACGTCGCGAAAAATGCACAAGACAATGGGGTGCTGATTATCGCAGCAGCAGGAAATGACAGCCGTCGGTCACAAGGCCTTGTTCAACCAATAAACCACCCGGCAAACTGCCCAAACATTATGGCGGTAGCTGCTATGGACCGGTTTTTGGAAGTGGCCGATTTTTCTTGCGGCTCAGTCAACAAAGAAATGGGGCAGCGCGTAGATATTGCTGCTCCGGGTGTGTCGATCTTTAGCGCGTATAAAGACCCGCAGCATTACGCCTCCTTGAGCGGCACATCAATGGCAACCCCCTTTGTAGCGGGTATCGCGGCGTTATTATGGGAACAATTCCCATCCGCCAGTGCAAAGGAAATATGGGAGTTGCTCAAAGAGCAAGCGAGACCGGTAATGTTGTCTCCCGATGACGTGGGTTCCGGACTTGTTCAGGCCAGCGTAAAAAAATAAAAAACAAAGGGCTATGGCAAATATACCGGTAAATTTTATTGCTTCTGTGGAGCCAGCTTCCCGCACACACATCGATACAATAGCGGAGAAGTTACGGGAAAAAGGGTGCAGCATTACAAACGTCCTGCGGATCAACGGTCTGATAATGGGATGCAGTTCCGGAACAGAATGCAGTCTGGAAGAATTACGGGTCACGGGTATTCTTCATATAGAAGAAGATCGGGAGGTAGGCGCACTTTAACTAAGAATCGTTTACATATCAGGCTTAGCCATTCTTGAACCAATTTCGGCAACCAGACAAATGAACCTAACTTCAAGATCTGCAGGTTTTATATTATTAGGTGGTTTATTATTTTTTATCGGACATTGGTTTAAAAGTAGCAAGAGTGAAATTCCATGTCATAACTTCAATTTTTGCAGATATACTCCATTAATTGATTACGTCCCACAGAATCTACTAGAAGACAAAGCTTTAGCGAAGATTAGAGAGTATTTATTTAATCTAGAACTGGACGAACGATGCTTTTATATTGGTGGAACTCAATATGCTGACGAATCAGAGAAATTAGATCAATATGCCACCTACTCAATTTTAATAGAATTGGTACACTTAAAAACCGTTACGTATTTCGATAGTGTAAGAAATATAAATCAAGATTTAGCTGAAGCGGGCGATGAGGGATTTGTTGAGATTTATGTTCCCTCAACCGGTAATATTTCCGGAATGGACAGAATATTTTATTATGACGCTGAGACTGATGCTATAGTCGGGTTGCTGATTCAGTGAATTAGTTAGCTGCAGTAAAAATCCGACTGGGTTTAGAATCCATGGGTGTGGAATCTTCCACGCCCTACAATAGCTAACCTCCTTCAAACTCGAAATCCGGTCAATGTCGTTTTCATTTGCGTACCAAAGAAGCATTTAGGAAACAAATGTCCACCATTTTGAGCTCGGTCCGGTTTCGTCTTGTAAAGGCGTGCTACCCAAACATTCCTTTACAAATTAACAGCCCGGTATTATGCCGATAACCTTTTATTAGCGATGATACTGGAAAATCCTCAGGAGAGCAGAAAGGAATGGTTGAAGAACATGCATGCCTTTCAAGCGAAATTTGATACAAGATCCGGAGGCTATTTTATTGCAATATAGCCACGGGGTTTTCATGCTTGGTTGTGCTATTTTGCCCATTCAGGGCTTGAACCGGCTTTTAGGGATGACAGCTTACACCAGTTGGGGCGGTATAAATAGCGATTTTGGGCATCAAAAAAGGGCAGCCTTTCTGACTGCCCTTTTACGGTTATCCTATTTCCTACCTCAGCAATCGTTATTTTTAGACTGACTGACGGAAGATTTTTTTAAATTAATGAGCAACTACTCCTGTAGGTACTCCCTTCGTGCTGGTCGAATTTTTCTGCCAGAAGAAGAATATCAAAAACAACACGATAAGTATCGCAGGGAAGGTCACCATGCTTTGTAGCGTATCCTGTCCTGCGGCAAGCGCAAGGGCATCGCCACTAAGGCCTTCTGCGGTCTTTTCTGCGGTGGAACTATCTATCCAACCTCCAATTACCGGTTGGAAAATGGCCGTGGAAAACATACCGATACCTCCGATTATGGACATTCCTAATGCACCGCTGAGTGGAACGCGTTGTGCAACAGCTCCAACCATTACAGGCCAGAAATAACATACGCCCAAGGCGAAAACAATGGCTGACAGATATGCCATCGGACCGGTAACTACGCTAAACAGGTAAATACCAACAGTTGCCAAAATTGCCCCGCCAAGTAAAACGCCGGTTTGGCCGAGTTTTTCTACTACTGGTCCAGCAAAGAAACGTCCAACGGCCATAACACCTGTGGTAAGGGCGAGGATCAACATGGCGTTGGCTCCGCTATTTGCAAGCACGATGTTAACCCACTGCTGTGGACCGAATTCGGTGATAGCGGTAAGTGCCATGGCAAGAAATAAGAAAATAAATACCGGGCTAAGCATGGCTTTGAAGTTTTCGCCAAGGGACTGCACGCCCTCCACTTTTGGCTCTGGGAATTTCTTTCCGTAGAACAACACGGCATAGATAACTGTAGGAATCATCAACACCCACATTTGTGTCTGCCAAGCACCCATCACGCCACCGACGCTTGTCATAATGTTCGAGATGATCGCTCCCAACATAATACCACCTGGAAACCACATATGGAATCTGTTTAGCATTTTGTTCATCTTAACTCCTGAATACATGTCCGCAATCATCGGATTACAGGCAGCTTCTGTACATCCGTTACCGAAACCGATAAATAAGGTAGAAATCAACAATGTGGTGTACCCACCGGCATAAATGGTAAGCAAAATTCCCAATGTGTGGGCCACAAAGGCAACACGCATAATGTTAGCAGGGCCGAAGGAATGGTACACCAACCCACCGATGATCATTGAAATGGGAAATCCCAAAAACCACATGGAGTTAATAAAACCTAGTTGTTCCCCGCTCAGTCCAAACTGTTCTCCCAGCTGCGGTAATATACCGGCTCTGATGGCAAAGGTAAAGGCGGTAGTAATCAGGGCAAAGCAGCTTCCGTTAAATAAGGCGCTTTTGTTAATGTTTTCGTTCATTGATATTGGGTTTAAAATGTTGTGAAATGGAATAAAAGGATGATTACTCGTTTTGTTCCGACAAGATAAAAAAAAATGATTTTACCTATTGTCTTTTGAAAAAAAATATTAATAAAAAATTGCTAGCGGACTAATTTTAAGGAGTTTACCATGGCACTCGCTGTAGGATTAGATATTAGTGCTTGACCTCCCCGTTTGGGGGAACAGGCATGCTTGATTTGGACCATATGATTTTCCGGAAGAAAATGAATGAAAAACTACCTTAAAATTCCAGTTTGCTCTTCTATCCTAAAAAGCGGGTTAGCCGCTTTTTTTATCCGTATGGGTTGCCCTGTTTGCAGCAGATGCACAGACTACCGATGGTTCGGGCTTTTTTCGGCGATTGCCGCGCTACAATTACTCAAACGCCCCAAAATACCTTAGGTTTTTCAGGTATTTTTCGGTACTTTTCTCAAATAAACACCTCAAGACTATCTACACAATTATGAAACCGATACAAAAAGAAGACCTAAGCCAAGAGATATTTGACATCTATGATGAATATGTGCATAGTAAAATTAACCGAAGAGATTTTGTAAATAAGCTCTCCGTATATGCGGTAGGCGGACTTACAGTTTCGGCAATTATGGGGTATCTGCTTCCAAATTATGCTGCGGCTACCCGCTTTAAGATGGATGATGACCGTCTGTTCGCAGAGTATGTCGAATATGATTCCCCGAAAGGCGCAGGGAAAATGCGCGGGCTACTTACCAGACCTGCAGGCATTACTGATAAAATGCCCGGGGTGTTGGTGGTTCATGAAAACAGGGGGCTTAACCCGTACATCGAAGACACGGCCCATCAGGCTGCTTTGGATGGATTTATTGCCCTGGCTCCAGATGCCCTCACACCTTTTGGAGGATATCCCGGAAATGATGATGAGGGAAGGACCCTACAGGCAAAGCGGGATAGGGAGGAAATGTTGCAGGATTTTATCGCCGGATATGAAATGTTGAAAGCACACCCGGGGTGTTCCGGAAAAGTAGGGGTAGTAGGTTTTTGTTTTGGGGGTTGGATAGCGAATATGATGGCAGCAAAGGTGCCTACACTACCTGCGGCAGTTCCGTTCTATGGTGGACAGGCATCAGCCGAAGATGTTCCAGGGATCAACGCCGCGTTGCAACTTCATTACGCTGCCTTGGATACCCGGGTAAATGCAGGCTGGCCGGACTATGAAGAGGCACTCAAGGCTAACAACAAAAACTATGAGGTACATTTTTATCCGGATGCCAATCATGGGTTTCACAATCATTCCACTCCAAGGTATGACAAGCAGGCAGCAGAACTGGCCTGGGGAAGAACCATCGCCTTCTTTCGTGATAAGCTAAGCTAATCGGCTAGCTGTTGACACGCTGAGGAAAATGTACGATGCGTTCCTTTACGTCTTAAACACAACCGATAATCTAAATCCCGTTCACGTATGCCCCCACATTCAGATTCTTTCGAAAATACTGCGGTAGCCCAACCCGAAGAACCGTCGACAACAGGGCAAAATGGACTCTCCGGTGAAAGTTCATCCAAAGGAGAAAGCGCTAAAAAGAAGAACTGGCTGGTAGCTTACCTTAGAAAGAGGAGCGAGCGGGTGCGTATTTCCGTGCTGATTTTTTTGGTCATTATCGGGGTAGCGTCAACCATCCTGTTGGCCTATTTGTGCTATCTCGTTTGGTTGCCTGCCATCTGGAATTGGGGATTTGCTCCCATTTCTTGGTGGAGAGCCATTCTTGCCGTTATAGGTGCGATCTATTTGGTAATCGGGCCGTTTTTTCCATATGTGGTGCTTTCGGGTACGCTCTCCGGGATTGGAGCACTCTTTACGGAAGAAGCGGCCAATGAATTTGAAAGCAAGATCCATGAAATTGAGGTAAAGCAATCCGGTTATGAACAAATTTTAAAGGAAAATGATACAGAAGGACTGATTCCTCTGGTAACGTATAGCCGCATAGAACTCGAACAATACTACAAGATCGGACTTAGTCAGACACAGCGAAGTTACCAATTCAGTATGATAGCCATGTGGCTGGGCTTTCTGATAATTGCCTTTGGCATCGTATCCTATATAGTGCCTGCCAGTTTCATCAATAAGAACTTAGTAGAGGGGAATTTTCAGATTTTGACCATTTCCAGTGGAATCGTGATCGAAATCATAGCCGTTCTTTTTTTGGGCATTTACCGAAATTCCATCAACAGGTCCACGTATTTCTACAACAGGCAGGTGTTTATCCATAATGCCTTGCTTGCCTATAAAATTGCCACGTCCATGAAAGAACCGGATCTTTCAAAGCAATTGATTATCGAGAAAATCCTGGAATTTGGCATTTCATCAAATCCGGTTGAAGCCAAGTCGATGTCGAAAAAGACCCTGGCATAGCATTTGCCAGTAACAAGGTGCGTTGCCACGAATAAGCCAGTTGGTACAGACATCTAGCTAGCGGGTTTATTGTTTCCAATACCCTGGGGATCTCAGGGAAAGCGACAAACAAGCGGTTAGCGGCATATGCCCTTTATTTTGATGCCGTTTTTTCACACAATGTCCCGCCACTCGCTGGCAGTTGAACCTAGACATCATCCGGGTGTCTATTTCCATATTTAACTTCTTTCTTTAAATCCACTTCTTAAGCTTAAGCGCAAGGTCTAGAACCCTATTGGGTCACATAGCCGCTCTAAAAAAAGCGGGTGTTTACCGGAAGATTGAGTGGGTATCGTTACATTTGTTACAACGGAGGAACTTTTAGGAAAAGCTAACGAAAATGGAACAGGAGATAGATGATTTGATGCGTAAATTCCTGGATAAGGATGAAAGCGATCCTTATCGATTCGGTGATAAGCTGGCAAAAATTGGCTCGCCTGAGGTACGGGAAAAGCTGATCGCCGTCGTCAAAGGTGGAGACTTGGATAATGCATTCTTGGCAGCCAAGATATTGGGAAAAATGGAGGACAATGCCGAAGGGTTAAACGCGGTCCTCGAAGTCATTCATTCCCCAGCTAACCGCGGAAAGAACGGAGGTCTAGTTTCTTTGCTGGAGGATTTTGACTTGAGTGAAAAGTTTGTCGACATATTCCGCATATACCTTTTTGGTAATTTCAAGGCCTATTCTTTAGCAAAGGAATACTTGGATTATACCGAGTTTACCATTACGCCCAGAACGCTTAAAAAGGCAGAAAAGCACTTGAACCACTTTCTCAACAATGCCGGAAATGAGGAATGGTTTGAGCTTAAAAAGCAGGAGGCGGAAGCCATCTTGAGAGAGGTCGTTGAACTTTTATCAAAAGACTAGAACTTCTGAACACGGTTATCAAAAAAAAACAATATGTATTTCTTACTTACCTACCACACGGTGGATGATTATGTGAATCGTAGACAGCCCTATAGGGAAGGCCATCTTGCGCACGCCAGGGATTACTTTGAAAGAGGACTACTTATCTTGGGAGGGGCATTAGCCGATCCCGCGGATAAAGCAATAGTCGTCTTTAAATCAGACACCAAGAGAGCAGTTGAAGAATTTGTGGAGAATGATCCCTATGTAAAGCAGGGCCTTATCGTTTCCTGGGAAATCAGGGAGTGGACGGTAGTAGTAGGAGGGTAGCTTCTTTTACCTTTTTATTCTACGTCGGAACTTCCCTAAACACAATGCTACAGATTACGTTTAATAATTCCCGTTGGAGACGATATGAAAAGGAACCTTTGTTTTGCTTTAGTTGGGTGGATCATCCCGTTTGGGCTCTATGCTCAGGATTTTTCGGTTGGCATATTGGGTCGTTCGAATGTTACGTTGAACCGTTTCAACGAAAAGTTGGGCATGGCGGTCATTCCTGAATTAGGGCTGCTTGGTCTTTATAGATTGCCCTACCAGCAACCCCTTGAGGTGGGTCTCAGCTTAGGGTACAGTTTGTATGGCACTGACTTGGAAGAACGGGATGATCTTTTTCCGGATTCATCAGAGATGCTGAGACTAAGGAAGTACCACAATATCTGGAACGCAAAAGCCCACCTTCGCTTTTTTCCGACACCGTGGGTACATTTCCCCCTTTTTTTTGAAGTTCAAGGGGGTGCAGTGAACATCAATACCCGTTATGCCATACGGGTTAATGCAGTGGATGAACCCATTGAAAAGGATCATATTTTGAGAGATTGGGTGATGGGGTATGGTGCGGGAATAGGCTATAAGCTTCCATTTCGCAAGGATCCTACTAGTGGACACATAGAGTTTCGTGTCCTTTATCACGATACGGCTTTTGCAGGGTTCCTGAAGAAAGGGCAGGCGCAATTCGACCCAACTATAGGCGATTTTGGAGAATTTGTTTACCAACCTAACAGGGCACCGCTGACAATGTTGGAGCTTTCCCTCGGCGTCTTTTTTTCAAACTTATAGTCCATCTTCAGCCTCGGTCGTTCATTAGCGATTCTATTTCGTCTGGATCGATAGGGATATTCTCCATAAGATCCAAGAATCCATTTTCCTGAATGACAATATTGTTTTCCAATCGAATGCCAAAGTTCTCTTCTGGAATATAAATTCCCGGCTCCACGGTAAATACCATTCCCGCTTGAATCGGTTCGTACATGGTGCCCACATCATGTACATCTAAGCCAAGGTGGTGGGAAGTGCCATGCATAAAATATTTCTTATACGCCGGCCAGTCTTTGTCTTGTCCGTCGATGTCTGCTTGCGTAATCAGCCCCAGGCTTAGCAGCTCCGACTGCATGACTAGGCCCATCTCTTTATGGTAGTCTTGTATTGAAATGCCAGGCCTTAACACTGTAAAAGCGGTACGCATTACCCGCAGGACGGCATCATATACATCCCTTTGCCTTTTGGTAAATTTTCCGCTTACCGGAATGGTCCGGGTCATGTCCGCATTGTAGTTGCCGTATTCCGCACCCACATCAAAGAGTACCAAGTCACCTGCTTGGCAAACTTGGTTATTATCAATATAATGAAGAACACAGGCATTTCTTCCAGAAGCGATAATCGGTTCATAGGCAAATCCCCGACTTCCTTGTCTCACAAATTCGTGTACAAACTCTGCCTCCAACTCATATTCTTTCTTCCCAGGGCTGATAAACGATAAGATACGCCGGAATCCCGCTTGGGTAATGTCGCAGGCTTTTTGCAGCTGGATGATTTCTTCCGGTTCTTTAATAGCTCGAAGGGCATGCATCAAGGGCGCTGATCTTCGGTACGAATGTAGGGGAAAACGTTGTTTACAACTCGTGATAAACCGCGCGTCCCTTGATTCCACCTGCACGGCAGCCCGAAGGTGCTCATTGGTATTAAGATAGATGGATTCGCTGAGTGCGGTCAGGGTTGCGAAGACCGAATCGAAATCTTCCAGCCACTTTACCGTTTGTATGCCGGACATTGCTACAGCCTCTTCCTTTGTCAACTTATGTCCTTCCCAAAGGGCGATCTTTTCGTCTGTTTTTCGGATAAACAGTACCTCCCGCATATCTGCTTTCGGGAAATCGGGGCACATCACCAAGATGGACTCTTCTTGATCGATACCTGTCAGGTAGAAAAGATCGTTGTTTTGTCGAAACCTCATGGTACCGTCCGCATTGGTCGGTAGTATATCGTTGGAATTGAAAACGGCAATGGAATTAGGCGCGAGTTTTTCGACAAACTTCGCCCTGTTTCTTATATAAAAGGTTGCTTCAATAGGTTGGTATCTCATGAACTGCAGTGTTACACGTAAGACACAAAGGTAAAAAATTATCAGGCTTTACCTATAATCCGGTTTCATTCCCAATATTTGCTGTTATTTTTGTGTTTTAGTGAAAAACAACGCATGTCATATCAGGTAAGGGAGTTAACAAACGGAATAAGAATTGTACATCAGGAAGTAACCCATACCAGAATGGTTCATTGTGGTTTTGTGTTGGATATAGGCAGCAGGGATGAAGCGGAGGACAAAGTCGGATTGGCGCATTTTTGGGAACACATGGCCTTTAAGGGGACAACCAAGCGCAAGGCTTTTCACATTATCAACCGGCTTGATTCTTTAGGAGGTGAATTAAATGCTTATACAACGAAAGAAAAAATCTGTTTTTATGCAACCGTACTTCACCAGCATTTTGGAAAGGCTGCCGAATTGCTTTGTGACATTACCTTTGACAGTATCTTTCCACCGAAGCAAATAGAGAAAGAACGTCAGGTAATCCTGGAAGAAATGGCCATGTACCGAGATTCTCCAGATGATTGCCTCCAAGACGAGTTTGACGATATTCTCTTTGCAGGGCACAGCTTGGGCAAGAACATCCTTGGGACCGAAGAAAGTGTAAGCACTTTCACCCAGCGGGACTTCCTAACATTTCTGGATGAACGGATGGACACCTCCAAAATCGTTTTTTCAGTGGTTGGCAATATCAGTTTTTCCCGTGTGCTCGCAAAGGTGTTGCCGTTTTTGGAGAACATTCCTGCTAAAACAACCATTTATAAGCGAACTCCCGTGGAGCATTATAAGCCAATGACGTCCCTCTCATACCGGGATGTCACCCAGGCGCACTGTGCACTCGGCAAACCGGCTCTTTCGATCAACGATCCGAATCGGTTCAAACTTTATCTGCTAAATAATGTACTGGGAGGGCCCAGTATGAATTCACGGTTGAATATGGCCCTGCGGGAAAAAGCTGGCTTGGCCTATAGCATAGAGTCCGTATATCAGTCGTTTACCGATACGGGCTTTATTGGGATCTACTATGGAACGGAGGAAAAGGCAGCTGCTAAAGCCCGGCGGATTGTAATGCGGGAGCTAAAACTGATCCGGGAGAAAAAGCTTGGATCCTTACAGCTGCATATGGCCAAAGAACAGGCAATCGGTCAAATGGCAATGGCGGAAGAAAACTATGCGGGGCTTATGCTCGTCTATGGCAAAAACCTCTTAGATAAGGGTAGCATAGAACCACTGGACCGAATCTTCGATAAGATTCGGTCGGCCACCGCCTCGGAACTGCTGGAACTGGCACGGCACGTGTATGACGAAGAGCAGTTTAGCTATTTAACTTATCTTCCAAAAGAGGAGTAAAATGATACCTGAAGAACTGTTTGACTATTGCGTAGCCCACACTGACCCTGAAGATGAACTCCTTGCGGAGATCACGCGGCAAACGCACCTAAAGGTGTTGAAGCCCAGAATGCTCTCGGGGCCGGTACAAGGGAAATTCCTTGAATTACTCGTGAAAATGTTGCGTCCAGACCGCGTGCTGGAGATTGGTACCTTCACCGGATATTCAGCCATATGTATGGCAAGAGGCTTGAGAGCCGGAGCGAAACTAATCACGATAGATATAAACGGAGAACTGGAAGTCATGGTCCGCCGTTTTATAAACAAATCAGGCCTAGAACAGCAGATCGAGTACCATATTGGCGATGCCCTCCAACTGGTTCCAGCCATTTCCGGAAACTTTGATCTTGTATTTATTGATGCGGACAAGATCAATTATGCGAATTATTACGATCTTGTCGTTGATAGAATAAACAGTGGCGGGATCATTCTGGCCGACAATATCCTGTGGTCGGGGAAAGTATTGGCCCAAAACCGGAAGAAACTGGATAAGGATACAGAAGCCATTCTGTACTTTAATAAAAAAATAGCAGAAGATCCCCGTGTTGAAAATGTTGTACTGCCGATAAGAGATGGAATTATGATGGCCAGAAAGCGATAATGAGGCCCATAAAATCGAGCCTGCCTACCGAACATGAAGGGAGGACGGGTCACACTGTGGGATGATTATACTTTCGACTCTGCCTGACAGGTTGGTATTCAATCCCGATTCTGGTCGAGACAAGTTTTGGTCTTTTACTATCACTAATAAACCGATGAAAAAACAATTATTTTACAACCTGATTTTTTTAGGTTTCATTGCTTCTGTCGCCTCCGCGCAGGTCCCTGAGGTTCCGTCTGTGATCAACTTTGCGGATATGACACTTCGGCTCAACGAGCAGGCAAGGAGAGAGATTCAGGCAGATGTCAATGCCCTATACCGTAGTCCAAATTATTTTCAGATAAAGCTTGACAGGGTCAACCTGTACATGCCGGTCGTTGAGCGGGTGCTTGTAGAGTATGGAGTTCCGGCCGATATGAAATACCTAGTCATCCAAGAGAGTAGCCTTATCTCGGATGCCGTCTCCACATCGAACGCAGTAGGGTTTTGGCAGTTCAAAAAAGGCACAGCTGAGGAAGTTTTCATGCGTGTCGACAACGAGGTTGACGAACGGAAAAACATTGTCTCCTCAACCCGGGGAGCTGCCGAATACTTAAAGAAGCACCAACGTTATTTAGATAACTGGGCAATAGCGCTGATCTCCTATCAGATGGGTCTCGGAGGTGCCCGCGGACATTTTGGAGATCAATATAAAGGGAAACGTACCATGGATATCGATCGTAATTCGCACTGGTATCTAAAAAAATTCCTTGCGCATAAGGTTGCTTTTGAAGGAAAGTTGGGACAGCTTGTGAGTAACGGTGACTACCTTCATGAGTATGCCGTCAAAGGGCCTACCACACTAGCCGCTGTAGCCAAAACACTTGGCGTCAGTGAAAATCACTTAAGAGAGCAGAACAAATGGGCTACTACCGGACAAATCCCCGCAGACAAGGTGTACACGGTCTGTTACATCCAAAAAGGGGCCGCCCCTGCTAGGCCTGCTATTGCGGCTTATGAACCAAAAGTGGAATCTGCCTACAAACCGGCTGCTGGAGCGTCCGGTCAAAATACCAATGCTTTTCCAAAGGTCACGGGAAATACCTCAAAAGCTACCCAGCCCGGGCATGTACAGGTAAACGGGATACAGGCCGTGATGGCTAGCCGTAGCGGAGACGTAGAGCTATTGTCCGATCAAACGGATATAAAGTCTCGGAAGCTCCGTCGTGTCAACGACTTAAAGCGGAACGAACCAATTGTTGGAGGTACCTATTACTATACCAAACGTAAAAAGGCAAAGGCGGCTGTCGCCGAACACATTGTCCAGCAAGGGGAGTCGCTTTGGAAAATAGCGCAGCTGTACGGGATACGTCTTCATTCGCTGAAAGCTAAAAACAGGATTTACAAAGACGAAGATCTTCGTCCTGGAATGGTCATCAAGCTTCAGGACTATAGGTCGCGAAATGAAGCGGTCAAGGTAGTCTCTCCACCTTCTCAGCAGGCTCCTGAGACGTCCAAGCCGGTACAGGTCGCCGAAGTGCGCTCTGGCACTCAACGTACCAATGCGGAGTCGCCCGCACCTGTAGCGTCTGTCCAAAACATTGAACATGTGGTGCAGCCGGGGGATACTCTCTATGCGATATCCAGAAAGCATGGAGTCAGCGTAGATCAGCTAAGGGTGTGGAATAATATCGATGCAAACAACCTGTTGAAAGTTGGGCAGAAGTTAATAATTAAGAAATAACAACGCTGTTTGCCGTTTGGTCAAAGAGGCAGCATTTATCCAGTACCATGCGAATTTTATGTTTTTTTGTAGGTTTACTTTGTGTCACCTTTAGCAGCGGGGTTCTAGGGCAGACCGTAGAGGGCATTCGGGCTGATACGGTGATCATCAGCGGAGATACCTTGATCATGTTGGGGGACTCCCTGATTTTTACACCTAAAGTCAAAGAGATCTATTGGCAGCAGGGAGGGAATTTTAACCTCAGTGTACAGCAGGTGGGCCTCAGCAACTGGTCGGCTGGTGGAGCAAGTTCCTTTGCATTTAACACCGGCCTTTCCCTATTTGCCAATTACAAGAAGGATGAAAAGATTTGGGATACGAAACTGACCGTGAATTATGGATTCAACAGGCAGTCGGGAAGGGCCTATCCGGCAAGGAAGACCAATGATAATTTTATTTTTATCAGTAAATACGGCAGGCAGATATCCGAAAGCATGTACCTTTCTACCCAAATAGATGCAAGAACGCAGTTATTGGCGGGGTATCGGTACTTCAGGCCTTCTGGGGCGGAGCGAGATAGCCGTAACCGTATTTCGGATTTGATCAGTCCTGGATATATTCAGTCGTCTACGGGTCTCAACTACCAGAAGGAATTAAAGAACAAAGGGAAATTTTCCTCTATTATTTCCCCCTTTACCGGCCGATTCACCGTTGTTCTTGACGATTCACTTAGTATGGCAGGTGCTTTCGGTGTCATTCCTGGAGAAAATGTGCGGGCAGAAGCCGGGGTGTCACTGGCTACCTCGCTCGACATACAGGTAATGGAAAATATTCGATGGAAAGCCGATATCAACTTGTTCTCCAACTATGAGCGGTTTGGAAATATGGTCGTAAACCTGAACTCTATCCTAAGCATGAAAGTGAATAAGTACATTACCACCCGGGTGGAGACGGTGTTGATCTACGATGAGCGTGTCTTCATACAACAAGAAGACGGGACCGCTACGCGTGCGATCCAACTGCAAAATCTGATTAATTTTGGGATCGGGATTGACTTTTGATCCATATCCCTCAGGTTATAAATCTGCCTCAAGCCCAAACCTGCTCCGTAGTTCCTTCAAAGCAGGAGATTTTTCGAGCAGATAGTGTAGCTTGTCTGTAGAGGTATAGAGGTTTTTCGATTGTCTCGTTTCTTCTTCAACTATTTCATAGGTGACGTCTACCCGCACATGCTGGAGTTTTTTTCTCAAAAGCCCGGTGAGTTCAGGCTTACACTTGGCAAAAATTTCTTGTTGTAGCTCCCCGGATAATGTAAAATGTACCCGTTCATCGGCCACTTCAAAAGGCTGCAACAAAACCGAGACCTCCATATTCTTATGAGCCGCGCGATACTCCGCAATGATCGTGTTTAGCGCCTGAGTGACAAGTTCTTTGTCCAGATGGGGATTCGTATAGCTGGCGCTTTCTGTCGCGGCTTTTTGGATAGAAGCCTGTGACACTATCGTTTCGTTCTCCGGCTTTGCCTTAGCCTGCTTCTCGGCAAGCGGCATACTCCCTGGGATGGCAAGCGTTTTCTTTACTGGCGAGTTTGTCGTGGCTTTGCTTGTCGACCGATTGGAGGGCAGGGCTGATGGTTCTTCGGACGGCTCGTCAGTTAGGCTTTTTTTTTTGTTTCTTCCTGAGCCAACGTAGCCAAAGATACCGCCCGTGGAAGTTTTGCCAGTTTCATCAGCAGGAGCTCCACATGAAGGCGCTGGTTTCTGCTGTTTTTATAACTCAACTCTGTCTGATTGGACATGTTAAGGGCGGATAGGAGGAAAGAAAGGGAGGCCCGCTGTGATTGGTCCTTGTATCGTTGTTGCGCACTTTCGGAGGTTTGCAGCAAAGGAATAGTCACCGGGTCTTTGCATACCATCAGTTCCCTAAAGTGTTCTGACAGACCTACCAGAAAATTGTGCCCGTCAAACCCCTTTTTGAGGATCTCGTCAAAAATCAATAAGCTTTCGGAGATACTTTCGTCCAGTAGCGCGTCGGTAACCCTGAAATAGTAGTCATAATCCAGGATATGGAGGTTATTGATGGTTTCCTGATAGGTGATCTTGTTACCGTCCGAAAAGGTGACGATCAGGTCAAAAATGGATAGCGCATCCCGCAAGGCTCCATCGGCTTTGGTGGCAATGAGCCGCAGGGCTTCTTCTTCATAGGTAATTGCTTCCTTTTCCGCAATCGACTTCAAATGCTCCGTAATATCACTTATCTGTATCCTATTGAAATCAAAAATCTGACACCTGGATAAAATGGTCGGGATGATTTTATGCTTTTCGGTGGTAGCCAGGATAAAAATTGCGTATTTAGGAGGTTCTTCTAACGTCTTTAGAAAGGCATTGAAGGCCTGATTGGACAACATGTGAACTTCATCAATAATGTAGATTTTGAAATTCCCCTTTTGAGGGGCATAGCGAACCTGATCGACTAGCACACGGATATCGTCCACCGAATTGTTTGATGCGGCATCCAGTTCATGCACATTGAAGGAACTGTTGGCATTGAATGACCGGCAGGAATCACACACATTGCATGCTTCGAAATCAGAAGTCAGGTTTTCACAGTTAATCGTTTTGGCGAGTATTCTGGCGCAGGTAGTTTTACCGACCCCGCGCGGGCCACAAAATAAAAATGCCTGAGCCAGGTGGTCGTTTTTAATGGCGTTCTTTAACGTGGTGGTGATATGCTGCTGCCCCACGACACTCTTAAAATCCGAAGGCCTGTATTTTCTGGCGGAGACTACGAAATTTTCCATCACCGCAAGTTATAAAATTAATTGCATTCCGCTCGTCTCCGAATAAGAAATTAAGCCTCCTTTGAAAGTACTTTCCTGAATAGTTGCTGCTTAAAAATCCAAGGACAGCCCTACCTTAAGCGCAAAGATTGCCTTCGTTATCGGTACGATGGGTCGGTTTTCGTAACTGATGTCAAACGAATTGGTAAGCGAAAAACGCTTCGTGATTTTGGTGTTTAGGATGGTAGAGCTACTAATTCGCTGCCGGAAGTCCGAAATGGATTTGTCATATCCGACTTGGTAATAATTTATAAGGTTAAGAGACAGGTATTCGTTTAGCGTAGCTCGCAGGGAGAAGTAGTTGGAGCTCTTTACCAAGCTTACCTGAACAACCTCTTCCGAGTATGGATGCTGCCAAGTTTCCCATTCCTGAAATCCGCCTACTCCCAGCACCAGATCAACCCGTTCGCTTCTAATCATATTCAGCCGTACAGAACCGCCCACCAGCAAACGTGGATCCAGTCCGCGAAAATTATCGAAGGAATACTGGATAAAGGTCTCGTAGTTGATTTTCTCCTTACGCAAAAAGTTTGCCCGGCCGTGCAAAAACCCGAAGTTTAAGACATCCTCATCATTGACGTTAAGGTAATCGAGGTTGGAGATAAATACATACGCGTGCCGGCCGGGATAGTAAATGGCATTGAGATCAAGATTGTATCCAAACATCCTGACGGGGTCATTTTCACCAGCGCTGCGGTTGAAGGCGTTTATACCGAAGGTCGTTTTGAACCGAAAGTACTTGGCCGTATCCTTCTTCATCCGTAACTTTTCAATGTTAAGAATTTGTGCCTGCGCGTTGTTGGTGCAGGTGGAGATACAAAGTATACCAAAAATAAAAAGACAGGGCCAAAATCGTTTCAACATGGATGGGGTTTTTGAACGCAACCTAGTCGTGATTGGGAAGTTATCCCAATTCCGGTCCGGCTATCAAAAAGATCCGCAGAGGGGTTCCTGAATGTGCGTTCGTGTTTAAGAACATGCGATACAAGTCGCGTTGCTTCTTAAAACCGCAAGTTTTGAGCCAATCCATCCATGCTGTTCCAGAAACCGGTACATCCAATACAAGGGGCCCAGTTCCTAGTTGACTACATCCATAGTTTACCAGGGCTTTTGCAATATGGCTATCATCGGCCACCAAAGGACCGATATGGGTGTAGCGGGTACCGGTTCTCCCCAATAAAAAACCAACGACACGGCTTCCTTCCCTGTAGATACAGGCTATACCGGGTTGTTGCCGCAGCGCATGGCGAAGTACCTCTGTCCTGTAGGCACCGAACGCTTTCTGATCGTAGGTCGCGACGTCATCTAAGTCTTCGGGCCGTAGCGGCCTGACATGTAGGCATTGGTCTTCTGTCGCATCCGGTAGTGAAATCTGCTCCGCTACCATACGCTGAAGCGCATATTCTTCCTTGAAGCCGAGTGATTCATAAACAGGATACCCCGCGGGAGTTGCGTCGAGTTTGATACACGTCCGTTGACCTAAGGATGCTATGACAGCCGTCATCAGCTGTTTGCTGATTCCTCGCCCTCGAAACGCACGGTTGACAAGCATCATTCCGATCCATGCCACTTTTTGCTCATAGTTGACCCCCACTGCCGTACCTACTACTTGGTCTTCGTGGACAGCTACAAAGCAGGATTCAGGGCTAGCCTGCAGGAAGAGCTCCCAGTCTTCCCGTGTCTGATTCCAGCCTTCCGCATTTTTTAGATCCATGGCAGTATCAATGTCTGCCAGATGCATTTTTCTTAGTTGGATGGGGAAGAAATCAGAGGATTTTAGAGGCATGGGTTAAAGATAATAGGTTGGCTGCAAATAGAATAAACTTTTCGTTTTTGCGCGAAAAACTGTTTGTAAAAGGCACGAAAATCAGTGCAAAAATTTATTTTTTAGGATTTAAAAAAACGTGATTTTCCTAGTATATATTTGGATGCTTTTTGCGATTTTATTTTAACAATTTGAATAAACGACGACCAATTTTATCCAGTAAAATGAGAATGCATTATTTATTTGTTTTCGTATGCGTCATGCTCTTCCATGTAGTGAACAGCGACGCCCAACAGCTTGCCAGTCCTGCGGATGGCAAATCGTTAGTCTATTTTGTCAGATCTACAGGAACTGGCGCTTTGGTCAATTTCAAGTACTTCGATGGAGAGGCCTACCTGGGGAAATTCTCCGGATTAAACTACTTTGTTTACGAATGCGATCCAGGAAACCACCTGTTTTGGGTAACTTCTGAAAACAGGGAGTTTGTGGAAGCAGAGCTTTTGCCCGATAAGGTTTATATCATTGAAGTTCGTCCAACTATGGGAGCGGTAAAAGCCGCTGTGAAACTTTTTCCAATTGGTCCTGAAGATCTAAAAGGGACAGCAAGGATGAATAAAATCATCGCCAAAAAAGCGCCTTTAGCGCTGGCGGACAAGGATTTCTCAGGAGAGGAAGAAAGCTTGTCCTTTTTTATTGAAAACGGGATGAAAAAGTACACCTCCGACAAAGAAAAGGGAAAACCTATCGCCCAATTGCCAGGATCATTTTTTCACAACTAACATTTAATTATCCTATGAAAATCATACTCTTTACATTGCTCCTGGCAATTGCGCTTATGGCGCCCTTGAGGGCACAGCACCTTGGCTCAACCAAAAATCAAGTGGGTATAGGACTAGGGGCGGGATTGCCTTATGGAGGCCTTGGGGCCAAGGTGAGTTACAATCCTGCGGATCAGTTCACGCTTTTTGCGGGCTTGGGATACAATTTCGTTGGAGCGGGATACAACGGAGGCTTTCTTTTTAGCTTTCCAACGGAAAAGCAGACGGAGGTATACCTTACAGGTATGTATGGGTATAATGCGGTGATCAATGTAGAAGGCTCCCCAAGTCAGCAGAAAACCTATAGAGGCCCCAGTTTCGGTTTAGGGGTTAAGATTAATTCGCTGAGAAAGCAAGGTGCCTATTGGGATCTTTCACTGCTTGTACCTGCTCGTTCGCAGGACTTTAAGGATACCTGGGATGGTATCAAAGCAGATCCAAACATTCAGATCGAGACAGACCCCTGGCCGGTGCTGTTTTCTTTTGGGTATAATTTTCCCATTCCCTCAGATTGATCTGTAGCATTTCATTTAATGCCTTTGGCCTTCCGGCTAAAGGTATTTTTTTTATCAGCCCTTTTCCCATCCCTACGTTTCTTTTTCATTTACACCAAAAAGTGAGTTATGGGAAATTTCAGCCACGTTATTTTCTCTCATTGTGATTCAGAAGACGGCGTTAGCCCAAGTAGCCCCAATCCATTATATTTTCAACCCTATTTCGAAAGAGGGTAGGTATTTTAGGGTTTGCCCGGAAAAGTATCGATACCTTTTGCTACGTGCCGTCTATTCGCTGCATTCGTGGGGGTAAATTGATCCAAAATGCTTCATTGTGTCTAAATCCCCATACAAAAGGCTACTTGCCAAGGGATGCTGGGAATTTTTTCTTATTTTTCAGTCAATTTTCAAAACCGAAGCCAAAAAAGACCGCCCTGATATACCTTTATGATAAGAACCTTTGTCCACCTTGAATTTTTAAAGCGAAGTCGCTCCACGTCATTCGCAAGAAGTTTGGCCATAGGTGTTTTTCTTGGCTTCATGGCCTTGCTCTTGCTTTGTTACCTGTTGCTTATCGGAATCGGGATGAAGTATATCATTGAAAAGGTGTTTTCCCCTGAGAGTACCGCCATTTTCCTAAACTCCTACCTGGTTTATTTTTTTCTAGTGGAGGTAATCTACCGGTATTTTGTACAGCAATTGCCTGTTTTTTCTTTAGAAAGTTTTCTTCACCTGCCGATTCCCAAATCAGGGATTATTCATTACCTGCTTATTTCTTCATTTATTTCTCCCCTTACAATTGTTCCTCTGCTCTTGTTTGGACCCTTTGCGTACCTGGAAATCATGCCAAATTACGGCGGGTTAGCATCGGTGGTTTGGTTAGGCTCCGTGTTGCTTACAAGTTGGTCGATCCATTGGTTTATGTTATGGTTTAAGCAGCGGTTTGAGGACAGTTTTATTGTTATTGTGGTTATTTTCGGCGTCATTCTTTTTGGTTCTGGATCTTCCTATTTTGGCTGGTTTGACATAGGTGCATTTTTCGAGCCGGTTTTCACATTTGCCCTGGAACATGCCGTCCCAGTCGTCTTGCTAGCCGTCGTAGCCGTTTGCAGCTACTTTCTGTGTTTTGCATTTTACCGTCAGAATGCTTATCTGGAAGATATCGGTGATGAAGACCCTTATCATACTGGGGCTGCCTCTTTGGGGTTTCTGTCCAAATTTGGTATGCCTGGTGAGATGGCCAACTTAGAATGGAAGCTAATCCTTCGCCATAAAAAGAGCCGTACCTACCTGACGCTTTGTTTGTTTTTCCTACTCTACGGCCTCATCTTTTACATCAACCCTGCCTATACGTCTGATGAAGGGTTTTCGTATCTGTTTATTTTCGTAGGTATGTTTATCTCGGGCATTTTCATGTTGCAGTACGGCCAGCTTTTCCTGAGCTGGAACTCGGCAAGTTTTGATTTCTTTTTGCATCAGCGGCGTGGATTGGAAGCGCTTGTGAAGGGGAAATACCTATTGTTTGCGGGTATTTCGGTGATATGTTTTCTCCTGTCTATTCCTTACGCCTATTTCGGATGGGATATCTTGTGGATTCACCTGGCCACCTTTCTGTTCAACATGGGCATAACCATCCACTTGGTTATCTTTCTGGCCCTTTGGAAGCCAAAGCCAATGGATTTGAATAAGGGTGCGATCTTCAATTACGAAGGTATCGGTATCGCCCAGTTTTTGATGATTATTCCCATGTTCGCTGCCCCTTATGCTGTCTTTTTACCCGTGGCCTACTTCATGGGGGATTACGAGGGGCTGATAGCACTCGGGGTGGTAGGATTGATCGGCATGATTGCCTATCCCAAACTCTCTGCGATCTCTGTGCAACGTGTACACAACAACAAGTATGAAATATCCTCCTCCTTCAGACAAGAATTATGATAGAAGTAAGCGCACTAAAGAAAAAATATAAAGAAGCTACCGTGCTTGATATTCCGGCGCTAAGCATTCCCAAGTCAGAATGCTTTGGTCTAGTAGGTAATAACGGAGCTGGGAAAACAACCTTTTTTCGTATTATTCTCGATCTTGTGCGGGCCACTGAGGGACATGTGTTTATTGACGGCGAAGATGTAGGGCAATCCGAAAATTGGAAATCTAAAGTTGGTGCTTTTTTGGATGAGCACATGTTGCTTTCTTACCTTACACCAGACGAGTATTTTGACGCGCTTCGAAAAATCTATCGGCTATCGAAGGAGGATTTATCGCTGCACTTGGAACGGTTCAGGGACCTCTTCAACGATGAAATTCTAGGTAAAAAGAAATACATCCGTGACTTGTCTAAGGGGAATTTAAAAAAGGTTGGGATCGCAGCAGCCATGTTTGGCAACCCCGAAGCGGTATTGCTGGATGAACCCTTCGAAAACTTGGATCCAAGTTCGCAAGTTCGCCTGAAAAAACTGATCTTACAGGAAAAGGAGTTAAACCTAGTTACTTTTTTGATTTCAAGCCATGACCTGAACCACGTCATGGAGATTTGCGACCGGATTGTACTATTGGAAAAGGGGGTGATAATAAAAGATCTTCAAGAAAAAAGCTCGATGGCCGGCGAGTTATATGCGTATTTTAACGTGACATAGGGCGTATACGCCAGAAGGTACCGTCAAACAGGCTAGATATCCTTTGGGGTTTTGTAGGTCATTGCCCTCTGTGTGCCTTTAGCCTGCCGTTCTGGCAACTTCAGTCATGGCCGTTTACCTTTTTAGTTCGTAGTGGGGTAAATTGCCGTGGTAATTTATTGGTTACTGGGAGAAAATCCCATAATTTGGTACCTTTCATCCATAGCGTTTGAATCCACCCATATGAATGCATTTGATCCTGCCAAACGAAGGAATTTTCTAAAAAAGGCTAGCTTGGGTTCCTTGGCGGCACTGTTGGGCACGGAAATAGTATTTGCCCTTCCAAAAAACTACCTTCCAGTAGCCCTGGAAAACGACCCGCAGACCCTTTTCGGGAAGCATAAGGATTTGATTCTAAGAAATAACCTGCCTTGGAATGTGGAATCACCGGCCCACCTCCTTGATGACAACGTCACTCCGGATGAAAAGATGTTTATCCGTAACAATGGATTGGTACCCGAAACGATTGATGTGGCCGCTTGGACCCTAACTATAAACGGGGAGGGTGTGCGTCGGGAAAAATCCTACACACTTGCCGAACTGAAATCAAAGTTCCCCCGACATACCTATCACTTGGTACTAGAATGTGGTGGAAATGGCCGTTCAGAGTTTTATCCTCCTGCCGAAGGAAACCAATGGGAGGTTGGTGCGGTTTCTTGTGCGGAATGGACAGGCGTACGACTTAAGGATATTTTGGATGATGTAGGTATCAAAAGCAACGCCGTGTACGTCGGGTACCATGGGGCAGACCTTCACCTGAGTCGAGATGCCAGCAAAGAAGCCATTTCCAGGGGTATACCTATCGCTAAGGCTTTAGAGGAAGAAACCTTGCTGGCCTATCAGATGAACGGGAAGGATATTCCGTTGGTACACGGGCACCCCCTTCGGCTGATTGCGTCAGGGTTTCCGGCATCCGTGTCGGGAAAATGGATCACTGCCCTCTCGGTACGGGATAGGGTGCATGATGGGGAAAAAATGGCCCCTCCTTCTTATTCGATTCCCTGTGATCCAGTTCAGCCGGGAACTGAGGTGCCGAAGGAAAATATGTGCATCATCGAAAAGATGCCCGTGAAGTCCCTAATTACCTATCCTAAGAGTGGCGCAATGATTAAAGATAAAACCCTGCTCTCCATCCGCGGCCATGCGTGGACGGGCGAAACCAAGGTTAGCAAAGCGGAATACTCCATTGATTTTGGGGCGACTTGGACCCCCTGCCGGCTTCAGCAAGCCAAGAACAGGTATGCATGGCAGGATTTTGAGGCGAAGGTGTCCTTTCCACAAAAAGGTTACTATGAGGTATGGGTAAAAGCCACTGACAACACCGGCGAAAGCCAGCCCATGCTTACGCCTGGATGGAACCCTAAGGGCTATCTGAACAATGCCTGTCACCGAATTGCCATAAAAGTAGTTTAGAATTATGCGTAAGCGTCTGAATACCACCTATTATCTGGTAATTTTTGCGTTGGGGATTTTCATGCTTGTTATTATTGGATACTATGTGTATGATTCGTCCGTGCAGGAAAAGGAGGGGTTTATCGAAGCAGATGCACCAATTCCTCTGGAAGAAATCGAAAACCGCATAGAAAACGGTGTGCATGTACAGACCGGGCTCGTTGACGGGGAAGGACTTAACTTGGTAATTGCCAATTGTACAGCCTGCCATTCCGCACAGCTTGTTACCCAGAACAAAGCAGATAAGGAAGGCTGGAAAAACATGATCGTATGGATGCAACAAACCCAAAACCTCTGGGATCTGGGCGACCAAGAAGAAAAGATTCTCAACTATCTGGCAAAATATTACGCTCCGGAGCAAGCAGCAAGTGCCACATTCCGAAGACCGCCACTAAAGGATATAGAGTGGTATGACCTGACCGAACAGTAATATTTTTTTGACAAAAATATTCAAAGAATTACCCTAGCGCGTTGAAACGAATACTTGGATATACCTATTCGCCCCCTCGCCGACATACCTGTTGAAGGCAATCATATCCCCTTTTCTTGACCAACAATGGGCGAATGGCGCATCCGGGTGTTTCTCGGTAATTCGCACTGGGGCTGATACCTTTCCTGATGCTGACACTTCCGCCAAAAACAAGCTGTTATCGCACACATAAGCAAATTTTGGGAATTCGGGATGCCACCGAACCATGCTTTGTACATCGCTTGCGTGAGTGGTAGCCTGTATCGGAACGCCCCCAAGGGGAGAAATCAGAAAAACCTGAACAACTCCGGAATCGTCTTTTGCCAAGAAGCTGATATAGCTGCCATCTGAGGAGGAGCTGAGCCAGTGACGGGGGCTAGGAGAAACGCCTGGATAGCGCTTATCAGCTGTGTGGGTAAGTCGGTGTACGCGTGCACCCAAAGGAGGAGCTGGCATGGACGTGAGGGTGCCTTCCAAGGGTCCGCCATGCCCGGGAACATGAATATCTTCAGGTATATCCACTATGAAGACTTCCGACAAAAGATTTCCCTCGGCGGATACCAAATCGCCTATAAACGCACGTGCCCGCTGTAAGCTGCCGTCGCGTTTACGATAGCCCTTTGTTCCTACCCACCAATCCTCATAGGCTTTGCTGATTTCGTCCGATCCTGGTTTGGGATCGGCTACTACGGAGACTACCACTGCGGAAAACCACTCCCCTTGTATGTTTTCTCCAAAGCTGTCAGGTTTCACGGTTACCTTTGGCCCGATTCTTTTTGACACACCCACCGTGCGAAGGTCGTGTTTTTGACCGGTTTTTGCTTCCAAATCTACCATGACGGCATCATTATAGGTGAATCCGATCCAGTCGCCGTCTGCGCTCCACTGATGGCGGTGCGTGCCTCCCCGAAGTGCCCCTGCCGTATATGGAGGAAAAATATCTCTCGAATCCATAAAATGAAGGGATGCTGGTAGCCGTTCATCGAAAATCACACCTGTGCGTCGATGGGCGGCATAGGGCGTCTTTTCGATAGCGGGTTCAAGTCCATGTATGAAGGCTACCTTTGGCAAAAAGGGATGGTAGCTTACCGCTCCCACGCCCGGTCCGTAAGGAGTTGCTTCGGCTAGCTGATAGATTACCTCCTGTTTGAGTGAGGCAATGTGTACCTTTTCGATTTTCGAATTCTGTGCGATTCCGGCAGGATTTGGCCTCGTGTCATACACGATCCACTGGTCGTCCGGTGAAAAATTTTCATTGTGATCCAATTCATGGTTTTGATTGGCAAAGGTGAGTTGGGTCTCCGACCAGTAGATTGTTGGTGTGTCGCATGAAGTCATCGCGTAAATACTTACATAAACCAGCCACAAGACTGGGTTGTTTTTTCGGGGTATGTTATACCAATACATTAGTTCGATTAGTAGGAAAGTAACTACTTACTCGGATTAATCAGTCATTCGTCGAATGCCTTTCAGGTGGTTTTTAGATGGTCAGTAGTCGGCTACAAGTGCGATCATTCCATGACTAGTGAAAGGAAACCAAAACAGCATGGGATATATCCATCGCGTGCTGACTTATTTCGTAGGTTGAATCGGGAATCAAGGTACCTATGAAAATTGGAAAATCAAACCATTCGCTGCCGATGCGGTGGAACTTAAACCCCGAATGGGGATGTTTGGAAACAGGAACAGCTAGGATTTCAGGAAGGTGTGGATCAGCTACCACAACATGCAGGGTGGGGGGTGCTACACGAATTAGAATGCGGTATTGAGAAGCGGTATCCGAAATAGGTGAAATTAAAATAATAGCGAAAGTATATGGAGATTCAAATTTGGTCGGATGTAATGTGTCCTTTTTGTTATATCGGTAAGCGGAGGCTCGAGGGGGCTTTACAGCAGCTTAACCTTTCGGAGGAGGTGACGGTTACGTGGAAGAGTTTTTTACTTAACCCGGATATAAAATCCGACCCTACGCTCAACAGTCTGGAGTACCTGGCAGAGACGAAAGGTTGGACGAAGGAGCAGACCGAGGAAATCGTACAAAATGTGGTGGATATGGCCGAAGCTGAGGGGCTTGAATACCGTATGGAAGACACTAAGGTAGCCAATTCCATGGATGCGCACCGGCTTATTCAGCTGGCTAAGACAGTTGGAAAGGGAGATGCCATAGAGGAAAGGCTTTTTCAGGCCTATTTTACGGAAGGCAAGTACATTGCTGATAGGGAGGTGTTGGTTGAACTTGGGGAAGAAGTTGGCATACCGGGCGACCGGGTACGGGAGTGTTTAGAAAAGGGGGAGTTTACCGACAGTATCCGTCGGGATATTCAGGAGTCGCAGCAGATCGGTGTTCGTGGCGTGCCTTTTTTTGTGTTTAACAACCAATACGCCATCTCGGGTGCACAGCCTGTGGAGTTGTTTGTACAGACGCTGGAGAAGTGTTTGGAAGAAACACAGTAAAAGCCTTTAGCGTCAATTTTCTGCCACGAATGGACATGAATGAAAATGGTTGTTTGTAGCAGAAAGGGTAATTCTCATTTCTTAAATATCCGTGTTAATTAGTGTAATTGGTGGCTCACTTTTTTTGCCACGAATGGGCTAATATACATTTCGCAAGACGCTTGTTTATTGCTTCCGAAAAACAACATTGGTGATCCGCGCAGTCCGTGGTTGTTCTCTTTTTAAAGGTATAATTTTTTCATGGACTTCTTCGGGAACTTAAATCGGGTTACTTTTGTCTTCTATTTCCAAATGGGGCTGACCGGTTTTGACAGTAGGTGTAAGGACTGGGCCAGCATGTCGGGTGGAGCATGTACGTCCGTGAATCATTCATGCGAACTATAATTGGCGAATCTAATTACGCCATGGCTGCATAATCTATCCCTCTGGGGACAAGATACGCGTAAAGGGTTGAGCATCGAGAGATGTTCCCCGGCCACATCCCTCAGTCCTCCGTCCGTTCGGGACTGATTCAGGGGTGTCGACAAGATCGGACTAGTGCCTGCGATGCTGCTAAGCGGGTGCGAAACTCTAGCAGATAAGTGATGTGTAGGTGTGTCATCCAGCAGCATATCATCGAAAACCCAACCGATGACTAAACATGTAGACGGTACGGTGTTTCCCTATCTGGACGAGGGTTCGAATCCCTCCAGCTCCACCTAAAAATTCTCCGACCTCCCTAAAAATCTTTGATTTTTAGGGAGGTCGGAGAATTTTTGTTTAGGTTAAGTTTGACTTTTCCATATTTTAAAAACTTTTCAACGTTTTGATTTGCACATTAAATTGATTTGTCTGTGAGAATTAGTGTTGTTTTTTTGGATTAAGTGTCATCAAAGTGGTAAAAAGATCAAACTTCTAGTTTCAGACCCGCCAGTTCCTTCTCCTTGATATGCATCCCAGCCCGGATTAAGTCATCCGCTACAGGATCAAAGTCGCCTGAAAGAAATTCGGTTAATTAAGAAAGAATTCGTTTGAAAATTTCATTTTAGATTTGCTCTTTATATCTTTAGTTAATAATTGGGTGCGGTTACTCAGTTCAAGCAGTGTTATTGTAGAAAAAGAAATTTTCTTAAGCTGTGCAAATTTTCAAGGGAAACGATAATAAGGTAGCCGATCCTTATTCAGGTGTTTTTTTAAAAAAAAGACCCTTAGGGCTCTTTTCTAAACTTTAGGCTTCTCATAAGTTCTACCTTTCGACTCAGATACGTTCTTGCTGATATACGCCGTATGGGTTTTACCGTATTGGTCCGTTTCTTTCAAGGAGGCGACTTCAAATACCAAGTATTTGTTGCCGTCGTAGTCGACCAAGTGGTGGTTGAGAATTTTTCCAGTGTTTTCTTGGAGATGGATACCCGGATGATGTCTAGATCGGGGTTCTTTTACCATTTTCAAATTGGCACATGAATTTATATGTTTCAATTTGCTCGTACCTCCGCTAGGTGTATATTATATTCACACCATGAAATTTAAAAACTCCTCCCTTCTCCAATCCCACTAGCCCTCCAATATACACAAACTCTAATCCCACTAGCTATCAGGACTACAATCCAAAACCCACAATCCACAATCAAAAATCTGAAATCAAAAATCTGAAATCAAAAATCTGAAATCAAAAATCTGAAATCAAAAATCTACAATCCAAAACCCACAATCCACAATCAAAAATCTGAAATCCACAATCAAGAATCTGAAATCAAAAATCAAAAATCTACAATCTAAAATCTCACCTCAACCCAAAACTCCCCACATAATAATCCTTATCCACCTTTACCTCAGCCCTTTGATCCACTTTCAATTCAGTCCATTTTGTGTTGGGAAAAATCCGCAATTTGTTTTCCCCAAAATCCAAATCGACTGGCATATCAAATGAAGTAATGCAATTGGTCCAGCGGAAATTCAAGGTGTTGTCATCAGAGAAATAGTGTTCTAACACCGGAACAGAACTGTTTCTCAGGTACTGATCAAAAAAAGCAGTGAGGTCGATTCCAATTTTTTGGGCCATATAATTTTCCACCTGTGCTGTGGTGACGGTTTGATGATAGAATTCACGGTTGAGTCCCCGGAGGATATTTCTCCATTTCTCATCATCATTGGTGATTTCCCGAAGCGTATTCAGGATATTTCCTCCTTTGTAGTACATATCACCCGAACCTCTATGGTTCACCGAATACCTTCCGATTATCGGTAGTTTATTGTCAATTCTGGTACGGGTGCCACGTACATACGCTTGCCCCGCTTCTTTTCCATAGAAATAATCCAAAAAGAGACTTTCGGAGTAATTGGTAAAACTCTCATGGATCCACATATCCGCCACGTCTTTGTAGGTGATATTGTTGGCAAACCATTCATGACCGGATTCATGGATGATGATAAAATCAAATTTCATTCCCCAACCTGTACCACTTAGATCGGTACCCCTATAGCCGTTTTCATAGCCATTGCCATAAGTGACTGAACTCTGATGCTCCATACCCAAGTAGGGCGCTTCCACCAATTTGTAACTATCTTCATAAAACGGATAGGGTCCAAACCAGTGTTCGAAAGCTTCCATCATACGCCGGGCATCCTGAAACTGCACTTTTGCCTTTTCCAGATTATCCCGCAGGACATAGTAATCCATGTCTAGAGTTCCTTTTTCCCCCCGATATTTTTCAGAAAAATGCACATAATCCCCGATATTGATATTAACCCCATAGTCATTGATGGGATTGCTGACAAACCAGTGATAGGTTCTCTTTTTCCCTTTCTTTTCCACGTTCCTCAATCTTCCGTTGGAAATATTCATCAGGTCTTTGGGTACGGTCACGCTGATCAGCATGCTGTCTACCTCATCTGCAGGATGGTCCTTGCTTGGCCACCAAATACTGGAACCTATCCCTTGGTTGGAAGAAGCTATAAAGTGTTTGCCGTTATCATCCTTTTGCCAGGTGATTCCACCGTCCCAAGGCGGACGGATAGCTTCCTTAGGTTGACCTTCGTAAGTAATAATGATTTCCTCATAAGTTCCTTGAACCTGCTTTTTGTTCAAGCTTATAAAATGGGCAGCGCCTTCTTTCCTGATCTTTAAATCCTGTCCATCTTGTGTTGCTGAAACAATCTTTAGAGGTTCCTGAAGGTCAATCTGCATAACCTGCTGCTCCTGTTTCACCTGATAACGCACCTTATTCTTTCCTGCGATGGATTTCGTTTCAGGGAAAATTTCAACATTCAAATGATAATAATTCAAATCCCACCAGCCACGTTCCGGAGTGATACTTCCCCTTAAGGTATCCGCACGGGTAAAGGTTTCCTGTGAATAGGAAATAGATAGAGAAAGGAAAAAGAGCAGCGTGGCAAAGAGTTTTGTTGATTTGTTCATAGGTGGAAATTAACAAAGGCTACTGAAATTTCAACACTTTATGAAATCGTATTGTAAAAAATTAAAAACAGATTGACGCATTCAACAATTTCAGCAGATCTTTTGGGTTTTGGTCGAGAGCTAACCATCGTTTTTCCTCTTCGGAAGCCAGAATTTTTCGGTCCTGGATTTGAAGGGAAATTAGGGGTGGTGGTGATGTCCTAGTGTAAGTTTGCCCTCAGCGACATTTCCCTTACTGGGCTTTCACATCCCTGCTTCAATTTTTCCAAAATCATATTACCTTCAAAGCATGTATTCTGGTATCCACACCAGTTTAAAAATTTTGAAGCCTTCAATTTTTTTTATGAATTCAAACTGATTTGTGAAAATAAATAAAGCCATACAATAGGCCCTTATCCGCAAAGCTGAAATACCCCACG
>WGNT01000033.1 GCA_016124425.1 Cytophagales bacterium
ATAACTTTCCGGATAATTTAACCGGAAAGTTATAAATTACCTTTAATAGTGCTCTTTTAACCCGATTATTCCTCCGGCTTCTTTTGGAGTTTTTTTACCCCCCATGCGGTAGAAAATGAAACGAACATAGAGAGTACAATTGCCCAATAAAAACCGAAATCTCTCGGGTTTGTAGACCCCAGGGGGTTGGTAATCATTAATAAATATCCACCAATTGCACCAATAATAAATGAAATTAAATGGGATTTCAAATTATTTGATTTCATATTATCTTCTCCAACATGTTAATAATAACGAACCAGCTATACCTCCAATAGCTCCTTCCACAAAGCCCCCTGCACCTCCAAAAACCGCACCTCCCACACAACCCGTTACTGTCCCAAAACCAAGAAGAAAAATCGATCCTCCGGCACAACCAATCATTGCTCCCCTAACCGCACCAATTCCACCAGTTAAAACAGCACCTGCCCAAACTGCCCTCATATCCACTCTGCACCGTAAATTAGGATTAGTGCCTGCATTCTTGTTCCCTAACCCCAATTCTTCCCCAACCATGTCCATTCCCCCTTTTTCTAAAAAGTCCGCAAGGGCATAAATTCCAGCACCCATTGAATAAAGTTCCAATCGGTCCTCCTCTGATAAATAGGAGCCAGCAAGACCGTTTTGAAATTCCCTGGCAAGATCTTTTACTTTGACATAATCTTCGGTTTCAAACAGCCTGTCAAGAAAGGTGTTCAATACTTGAAGTTGTTCACTGCTAAATGCCGCCTCCATCGTCTTCTGAAACTCGGGCGAACCAGGATCGAAAATACTATCGTCAAGATAAGCAATATCCGGCCCTCCGGCAAAAAATAATTCGGTATCAAAATCACCTAATTTGAAATACTTACCTTCAAGATGCTTAAAGGTCGTCGCCTGTAACGATCTCCGATCCAAGAACATCCGGCCATTTCCTTCCGATTTCAGATTTTGACTCAGTGAACGCATGGCATTTTCCAGCCCATCACTATACATCTGCTCCAAACTTTCAGGTGCTTTTGAAAGCTCCAAATCCGGTCGATTCAAATCAACGTCTTCCTGACAAGAAACGAAAAGACACAGGGCTGACAAAATCAAAACATAGGTTTTCATAGATTAAATAACTAATAGTTACGCCTACTCTAATAACATCTTTTCGGCATCCGATGAACACTGAAAATACGGTAGTCAACATACTAATTGATTTGAGAAAGATCAACAACTAACTCCGTTGATCAAAACTATAGAACTACTAAAAACCCGACCAATTGATTGTACTATAAGAGATTATCAAGCACTATTAAAAGTGATTTAAAGATAGAAAATGGATGAAATTAATCAAAAAAAAACAGAATTTTTTTCGAAAAAAAATTCGAGTCACCTATAAAAAAATACAGTAGAACGTCTTCAAGGCATGTTGACACGGAATTGTTCCTAAAAGTTCTAACAGCGAATTTCCCAAACATGTTACTATATTTATCTATACCATGATTTGGTACTCGTTGAGAGTCCATTCATATACCTACACAAAGACATGTCGGCCAATTAAAACAACTTTTAACATTTTCTTTAACGTGTACGTGCCTTCCCTAAATGTAAAAGCCACTTACTTATTATGCTTTTTACGCGGCTTATACATTAGCCAAAAGACCACGGCGATTACGATAAAGGAAATCACAATATAAAAGACCACCCTATAGGGCGACAGGTTTAGGGGGTATTCCTCCACCGCGGGATCCGCCACTTGGGCGAATGCGGGGATATATTGTAGCAGCAGCAAAAAGAGGCTGCTACACATATAGGTTACTTTTGTGGCTATTCCTTGCATGATGGTATCCGTTTGTTTCCCTATCCACCCGCAAAAATCCCTCCAACTCGGGGTATCGTGATTTTTTCCCCACTACCAAAAGGAACAAAGGGTACGAATCCCCCCTACTCCCGCGCGATTACCAGGCGGTGGGTGCCGCTTGGCAGCAGCAAGGCCCGGTAGGGTCCTGCATGATCCTCGGCCACTTGCAGCCTGTCTGCCGATACTTCGCTGCCGTCTGCCCATTCCGCGGGTTCTCCGCTAGCAGGCAGGCGCAGTTCGGCTTGGGAATTGGCGGGCACCTCCAGTTCCAGTAAGATCCGTTCAGCTTCTTTTTTCCAATGGGACCTGATCCATCCGTAGGGGCCCTCGTGACCGGTCGCCACCCAGTCCAAGTCGTTGGCAAAGGAGGGCCGGATCACCACCTGCGCAAATCCCGGCGCCTCCTCGGCTACCTGAATGCCGCCCAGTCCCTTGTAGAAAAAATCCCCGATGGAGCCAAACATGATATGGTTTCGGGACTGAGAGCCGTCCCAGTTTTGGAAAAGGGTATTGGCACCAAGTTCATCTATCCAATATCCCCAGCCGGGAAAGCTGCGCTTGTTGGCCATGGCATACAGGACATCCGTATGCCCATACTCCATCAGAACCGTAATCAGGGCCTTCGTGCCTACCACCCCGGCATCGATGTGGCCGTCCTTTGCGGCAATCGCCTGCAGCAGGGCAGCTAAGACACCCGCTTTGTGCTCCTCCGCTACAACCCCGGCAAATAAGGCAACGGCTTGGGGCGTTTGCCCACCATGGGCATAGCGGTGTGTGGCGGCATCAAAGTACCGCGCGTTAAAGGCCTCGCTGATGGCCTGCGCCAATTGCCTGTAGCTTTCCTTATCCTGCTCCAGGCCGATAATACCCGCCATCTCCGAAAGCATGCCGGTAAAATAATGGAAAAAGGCCGAGGCCAAAAAAGGTCCATCTGTTAGGTTTTCCAACTGCTTGTGATCGTCAATCCCGAAATTCAACAGCAGCTTATCGGAATGCACATGCAGGTAGTCCACATACTTTTTCATATAGGGGTAATACTTTCGAATGATGGAGGTATCCCCCGTAAATCGGTACAGTTGCCAGGGAATCTCCATAAAGGCCCCCTCCCACTGCGGGCCATAGCCCCTTTCATTATTTTCCCCCTTCCCGTAGGTATACCCCCATCCACTGCTGGGGATAATGCCGGGAAGGTCGCCGCTTTCCTGCTGTTCGTCCACGTAATCGTCCAGCCACTTCAGGTAGGCCCGGGTCATGTCAAAATTAAACTGCCCGGTCTCCGCCACCAACAGCGCATCGCCGGTCCAACCCATCTTTTCCCGATGCGGGCAGTCCGTGGGGTAACCGTGGTAATTGCCTAGAAAGGACCATTTCAGGTTCTCCTGCACCTTGTTGAGCATTTCGTTGGAACTCCGGAAATAGCCCCGTTCCTGCAAGTCGGTATGGACCACCTGCCCTACAAGCTGCACCACCTCCACATCAGGATTGCTGATGCGTACTTCGATGTATTGAAACCCGTGGTAGGTAAAGACGGGGTGCCATTCCTCAATTCCCTCTCCCTGCAAGATATAGCGGTCAGTCTGCGTATCACCCGTCCATATAAAGCGGCTTAGTTCCTTCACGTCGAGGGTGCTGTCCGGGTAAATGCGCTCTCCGTATCGCAGCGTCACTTGGCTACCGGGCGGGCCGCTTACCTTGATTTTTGCCCATCCCGTGATGTTTTGCCCCAAGTCCACCATTTGTACCGTATCGTTTACTGACCAAGTTGACACCGGATCAAGCTCCGCTACTACCCGAATGGGAGGCATTACCTGTGCCGCCATCGTTCCCGTGGGTCCGGGAACCACTAGCGCGGGCTTCCAGTCCGCATCATCGTAGGAGAAAAGCGTCCAATCGCCAAGTTCCTTGCGGGCGTCATAGGTTTCCCCGTTGTGGATGCTGTTAAACACGATGGGGCCATCCGTAAATGTCCAACTGTCATCAGACGCGATTATTTGCTCGTTGCCTTCTTTGTCGCTTACAAGCAGCTGGCAACGGAGACTGGGAGATTCCCTCCATGGGGCTTGGTCAAAATCCCAGGCCTCTCTAGTGTGTTGATTGTACCACCCGTTTCCAAGGACTACGCCCAGGGCATTTTCGGTAGGCTGAAGCATATCTGTCACATCATGAACCGTATAATTCACCCGCTTATCATACCGCGTAAGTGCCGGATCGAGCACATGGTCCCCTACTTTTTCTCCGTTTATATAGACCTCATGGTAGCCTATACCGGAAATATAGAGACGTGCGGAATGGACAGGTTGATCAAGCGTGAAAGACGTTCGAAAGTGAGGTGCCGGCAGCACAGGAGGAACAGAATCGGCAGGAGGAACGTGGGAAATCCATTGCCCTTTCCAATCTGCCGCTTCCAACAAGCCGGTTTCCCACCAAGATGCCTCACTAGTGGCGGTCTCACCGCTTTCACTCCATACCTGAACCGTCCAATAGGCTCGTTCTGAGGATGCCAAGGGAGTTCCCTCATAGGCAAGATGGGTGGACTGCCCCGAAGGAATTCTGCCGGAATCCCAAAGGTCCGCCTCTCCGCTGCGGATTTTTTCGTAGCTACTTGCTACCTTTAGCTGATAGGCGGCCTGTTTGAAGGGGGTTGACCCGCTGACCTGCCAGCTAAACCGCGGCTTTTCTTCTAGCCCAAGTGGACGGTCTATATGGTTGGTTTTGAGGTTTTGGATGCTAAAGGGCGCCTTTGGGGCACAGGAAAAACTGAGACAGCCGAGTAGGAAGAGGTAAAGGTATTGCATCTATTAGTATATTATTTTTCGATGGTCATTTATTTTTGCCTTATAAAAGGGGCTAATATAGTAGAAGCCAGGAGCATCTCCCAAGGCCTATCAACCCCCTTAGATTGGATCTCAACGTCATTTTAGAGGTTTTTCTTTTTGGTTTTAGGAGAGTAGCCTGCATCGCGGGGTAGTAATTCCCGTGCAGAATAGTCCCCTGCTATTCCTCCTTTTTGGTCGACATAACATACCGGTGTTCCCCGGCGATATGCACAAAGGGTTCGTATTTGTTTAGCCACCACATTTCTTTATCCGGCATGGGAACGATAGCTATGCCCCCTACATGCGAGGGACGTTCAGGGGCAGCGGGCTGCATCGACAGGTTGTCCAAGTAGATACCGAATGGTTGGGAGTCCCCATCGTTGATATGCCAGGTACCCAGATTTACGACCAACCTGTCCAATCCCAGCACGGATAGGTTCTCCTGTTTGGCTTTATAATCCTTAGTCCAGTTTAAGACCGCCGATTGCCATTGGTCCGGCGGTGCCGGAAGCTGCATGTGTACAAAAGGAACCTCTTTGTTATCGGTGAATTTATCTGCCAGCATGGATGTGCCTTTACCCACCCAATAGGCCATGTTAAGCAATTTGGTGCTTCCATTAAACCCTTCCAACCAAATAAACCCACCGGCCCAGCCCTTGCTGTCGGTAACCATGGCATCCACGCAGTAATCCAGGTGAATTGCCGCATTGGTCTGCGGTTCCAGCGTAACCGCCTGGCAGAGGTGGTTGATGGTCTGCGGCAGCCTGTCCTGACCGGGAATATGGTAGTCGCGCTTTCTGGAATAAAGGTAAAGGGCGGAGTCACTGTCCCGCCCGGGCGTTTTTCGCACGTCCATCATATTTGAAGCGCGTTCATCTTCCATGTATACAAATCTTTTTGACCAGTGTGCCAACCCTTCCTCAAAACTACCGTTTTTGATTTGCTTAGCCGCCGGGAGCTGCCATTTATAGGTAAGCCATAGGGGGTACTGCGCTTCGCGGAAAGGAGGCAGCTTGTCCGGATAGGGGTAGATTTCCTCCGTGACTGTCTTGAAATAACAGCGGGCCTTATCCCCCTCGATGTCCAAGACTAAGATCCCTTGTGATGGCCCCCCATGCCATTCTTCTTCCCCAAAGGCCCGTGGACGGTAGCCTGCTGCTGGTAGGTTGATCATGTTCATTCCTTTGAATTCCACCGCAGTTTTAAAGGAGGCTTTAATCGGGATATGTACGTGACCGCTGAAAATGTATTTTACGTTTCCCTGTTTTGCAAGTATATCCAACAGCTGTCGTTTCACGGCAACCGACTCGGCATAATTGATCAGGGGGTCGATACCTATTGGGTGCATGGGCACGTGCTGCATAAACACCACCGGGGAATCACGTTGCTTTTCCAAGTCCCGCTCCAGCCAATCGAAATAATGGGGATGGGTCTCAAAGAAATTATTTCGTAACGGATCAGGCCATACGATGAAGTGCCATTTGCCCAGGTTAAAGCTATACAGCAGCAGGTCCATCCCATTCATCGCCTTTTGGGCGGCAAAATAGTTGTCGAATTCAGCCATGTTGTACCCGGGGGTAAACTTGGCCTGATAGATCGTTTCGTGATTGCCAATGGCGTACAAAAGCGGCGACTTTATCCGCTTTAGGTAGCTGTGCATGGCCTCGAAATGTTGCTTTTCCCCCTGATTGTCCACCACATCTCCCAGAATCAGGGTGAACGCGGGCTGTGGGTCCAACTCATTTACCCGCTTGATGCTGTCTTCGCAGAAGGCGTTGTGGATTTTCATGCGGGTAGGATGGGCTTTGGGCGTCTCCGGGTTGCCGCCTTGGGTATCTGCCAAGATCGCAATGGAAAACGAATCGCCTACTGTAGGTAGGGGAAGGTCCTTGGGATTTAATTCCCCGATCTCCTTGTCCAAAAGGTAGTTGCACGAGATCATCAGGTCCTTGACCTGAAAGTCAATTTGTTCCTGCTTGATCAGTTCTTCTAGGTTGAAACGTCGCTCGGTCCCGTTGACCGTGAGGATGACCGCGGATGTTGCCGATGGTTCGTCAATCCAGGCAGCGATTACAACGGGGTAATTTTTTGTTACAAAAAGATCAGCTACTTGGGTTTTTGGATCGAATTTTCCCGGAGTGTTTGCAAAATAATAGGGTTTGATGCGATTGAACGCCGCGTTGGTTACCTGCATACCTACCTTTACAGCCTGAGGTACAAGCCCATCAACCGCACTGAGCGCGACACGCAGCATCACCTGTCCTTCCCGGTTGAGTACTTCCGCAAGGCTTTCCGGCTTCGGGTAGGAAAACCGGGGTATACGCTCATTGCCAACAGGCCGAAATGGGATAGCCCCCATGGCAAAGGCGGAACTTCCCGCACTGATTTTTTCTAAAAATGATCTTCGTTTCATCTCTTGTTAGTTAGGAAGAAGGAGTACAGCAAAGCTACTTGTGGAAACGGGAGGGGAAAGGGTAATGATCCCGTCGCTCCAATCCGGTTCACCTAGGGTCCATTCTCCGCCGTTAACATCGAGCCAGAACAGTTCGACGTGCTGAGGGTCGGCTGAAACGGCCACATTTACGCTGCCTTCGTTCGGAAAATACACTACATATTTCTCTCCCGCTTTAGCGGAAAGATAAGCTTCGTTTGGCTCATTTTCCGACAACAAATCCATTCTGGGCACCACTTCCCACATCTTTACCTTTTCTTCCACATGTCGTATCGCCTTGATGGCCTTGATGGATTGCTCACTAAGCCCCAAGCCGGAGGGAGGCCTGTGGAAGCGGCTGCTGGCGAAGCCCCCAAGCACATTACGGAAAAATGTCTGAACGGCGTGGTCCTCAGTGATACCCCGGTTTACCCAGGCACTTGTCTGGCTGCCATAGATTTTTGTACTGTTTACGGGTCGGGGCTGTTCCTTGATATACCCTAAAATATACTGGGCGTTGTCCCAGTTCAGTTGCCCGGTATTGTGGCTATTTTGAGACATGTCTATATAGGCATACCGATCTGGGTGATCCAAAGTTCGCTTATGCATGTCGGATGTAATATCCCAATCATCCCACATTTGGGTCAGGTATACGGCCTTTTCACCGGCATGATTATAAATAAAATCAGCCCAAAATACGGCCCACTCCTCCACGCCTTTCGTTTCATTGTCGATGCAATAGAGCACATTGTCAAAGTTCAGCGAGATGGACAGCAGCTTCTTTACAAACTCCTCCTGAAAAGGTAATACTACCTGATTATCCTGAAGGGCGGGAACAGTAAAGAAAAAAGGCTGCTTATTGCTTCCAGGATGGTCCGGATAGAGGCTGTCCAACTTGGCTTCCTCATAGGTGTAGTTTACGTTGTTTTTGGGGTTAAAAGGATCCGTTATCCATTCCTCCCGAGCATGGTCGAAGCGGTCCCATATTTCTATCTGAACAATGATATCCCGCTCTTGCGCCCATGTTAAGAGGTTTTCAAGTTTCTCCCAGTAATCCGGGTTCCATTTCTCAAGATCATATGTACCATCTTCGTTTTTAAAAAAAGCCTTAAGGTCGCCGGCATCCCGGTCACTCATGGTATTTCTGACGTAATTGCCGCCAATGGCGGCCAAGCTATCGAGATGGGACTTCAGGTTGTTGTTTTGAAACAGGTTATCATTGTCCGTTGCTCCAAGCAAGAGTACCGGTTTCCCATTGTATTCCCAATAGCTGGGGTTTTCGGGCCATGGCCGCAGCCCTGTTTGGGGATTAGCTTCTTGTAGTTCCCTACCTGAACAACTCACTGCAAAAAGAAGCAACCAAATCCCAAGATTCCTGTAAAAACTGCTAATTGGTTTTTTTGCACTCCCTGAACCACCATAATCTAGCGAACCAAGCGAGGGCTTCATAAGGGTATTATGACTTTCTGTTGGATGCGAAAGGGCAGAGGTACATGTTATTCGCTTCATCAGGATGGGTTTAAGTGGGTTCATTGTTTTCGCTACATACGTTTCCGGAAAGGCCGTTTATATTGTGCCATCCTACTGTCTAGATGGTCAATAACAGCTGCTAGTAGGATTGATTGTTTTTTGCCAAGTATGCTTCGTAGGCTAATTGGATAAAATGACGCCTTGATTGCGCTTTGTCGATTCCTTCTACAGCAATGCCCAACTGATTCGCGAGGGCCACCCACTTTTCGCGAAGGGCTTCGCTTAGCGGTAGTTCGGGATGCAGGGCATGTCCCGGGGCGGCTTCGAAGTATTGGCCGTGGATGTTTTTTCCCCTCGCACTGCCTTCGGGTTTTGGTTCCAACCCATGTACCCCACCCTGTGTCCCCCACCACTGCACGGCAAGGAAATCCGGATCTCCCGGCAACACATCACTGACATAAATGGTCGCTGCCCCGTCTATATGAAGTTTATCCTGTAAGGATGAAATGGGAATATCCTGAACGGATACCCCATGGACCACTGACAGCACCGCTGCATGCCCTGCTGCCTGCCCGAGAGACATCCAAATAGGCTCAAGGCGCAGCGCGCTGAAGCCAACGTGCGAAGAAGATACCGCTACCGGTACCAACAAATTGCTTACATCTTCGGCGATTAAAACCCCGTAAGGAATCTGGTAAGGCGGTACGGGATTGTAAAATTCCCCTGCGTGTTTTCCGCCGATAAGCGGACCAATATGCCGGGTTCCATGGCAGTTGTTTCCATAGTCTCCCATGGCTATCGCATCAAGATGAAGGGGAGCCCTGGCTTCTTCGTCTGCATAGGTTTCGCTGTCCTTTTGCGTATAGATGTATTTCCCTTGCATTCTTCGTGCTTCGCGAACATACAATTCAGGGGGAAGGTGGCCATAAGCTACAAATTCATCCAAGCACCAGCCCCATTCGCGTGCTTCTTGTCGAAATCTTTCCGGTACAGCTGTGTCATTTTGCAAAAAATACAGCAGCCCTACGTTGTATCGAATGTGCTCTTTAAAAATAGCTTGCCGTTGGGTTTCATTTCCTTCGGGCCAATCCAGGTTGTGTCCGGGCATGGATAGCCGCACCAACCCGTTGGAGACATCGTTGATATCGTATTTGTTGTTTGGGAGCGGCGGAAGATGTGCCTTAAAAAGGCATTTTGATGGATATCCAAAAACATGTTGGATATCGCTTGTTTCAAGAATGGGAACCAAATCCAAAAAATCTTCGCGACTATACCCTTCAGGTTGTAGTACCGGCGCCCTATTGCTGGCTTCCTTTGTGGCACAAAACCTGAAATTGTATCCTTGAAGCTCGCCATCACCTTGGTCGGGAGCTAGGGACTCGCCAAATTTCTGCCTGCCTTCCCTGCCTATCTCATAGGGTACTCCTGACATCGCCATCAGGTCGCCCTCGTAGGTTGCGTCGATAAATACCCGTGCCTCTACTTCCATGGGGTCTTTGCTTACGCGGAAAGTCGCGGAAACGATGGCATCTTCTACCCGGCTTAGGGTAAGTAGGGGGGCATTTTTGATAATGGTCAGCTTCGGATACTGGGCCATCATCTCGTTTAGGACAAGAGCATTGACTTTTGGTTCGGCAAATGTCCCTTCAAAACATGCGGTTACTTGTGGCGAGTCCTTTCCGTAGGTCGCTTCATAGTAGGCTTTTACCCGGTGAGCTACATCCAGAAATGTTCCCGAAAGGGATTCAAAGGAATGAAAATCTGAGTGGGAAAGGCCACTCGTAAACAACCCGCCCAGATGGTCAGTAGGTGCGATCAACAGTACCGATTCACCGGATTGAGCCGCCGCCAATGCGGCCGCAATCCCTCCAGGGGTAGCCCCGTAAATACACACTGCTGTGCTGGTTTTGTCGCCTTGTGGTTCAGATAGCGTACAGCCTAAAGCGATGAACAAAAGAAAAAGCGTAAATCTCACGTGGAAATAGGTTAAGTTGGATAATTGGGTTCAGCTATAGCGAATTAAGGTACGCAAAATCCCCTAATAAAGAAATGCCATGGATAAAATCCCAGTACCAGCGCGAGGAAAAAGATAGTCCACCACCCTTTTCCCCTTAATTCCTTTCTTCAATGTTATATTCCCCCCAGCGTAAAAAGGTTATACCCATTACCCGTTTGTTTTTGGTTTGTTTTATAGAAGGGGTTTAGGTAGCGCTTTTTTGTCGTGTCGTTGTCGCTGGCATTTTTATCAGCCCAAATCCGTACTTTCCCGTCTTTGGAATAGCTTAAAATCTGTTCTCCCGGTAAACTGGTGAATTTGGAGGCCATGGCAGATAGCCCGCCTATATTTCCAATTTCCCTTCCTTTTCTGTCGAGCACCGTCCCGTCTCCTTCAAAATAACCCTTTACAAGCTCATGAATGCCATCTCCATTAAGATCTACGGGAATGGAGGAATAGACCGTAAACCCAAGATCAATGTTTTTACCTGTAAATGCCTCATAGGTAAACTCTTCTACACCGGTTCTCCTTTCCCCTTCGGCCGTGCGTATCTTTTCTCCTACCCTAACTCCCAATACCACAGGTTGCCCTTGATCGCCAAGCCTGGCAGCCCAACCGGTATCAATATGCCCTTCCTCTAAATCCCCCCATTTCCTAGTGCCCGTGTTGTCATAAAAAGCGACCCTAGGGGCTTGATCATTGAAATTTTCCCTACAGGTAAAAAACCCCCAGGTATTTCCGGCATAATCATAAACCGGTTGAGTAATGTCGCTATGCCCCTCCCAGGAATGCTCATCGGCACAAAACATCTGTGAACCAGTATCCAGTTCGAGAGCACGTTCTCCCCAAAGCAAATCATCCACTCCATCCACATTTATGTCCACAATAGGGGTGACGTGGCTTCCCGCGGCGCCTTTTGCATCTGCTGCTAGCTTCACTTCCCAACGCAAACTCATATCCATATTCCAGCCCTGAATGGCCATTGCGCCATAAGTCCCTTGGGCGGTAAGTAAAACGGGTTCCCCCTTAACAAACCCTCCCATAATGAAATGCCTATACGTATGAGACATACTTTGGGGACTTGCCGGCAATGGCCAAGGCCATTGCCCTTCGATCTCGCCTGTAGTCGCATTCAAACGGGTTAGCACGTATTTCCTGTAGTCTAAAGGATGATCCGGATCCGTGTTATCGATGTACCAGATTTCATCCTCACCGTTTTGATCCAGGTCGAAAGCAAATATTGGACTGAACCAAATACCAGGAACTACTCCAGTTCCCAGGTCTTTTTTCCATAGCTGTCTACCGGATTCATCAAAGACCACTATTTTCAAGGTGTTTTTTGGGAAGAAAAACATTCCTATGTAGGGATCGATTTCCGCATCCTCTGAGTACATGGCTGCAACGCCCTTCGGCTTGTCTTTCCCAAAATCTACAGGAACAGCACGAAACTGCCCAAGCGGCACGCCTAAGTCTAATTCTGCCACCACTTGTAGATCATAATCCTGTGCACTCAGTTTGATACAAAAAAGAAATGCCAACACGAACATGTATCCATTCTTCATAGCTTATTCTATTTCTTAGCGAATTTAACTCTTTCTATAATAGCCTATCTCACAGGAAAAGGGTTTCCGGTTCTGGCGCAAGGTTCCCTATTTATACCCCTAGGATAGGCTTCCGGGATTCTTGTTTAACTGGCCGTTTATGAAATACAGCAGAAAAGGCTAGCCTAGCTTTTTGTATGTACTTTCCCTGCCTAAGGCCCAATCCGACATCCTTAAAATTACATTTAAATATTGTATGACAGCACCTATGATGAGCTTTTTTGGAATCCGTTTGGTTATATTTTTTTATAACAAGAATTTCTTAACAATTTAACAATCATATACATCCCCCTAACTGGCGTAGGTTGGAACACGTTTGAATCGGCCAAACCCAGATCCTGCAAATTACCGTTCGATTTTTGTCAGTGGAAACTCCTCATGGTCTGTTCGCGCGTTGTCCATAAAACCGGTCAGTGTAGCAAGTTCCTTGGGAAACTCTCCCGCTAGGTTAGTTTTTTCCATTGGATCAGCTTCCAAGTTGTACAGCTCAATCGGTGACTGATATTTCTTCACCACCTTCCATGCACCACTGCGGACGGCTTGGATAGGTCCTTCGGCTTCGTTGAACTCCCAATATAGGTAGTCATGTTTTCGCTGTCTTGCTTGCTCTCCTAACAAGGTCGGCAAATAAGATATCCCTGTTGTCTCAGCTTTTGGTGTTATACCTGCCACTTGGCATACAGTAGGTAAAAAATCCCCAAAGGCGGAAACATGGTCAGATCGGGATCCTGCTTCGATCGTATCTTTCCACCTTGCAATAAAAGGAACCCGAATCCCTCCCTCATACAGGTCTCTCTTCATCCCCCTGAGTCCGCCATTGCTGTTAAAAAAACCATTGTCATATACTGGCCCGTTGTCGCTGGTGAAAATGACCAAGGTTTTTTCATCCAGATTCAACTCGTTTAGTAACGCCATGATTCTTCCAACATCCCTATCCAACCTTGAGACCATTCCCGCATAGGTAACGTTGCCCTCTTCATCGTGATAATAATGGCCGGTTTTCATCATCCTTTGATATTCGGCTTCTTATCGGCTACTATTTCCCCGAACGCATAGGAGCGCAAAACAAGAAAGATAGCTAGTGAAAAGACGGATACAAATGTCGTTTTAATCATTGCGGCTTTCATTTATCAGGTTTCTTTCAAACTCGGGATCATACAGCGGATTCGGCTGGCTGGGAACGGGGGCGTTGATTTCCAGCCTCCAAGCATTCAGCACTGAAACGAGTTGGTCCCGGATAGCTGTCTCCTTTTCAGCGAGGTTGGCTCTTTCGCCGGGATCGGCCTCTAGGTCGTAGAGCTCATAATCGCCATCCTCGAAATAATGATGCAGTTTCCATTTCCCCTTTCTGACCACCGATCCGGGGCGGGTTCTAAACAAGGGGTCCCGCCCATCGTCTTCTTTTGGGTTATAGGATTGGAGGTAAATGGGGAAATGCCAAAAGAGCGGTCTCTCATCCATGGACTGCTGGCGGAACAGCGGACTGATATCCCACCCGTCCATAACGTCTCCCGGCCGTAATTCTCCGCCTACAATACTTCGAATGGTAGGATAAAAATCCATCTGTGTTACCGGAAAATCGGATTTACTTCCCGGGGGTATGTTGCCTGGCCAACGCATAATCAACGGCACCCGGATACCGCCTTCATAGTACGATCCCTTTCCGGCCCTCAGGGGAGTTTGGTAAGAAATGTCCCGGATACCCCCATTGTCAGAAGTGAAAATCAAAAAGGTATTTTCCGTAAGGTTTAACTCATCCAACACCCCCAACAACTTCCCGATATTTTCATCGACGGAAGCTACCATCGCCGCATAATCGGCCCGGTCCTGTCCCTCGGAACCCGGCTTATTTTCAAACTTTTCGACAAGCTTCTTTTTACCCATAATGGGTGTATGAACCGAATAAAACGGAAGGTAAAGGAAAAAAGGTTTCTCCTTGTATTTCTCTACGAAGGAAATGGCTTCTTGGGTCAGTCTGTCTGTAAGGTATTCTCCATCTGGGCCGTCTTCGATAAAATCAATCTTATACGGGCTGATGTATCCCTCTCGTCCGGGATTGCCGTGATGGCTTCCGCCTACATTTACGTGGAAACCATGTTGCAAGGGGTCTTTGTTGATGTGCCACTTTCCGAAGGTACCATTTACATATCCTTTATCCTTGAGCATCATCGCCAAGGTATAAATCGAGTCCGGTAAAAAATCCCGGTTTGGCGTTGGGATAATCTTGCGGGTTTTTTCATTACCTCTTTCCGAATTGTCTACCGTGTACACCCCATGCCTTGGCGTATTCTTACTGCTCATCATGGATGCCCTGCTGGGGGCACAGTTGGCAGCAGCGGCGTAGGCATGGTAAAAAAACATGCCCTCGCTTGCCAATTTATCCAAGTTGGGCGTTTCATAATAGTCGCTGCCCATAAAGCCCAAGTCCCGCCATCCGAGGTCATCCACATTGATTAGGATGATGTTGGGTTTACTTTTAGCTTCGCAGGAAAGAAGCAGGTAAATTAGGAGAGAGGCACCTAAAAACCCTGAAGTGTAACGTTTCATTTTTTTACCAACTATGGTGTAACTTGATACCGACCATTGGAGAGATAGAGGTCGCACACGTTGGATATAGGCTATCTTGCTCCTTTAGGCTAAGCAGGCCCACATGGTAGTTATTCCTTGGCCCCGGCTGCCCACCGTATCATCCGCATCAGGTGCTGCTCCCCAAACTGGGTTTCCAGAGGTCGCAAATCATGGCCGATCATGGTGTAGGCAAAGCGCCCGCCTTCCAACTCCCGCACCCACGCCATAGGATGGTCTTTCCCCATTGGGTTTCCTCCGCTTTTTTTGAACTGAGGGCGGACCGGGTCATACGTCGTTTCATCCAAGGTCAGCAGGACGGTCACCCCGGGAAGGCCGCGTACACTGCGCTTGAAGTTTAGCCAATCCCCATCCAAGGTAAAGGTTGCCGGCAGCCCCTGCATCAGCCAATGGCTTCCGGCGGCCGGATCGACCGCCACCCGGGCGGGAACATACTCCGAATCGCTATCAAAATCGGTTCCGAAAAGCTCGCTATACCAACCCCAGGTGTCGTGATGGACACCGGCTGCATGCATGGCAACCAAACCCTTACCCGCCCTGTACCACCGGATAAAAGCCTCCTGCTGCGCTATATCCAAGGACTTGCCGATATCGGTTGTGCTGATAAACAGTACCACATCGTATCCGGCGAGTGTAGCGTCGGTAAATGTTGCGGCATCTTCCGTGACGTCCACCTCAAAGCCATATACATTGCCCAAATGTACAAGGTGGTCGTATATCATGGGGATGGCTGGGTGCCGGTACCACGACGTTTTTGAAAACACCAGCATCTTTTTAGGTAGCCCTTTCAAGGTCTTGATTTCAGCCTCTGCCTGTACCTGGCCACCCAGATAGAGACTGGCGTTCTCCATGATCTTTAGCGGCTCAGGTTCGGTAAATACCCGATACGTTTCATGGCCGGGGCGGAAGTAAAAAACGTGTCCGCGGCCCAGTCTCCAAGTCATGCCGCTCCGGAAGGATTCTCCGCCGGTCCAGGTCTCACGCAAAATCACCTCATCGGGCACCGGAACGTGGAAGGGCTCGTCATACATTTCTGTTTCGGGAAGCGTAAAAGTGGCCGGTACGCCCTGAACGATCGGATGCTCGGGAAGCAGCACCCGCACCGTGCTCGGCTGCATCGGCGTGCAGCAGGCCGGGAAAACGCTAGTAGGCCGCTCCAGCAAAACATGCCATTTGCCGTTTGGCTGCTGTTCAACGCGAGCATCAAACCGGGGGCTCTCGCGGCGGCTCGGCATAACGTTGCTGCGCCACTGTATGAATTCCGGAACTATCTTGTCCCGTTCCTGGATAGGCAGCATATTAACCACATCCTGGATTGCCCGCTCCTCCATGGCAGTGCGAAACGGCAAGGCCCAATGTGCCGAGTGCAGCGCAATCAGGGAAAGCCGTCCCTCCTTTACGCGGTCCACGATCGCCTGCGCCGTTTCCTGGGACACCTCCTCATGCTTCACATGGCCCCACCAGATAAGGACATCTGTTTCATCAAGAACTTCCTTGGAAAGTCCTTGCCCGGGCTGATTGAGGTTGGCTGAAGTTACGTGAAGGGTAGGGTTTTGCTGCAGGTATTGCGCAAGATGGTTGCCCAAGAAATCTGGATACACCTTCTTCTGCTCAAGCTGCTGTTCGTCCCAGATCAGTACACGGATGGCTTTTGGCTGGGCGGTCGGCAGGGCAGCAGCAACTTTGCCTTTGGAGGCAGGGCTAGCTTCTTGGGCAAACAGGCTTACCGGGCAGCTGAAAAAGATAAGCGCTCCGAACAGAAGGGTTAAGTACAAAAAACGATCTAAGAAATTGGTACATAGTGCCTGGATGTAGGCTTTTGGAAAGGTAGGTAATTTGGGCATATCTTCTGTTTTTGGGTAAATTTCAATTTTTTGGTATTACTAATTTTGGGGGCATTTCCGCGAATATGCAGGTTTTGTGCCACTTTCCATGTACCACCCTTCCCGAATCTTGTTCCGATCCTTGAACTATCACGTTGGCCCCTTTACGCGCACAGCGGTTGACTATACCATTTCCAATGGTTTCAGGATCAATTTTCCAGATTATTTTTATCATTATACAATTTCATGATCCCCTGCAGATGGGAATCCCTCCATTTGTATGGAAAGCTTAATCATTTTCGGCTTGGTCGGAAAATATTTCCATCCCATTTTTCTGACCTTAACGAAATCCATGAAAACATTGGTCTAAGTTATCAACAAGGCCAAAAAACCACTGGAATCATTGTTAAATTAAACACTTGGAAAATGAAGATAATAAAACTATCCAATTATACACCCCCTGAATGCAGTCCAGCCTTCTCTTCCCAATACGACAGGCAGCCTATCCACAAATCCACGAATACAAGGTTTCAAATCTTCATGATGCTTTTCCCTGATTTCCAAGATAACTGATTGGTATCTTTTTCTCAATGCTTCCAATTTAGTTCTGAATTCATCGGGACGTATTTCCTCATTTCGTAATTGGTGTAGTAAACCTTTTCTGACTTCTTCCATAGTAGAGATCAGCCTTCTGATTTCACCATTATATTCTTTGGTAACATTGGACTTACAGGTTTCAAATCCAAAAAACAACCTTCTGATTTGCTGCATTTGGGTTTGGTCCAAATCCAATGCCCGGAGGCAGGAAATCATAGCCCTGGAGCCTTTTTCATCAGACTCGTCAAAAGACATTCTGGCATTTGGATTTTCCTCATTCCCCAAATCTGCACTGAAAGGTTCCTTTTCATCCCCTCCCAAAATTATCACAGACAAGAACTTATTCGCGATAACTTCTATCACTTCATCAATTTCCACCTCCAATTGCTTGGGCGATATATCATTTTCTTGTTGACAGGAGAATGTCAAAAAAGCCATTCCTGCAAGAATCCAGTTGTTTTTAAATTGTCTTCTCATTATTTAAAGAATTAAGTATGGTACAAAGTAAATAAATAAAAATGAAGTTTTGATGAATCTATGAAAAACTCAGTTAATCAGCCCTAATGATTACGCGCGGAGTCTTTATCTTGAAATTCAAATGGAAACTGCTGTGAAATTACATGCTGTGAATCCATCAGTTGTGTCATTTCCTGTTGTATTTCCGGATAGGTTGTCGCCAAGTCATTACTTTCGGAAGGGTCTACGGATAGGTCATACAATTCCACATCCTTATGAAATCCCTTCTTGTGTACATCAAGGCGAATGGCTTTCCACTTCCCCTTGCGAACGGCCTGACTACCGGAAAGTTCATGAAACTCCCAATACAGCATTCGGTCGTCCATCATTTTTTCTCCTTGCGTTAGCACCTTACTAAAATCAACTCCGTCTATGCCTTCCGGTATTTCCGCGCCTGCTAAAGATGCAAATGTCGGCAATACATCCGCAAAATACCCCACAAAATCCTCATTGATGCCCGGCTGAATAGTGCCGGGCAGATATGCTATCAATGGTACGCGGATACCTCCTTCATAAACGTCTCTTTTGGCTCCTCTCAAACTACCGGAACTATCAAAAACTCCGTCGTACCGGTTGGCGGCACCGTTGTCTGTCGTGAACAGAATTAACGTATTGTTATCAACACCTTTTTGTTCCAGCAACTTCACAATACGGTCTACATCCCTGTCGATCAGCGTTATCATAGATGCGTACACTTTTTCTCTTTCGGACCATTCTTTGTCTGCGTAGTCAGGATGAATTTCATCGATTTCAAGGTCCGAGTGGGGCAGGGTGTAGGGTAAATACAAAAAGAAAGGGTTATCTCCTCCGGCGTGCGTTTCTATAAATTGAAGTGCGAAATCTGTAAATAAATGATGGACATATTGCCCTTTATTTCCTTCAGCATTGGCAGGAATCTCGAATTTATCCCGATTGAGCCAGATGAAATCGGGATAATGTTTGTGTGCCCTAGCCTGATTGAGAAAGCCGAACCATTCATCAAATCCTTTATCATTGGGCAAACCGGTAGTGTTGGGTTCTCCAAGTCCCCATTTGCCGGTCATACCTGTGACATACCCCTGTTTTTGCAATATCTGTGCTATTGTCACATCTTCAGCTTGTAAAGGTACCCTTCCCGGATTGCCGCTAAGTCCGATTACACCGCCCTGTCCAAAATTGCCCCTGACTGTGGTATGCCCTGTGTGGTAACCGGTCATCAATGCACTTCGCGCAGGGGCACAAACCGGTGAGCCCGAATAAAACTGCGTGAATACCATGCTTTTAGAAGCCAATTCGTCAAGGTGAGGGGTAAGAATTTTCGTTTGCCCAAAACTGCCCAGGTCACCATACCCCATATCATCTACCATGATAAAGATTAGGTTGATAGGGGATCCAACTTCCGTTGCTTCGTTATTTTTATAAGCGCAAGAAGCTAACAGAATCAAGGAGACATAAGTCCAAAAAATTAGTTGAGCTATGTTCATTGCGCGAGTTTTCATTTCGAAAATGGAAATCATTTTTCTGAATTGGGTTCACTGTTTTTCAGGACTTTCAACTGCCTTATTCCTGCAATATAGATTTTTAGCCTATAATTTCTCACAGTATATATCATTATTCAATCCAGCCAGTACGATTGATCCGTCCAACGGCCAATCATAAATAGCCAAGCTGAGTTTTTCATCATTTATGGTGACATCTCCCCATGGAAGCTCACGCCCCCACGGGGAAGGACCTGCACCATAAATAATCTGTGGATATTTGTTGATCCATTTGTCATACTATATAAACCCAATTTATACTTTTTCTTTATCCAGATTCTTGCCACGAAACAAGGTAAGGTTTGTAACCCAAATTCCCATACTGTAAACACAACCCCAAGAATGATTACTCGTTAATCGTTGATTTGCTAAGATTATCTCAATCTATATCTATTTTATTATAGACTAACTCCACACTATCCCTAAAGCCTTTATCTTCAAAATCCGCAATGTACGTTTTGGGCAATTGGTTATCTCCTTTCGCCTCCATCAGCAATTCGGTACATCTACTTCTTAGCATCTCCAATACCTCCTGCTTATCTTCCTTACCCGCAAGATTAGTTCGTTCATAGGGATCATTTTGCAAATCAAAAAGCTCTTCATAAATCGGTTTTTCACCCAAAATTGGTGCTATTAAGGAGAGAATATGCCGTTGATCCTTTTCCTTGCTGTAGTACCGAATGTACTTCCAGTCCTTGGAGCGGACTGCCTCCATTCTTGGGTAGTTTTGCTCCATAAACAGGCTCTCGCTGAAAAAATCAGTTCTCCAATCTTCGTTGGCATTTTCAAGGATGGGTTTTAGGCTTTTTCCTTGCATTTCGGCAGGTATATCAATGCCCGCAAAGTCAAGTAGTGTGGGTGCGATATCGATATTGAGACTTATTTCGTCCACAACCTTACCTTGCTGTAATCCGGGAGCATAGATAATCATCGGGATTTTCAAATCTATGTCGTAGAGGAAGGTTTTACCGGCGAGTCCATATTCACCATGAAAGAGCCCATGATCCGAAGTAAATACAAGGATGGTATTGTCAAGTATCCCCTGCGTTGCCAGTTCCCGAACAATTTTCCCCACTACCTGATCTATGCCTGTTACAGTTTGAATAGTCCTAATCTGATTCTCTTTTAGTGATTCCTCTGTTTTCGTCCAGTCATAACTTTTCAGGTATTGCCCGTTATAGACATGCAGGGGCAGCTTTGGGGTTTTGATGGAATCGTAGGCAACAAAATCAGCAGGCAGGGAAATCTGATCTATCTGATCACGGTAGGCTGATCGATACAGTTCAGGGTCATTCGGTAGCTGTTTCATCGAATTGGTACCGTTGCTATGGGGAACGTTAAAGTTGATCATCAGGCAAAATGGCTGGTCTGTGGGACGGGTACGTAGGAAGCTTTGAGAGGTCTCCATTGCCTCATCAATACTCAAAAACTCATCTACTGCCTCTTGAATAATATCTATCTGATTGTCCGATTTAGCATCTCTGAAAATCTCATGCACATTCTTAGGATAAAAGGAAAGATGCCCATGACCTGCCCGCCAATAATCAAATGATTCCTCCATCACGCCACTTCTATATCCAAGGCCTTTTTCGCTTTTCCCGACAGGGGTATGGTTTTTGCCCACCCAACCTGTGTAGTAACCATTTTTACGAAGGAGCACGGGGTAGGTATGGGCATAGGCTTCTTCGGTCATCACGGAATTGGAGCCAAAAGTGACACCATGTTTTCGTTCATACATCCCTGTCAAAATGGAAGTTCTGCTTGGTGTACAAATGGCGGATGTGACAAATGCATTGCGGAAAAGTGTTCCCTCAGCAGCCAGCTTATCCAGATTGGGGGTTTGAACAATTTTGTTGGCCCCTATCGCCCCTAGGTAATCCCACCTCATATCGTCTGCCAAGACAACAACGATGTTTGGCTTTTTGAGCTGCTGACAATATACGTCCCAATTCGTAAAAAAGAATATTGCTCCTACAAGCACTGAAAGAATCAAATAGTATTTCCTCATCCTACCTCTCTTAAATGTTAGCCCAAATTATTTTATCTGGGCAATTTCTCGATATAAATATAATAAGCTGGATACACGCGTTTTGTCGCATCAATGAGTTGGGCTTCCATATCGTACTTGCCTGCGGAAATATACCCCGTAAAGGTGACCTCTTCCTGGCCCGTTTCAATTTTTTTCGTTCCTTCCAAATTAGCTACATATACATAGGCTTGTTCAAAATCGTGTTTTTCACTCCCAATCTTCGCCCTTTCAAGTTCAACGATTTTTTCTTGGGCAGGAAAAGCCGCATTAATGGCCAGGCCACTTTCTCTTGGAAATCTGCGTAAGGAAATGGAATATTCTCCATCTTCAACAAATTCGATCTTCCATCGCCCGGTAGCCTGTGCCGCCGACGTAGCGCCATTCTGATGCCACGCTGAACCATGCTTGCCTGTCAGCATGTCGTGGGCATTAATTCGGCTGGGATTCTCCTTCTCAGCACCTACTTTTATATAGGCATAGCGTTCGTTTGGCCCCTCATCCATGATAGACTGCCACCATTTTTCATACCCTAACGCTAATTTTTCCACTACCAAAGGATGAAGGTCAATGACATTCTTGGACTGGATTTTATCATTCGTCATATCATAGAGTTCTTTTCCATTTACCAATCTCCACCGATCATCCATCACGGAATAATCTTTGTACTTCACTAAGTTTTGGAGTCGCTGGGTATCTACATACATGACTCTGTTTGGCCAAGACGTTCTGCTTTCTGTAAGGAGAGGTTTAAGGCTGATGCCGTCAAGTGGTTTTACGGGATTAAAATCAAACCCAAGAAGATCCACAAACGTCGGAAGTAAATCGTAGTGTGCCACCAAATTCTCAATATCTTTACCTCCTGTCAGTTGTCCATTTGGCCATCGGATAAACAGGGGCACCCGGTGGCCTCCTTCGTACACAGATCCTTTGGCACCCCTCAAACCTCCGTCGTATATGTTATTTCCGCCCGCAGTGCCGTTATCCGTCGTAAAGATCAGGATGGTATTATCCGTCAACTCCAACTCCTCCAGTTTCTGCTCCAGTCGCTTAAAGTTGTCATCGATGTTGGTAATCATCCCATAAAATCTTTTGAATCGCTCGGGAAGCTCTTCATCGCTGTAATCTTTATAGAGGTCTATATATTCTTTAGGCACGTTTAGCGGCCCATGAGGTGCATTTGTGGAAATGTAGGCAAAAAATGGTGTATCCTTATTTTCTTCTATAAACGACATCGCTTCAGAAAAGAACACATCCGTACAATAGCCTTCGTACTTTTCAAGCTCGCCGTTGTGCCAATAGGTATCATCGAAGTAATCATTATCCCAATAGTCCGGACCTTGGCCAATGCCCCCTCCCCCAAGCCTAACGACCTCGTGAAATCCCCTATCTTCCGGGCGAAACGGAAAATTATCACCCAAATGCCATTTGCCAAACATACCGTTAGCATATCCATTTTGGGCAAAAATCTGTGGTAGGATCACTTCATCTTCAAAAAGCAGCGAACGTCCGGTAATGGTATGGAATACATTCAACCGGTTGGTATGTCTACCTGTCATGATAGCACCCCTCGTCGGAGCACAGGTGGTGGAGACATGGTAATTAGTGAACCGTATGGCATCACCATAAAATGCATCCAGGTTAGGCGTTTTTATAATGGGATTCCCCATAGCGCTTACATCTCCCATACCTTGGTCATCTGTTATGATCAGGATGACGTTTGGTCTTTCAACATTTATTTGTTGAGCAGAACTATCAACGGAAATCAAAAACATTACGCCAATGAGGAGTACTGAGAGGCTTCTTGTAGGAAAGATCTTCATGTGTTTATTAAGTTGGTTTTCAAAGGTCAGAACTTATCCCGATGATAAACATGGTGACATCCCTGCCTGATTCTAACGTATCTACCATGATTTACAGAAACATATCTATCCTATCTGTCAAGTCCGAATACACAAACATTTTAAAAACCAAATCAGAGACCCTTGGATTGATTTGAAATTTGAGGTGCTCCTTCTCTTTGATAAATGTTCGTGAACTGTCTAAATTCGTTAAGCACCGGACCTCAATGTCAACAGATACGCGGAAAGGTTTGCCAAGTCCTGTTCACTTAATCCCAAAGCCGACGGTTCGGGCATGATGCTCGTTGAAAATCGTTTTCGATAGGCGATATCCGAAGCCTTAATATAGTAAACTTCATCTTCCATTCCTTTGAGTATAACCGTCTCGCCGTCAACCTGCAGGAATCCCATGGCCACGGTACCGTCCTTTTTACTAATCAGCCACATTTCATATCCGAAGGACACACCTGCACTTGGATTTACGATGGCATCCAGCAATCCAGATTTATCCAGCTTTGCTCCTATCATGCTCAGACCAGGACCAATTTCCCTACCTTCATTTCCAATGCGGTGACAGGTAGCACATTTTCCCTGAAAAACGGTTCTTCCTTTAACGGCATCGCCCGGAATTTCGACAAGGTTCGCAACAGTCACCGGTTGGGATGCTGTAGGGTTGATAAAATAATCACCGGCCAAAACACGCACGGCTTGATCCGGATTATCAAACATAAATTTACTTGTTCCGTCGATCAGCTCCTGAGGCAGCTTATTCTGCGCAGCCATTCCAAGCAACAATTTACCCCCGGTTTTATCTTTAGCCATAGAAGCAGCTGCATTGATCTTTTCATTTAGCGAGGAAGTTTCGTTTTCAAGTTTTGCCTTAAGATCCAACATTTCTTTCTGTAACTCGGGGCTTATGGTTGCCTGTAGTTCTGGTATGCTTATGGCAAAGGAACCCCATTCATTGGTACTTCTATACCTCAACCACCACAGGGCTTGGCCCTTTACATCCGGTAGGTCACTTTCCATAAGTTCCTGCATGGCATTTACAGCTTCTTGATCCATGATGAATCCCAAAGCCACTATGGATTTTTCCCGTTGTTCTGCCGAAAGTTTGTCGGAATTCGCCCGTTGCTTTAGGCTTGCAATGGTCGCTTTTGGGTGAATCCGCCAAGCAATATCCTCAAATCCCGCACTCCATTGAAGTGGATCCCCACCCAACTCTCTATTCAGAACTGGAAAGATTTCAGCTTCCTTTCCGGTCATTGCCAGACCAAGGGCCTCAAGATAGTAACGATCGTTCCCTTTGTATTGGGAGGCAAGTTCAACAACTGTATTTTCGGTTTTATCCAACGGTAAATCACGCAATGCCACCGCAACTTCAGCCCTCACGAGCGCCGATTTATCTTTGCTTAGCCTTTCTGCATAGGGAATAATATCTTCTTTGATCTGCCTTAACGCACGGAATGCTGTAATACGTAGATTCGGATTGTCTGACTTAAGCATTGATTCAACCTGCGCTACTCCATCAGGACCCATGTTGGCTAGTAGCCATATGGCTCTTGCCTGATGGTAGGGATTTTCGTCTTTCAAAATCTCCTTTACCTCATTGACTGCTTTACTCCCTTGGGCTGCCAACAAAACAAACCCGGCATTTCTCACATTTACCGCCGGATTCAACAACGCGGCAATCTGTCCAGCTGTGTTGTCGAGATTGATTTCTGGTCTTGGAAGGTTCTTGCCTTTGGGGGTAATCCGGTATATCCTTCCATACCCTACGCTGTCCATCATTCTATGGCCGCCTACCATCCCGTCGTACCAATCCGCAACATAGATGGCACCATCGGTACCGACAACTACATCGCTGGGCCGAAACCATTTTGACCTGTCCTCATCTGTGGATCGGCTTTTGGCGCTTTCTACTTCCTCATCCGGTAATGAAGTAATTAGATTATGTCGCTTCAGTACATATCCCGCACCGGTAGAGGTAGGCTTATAGGCTAAAATAACATTTCTTCCCGCTTCGCCGGCCAACAACGTACCCCTATATTTTTGACCCAATAAATCACTTTCATAAAAAGCAACCCCTGTCGGGGAACCGGCACCTGTACTGTCTCCAAGCGGAATAACCCCAGGATCTTCCTGGTGCCAATGTGCAGCAACAGTACCCTGACCAGGACGCCTGTCCGCCTGCCATTTTCTGGATCCGTCGGTACTAAAGTACCCCATATTGCCGCCCTCCATAAGCCAGGATACCCTCACGCCCTTGTTCCCATCATCATCATTGTCGTTCTGCCACATGTTGCCGTAGGAATCCACCGTAAGTTCATACGAGTTCCGGAAATTATGCCCAAGAACGGTGAGGTCAGTACCATCGGGATTTATGCGTAGCGCTACACCGCCTACCCATATTTTGCCATCATCACTGACCATCCCTGGTTTGTTATCTTTCATATAGGGAGATCCCCCGTTGTACATACTACCGGAGCGCAACGTCCATCCGCTTTTATCCGTCACGATGTGAGGACCTGCATTTCCCGCGTTGAAATAATATTTCCCGTCGGGACCTGCAAACATGGCATGCAGCCCGTGGTCGTGGTCCAAACCTCCGAATCCGGTCAAAAAGATTTCCTTTTTGTCGGGTTTGTCATCCCTGTTTTCATCGGTATACACGATGATGGAAGGACCGCTGGAAACGATAACTTTATTCCCGATGACGGATATGCCCAGTGGTGCGGTGAGGTCTTCGTCCTGCACAAATACCTTGGAGCTTTCGGCTATACCGTCACCGTCTTTATCCTCCAGAATAACCACACGGTCCCCTTTCTCATGGTTTTTGAAGTTTTCGGAATCATTGCGGAACAATCTGTAATTGACAGCTTCTGTAACCCATATCCTCCCTTTTGCATCTACATCCATATTCGTCGGATTAAAAAATTGGGGAGATTCAGCCCATAAGGTAGCCTCCAAATCTTCCGGCAAATACAGCTGTGTACTATCGGAGAAGTATTTCTCACCCAAGGAAAACTCCTCCTCCACCGATACTTCTTTGCAGGATAGGATTAGAATCGACACCATTCCTGAAAGAACTATTCCAATGTTTGTGCTACTTAAGTTAATCATATATCCTCGAATTTTTGTATCGCCATACGTTAAATTTTTCACATACTCCTGTTCCTTACTCCTTACGACTTATCCCTTACGACTTTCGACTTCGCTGCGCCCTAATAATAAACCGCCAAATCTTCGTTTCTAAATCCCGATCCCGACCAAGTTAACTCTAACTGCTGAATTTCGCTAGCGTTTGGGGTTTTTGTTACCAGTTTTATCGGATGAAAGCCCTTTTCCAGAATTAATGTTGCCGTACTGCTTCCTTTCGCCAAATTAGGATTGTCATTATCAATCACCAAAGCCTCATGGATATGCATCACCAGGCCCCCTTTGGTTTGAAAGCTTAATGCGTATTCTCCGGTATTTTCCACTTTTATAAAGCCCTCATAAACCAGCACGTTATTGGCCTTCCCGTCCGGAATTGTTTCGATTTTAGGTAATACTACGGTCTCACCTGCTACCAATATTTCCTTATCGATAAAAGGTACCCAAGGGGAATTTATGCTGTATTTAGACACTGCAATGCCTTGCTTAAGCGGTTTGTTAACAACCACCGCAGGTACGGGTTCGTTGTCGTAGGGCCGTTCAGCGGAAGCATTTGGCCTTCTCCAGCGCAACACCTCATCCTTCATCCGCTGCTGCAGGGTTTGAAATGTCACATTTGATCCAGCTAGATCCGAGGTTTCTCCGGGATCATTTCGCGTGTCATAGATGCTAAAGTCATCTTTATGTGACGTTACATTGTACCGGATTCCTTTATAACCGTCCAGGTACACCACCTGCATTTGGCCACGTTTCTGTCCCCTTCTCGATTCAAGAAAGGCATCATAATCAGAGGTATTGTTGTTGACTTGATATTCGATGTACACCTTTCCGCCATGGGTATCGGATGCTCCAGAGAGAATGGGCCAAAGTGATCTGCCATCTGTGTTGGCGGGGGCAAGCAGACCACTTAACTCCGCAAATGTCGGTAGCCAGTCATGAAATCCGCTTGGGGTGTCATTTTTTGTCCCTTGCTTAATCTTGCCCGGCCAGCGTACAAGGGCAGGGACGCGGATTCCTCCCTCCCAGGTATCTCTTTTGGTACCGTCCATATTTGCAAAGCTTTCGAAGAACGTAGGGGCATAATCTCCATAGCCGTAGGACTCCAAGTGGGGTCCGTTGTCGGAGGTAAATACGATAAGGGTTTCTTCGTCAATCGCTAAATCCTGTAGCAGTTGCACCAGATCTCCCACAGCATTGTCGATGCGGCGGACCATACTGGCGTGGCGCTGCTGTACTTCCGGCCAATCGTTGTTTCTGTATTCGGGGTGGATAAAGGAATTGATCGTTCCGTAGGCGGTATTGATGTAATTTCCGCTTTCACCGATTAACTGCACGCCACCGGATACGCCTCCCCCGGCAGGATAGGCCATGCTTGGGATTTCCAGACCTGCGTGTGGGGTATCATAGGCGAGGTACATAAAAAAGGGTTGCTCCTTATTGGCTTTCTTATGTACCTGAATGTAGTCCTTTGCCCGGGCGGTAAAAAGATCCGTAGTATAACATCCTGTCAATTTTGCTGATATCTCTTCGTTGCCGTCATATAACTCCATGGGACCCCTGTCGGCCACATGGTGGGCGGGATAGTGATTATGGCCATCCCGATGCCTCACGTACCCAAAGAAGTAGTCAAAGCCCCGCTTTGTAGGATAGGCTTCCCACGTTTCCGGACCAGTCCCCTCCAACCCCTGAAGTCCGTATTTGCCTATCAATGCTGTCGCATATCCCGCTTCTTTCAAGACCGTGGCCAGGTTATGATTGGCTGGTAGGGCTTTGTCAAACTGGTTGTTCCGGATATCGGCGTGCCCTTGGTGCAGGCCAAGCAGCAAGGTTGCCCTTGAGGGGGCACATACAGGTGCCGGCACATAGTGCCTTGTCAATATCATCCCCTCACTCGCAATCCTATCCAGGTTGGGGGTGCTGTGATAGGGCTTTCCCTCCGCCTTCCGCTGATTTTGATATAAAATTCCCAAATCGCCATAACCCAGGTCGTCGGTCAGGATGAATATGATATTTGGCTTCTTATCGGCTACTATTTCCCCAAATGCAAAGGTTTGTAACACGAGAAGTATAGCTAGTAAAAAGACGGGTACTAATGTCGTTTTAATCATTAAGGCCTTCATTTATCAGGTTTCTTTCAAGTTCTTTGTCATAAAGTGGATTCCTTTGGCTGGGGACAGGGGCATTGATTTCCATCCTCCAAGCATTCAGCAGTGAAACTAGTTGGTCGCGTATAGCTGTCTCCGTTTCAGCGAGGTTGTTTCTTTCGCCGGAATCGGCCTCTAGGTCGTAGAGTTCGTAATCGCCGTCTTCGAAATAATGGTGGAGCTTCCAATTTCCCTTTCTAACCACAGACCCTGGACGTGTTCGAAATAAGGGATCTCTTCCCCCATCTTCTCTTGGGTTATAGGCCTGAAGGTATACTGGGAAATGCCAAAAGAGGGGTCTTTCATCCATGGCTTCCTGACGGAACAGGGGACTGATATCCAAACCGTCCATAACGTCTTCCGGACGTTGTTCTCCGCCTACAATACTTCGAATGGTAGGATAAAAATCCATTTGTGTTACCGGAAAATCGGATTTACTTCCCGGGGGTATGTTATCTGGCCAACGCATAATCAACGGCACCCGGATACCGCCTTCATAGTAAGATCCCTTTCCGGCCCTCAGGGGAGTTTGATACGAAATGTCACGGATACCCCCATTGTCAGAAGTGAAAATCAAAAATGTGTTTTCCGTAAGGTTTAACTCATCCAACACCCCCAGCAACTTACCGATATTTTCATCGACGGAGGCTACCATAGCCGCATAATCCGCACGGTCCTGCCCATCGGAACCCGGCTTATTTTCAAACTTTTCAACAAGCTCCTTTTTACCCATAATGGGTGTATGAACGGAATAAAATGGAAGGTAGAGAAAAAATGGGTTCCCCTTGTTTTCCTCCACAAATTTAATGGCTTCAGCGGTCAGTCTATCGGTAAGGTATTCGCCCTTTGGTCCATTTTCTATAAAATCAATTTTATACGGACTGAAATATCCCTCCCTACCTGGAGATCCGTGATAGCTTCCCCCTACATTTACGTGGAAGCCATGTTGCAAGGGGTCTTTGTTGATATGCCACTTTCCGAAAGTACCGTTTATATATCCATTATCCCTGAGCATCATCGCTAGGGTATAAATCGAATCCGGTAAGAAATCCCGGTTTGGCGTTGGGATAATTTTGCGGGTTTTTTCATTTCCTCTTTCTGAATTATCCACAGTGTACACCCCATGCCTCGGCGTATTCATGCCGCTCATCATGGATGCCCTACTTGGGGCACAGTTGGCAGCAGCAGCGTAGGCATGGTAAAAAACCATGCCCTGCCCTGCTAATTTATCCAAGTTGGGCGTTTCATAATAATCGCTGCCCATAAAGCCCAAGTCCCGCCATCCGAGGTCATCCACATTGATTAGGATGATATTGGGAGGGGCCTTTTCCGTAAAGGACAAGAGGAAGATACTTATTAACAAAAGTAATAAGCGTATCACCAAATGGGTATTATAGGTGTTCCTCGTTCCGCGTTTAATTTCCATAACCGTTATTGGTGGGGTCTGAATCCAGCAGGTTTGGATTCAAGATAATTTCTTCTTCTGGAATCGGTAACCTTATATGGTGAAGTTGGATATTGTTTCCGGGGTTGTAGGTGCGATACCTAGAGTTTTTGACGGTTTCCAATAGTATGCCCCAGCGGATTAGGTCATACCTTCGGTGGCCTTCTCCAGCCAATTCCCAGCGGCGCTCATCCTGTATGGCTTTTCTAAGTTCAGCTTGGCTAAGGCCGCTGTAAGGTTGTGCGGGACTGTAAGCCCTTTCCCTTACCGCATTGATGGAGGCATAGGCATTTTCAGGACCACTCAATTCATTTTCTGCTTCTGCTAACATTAAGTATATATCCGCCAATCGGAATATCAACGTAGCTTCGCCATGGTTTCCCCTAGGCGAATTTACAAAGTCGAAATTGGTGAATTTGGTCAAATACTGGAAAGTCAATTCAAATCCTAAATAATGGCTCAACACATTCTGAGGCCTTCTTAAATCATCCGATGGAAATTCCTCAATAAAACTCAGGATAGGAACAGTCAGTCCATACCCGTTAAATTCTTCATTTCTTGCAGCCAAAGCCTGCGAAAGGGCTCCACGTTCTGAGGGATTTTTAGGTTCATCCCGGAGGCGGGGGTTAAATCCGTCGGTACGATCTTGTGCATTACCGGGTACGTCTTTTTGAAAGTCGATTGCCCAGATCACTTCTGGATTAAAGGGATTGTTTACATCGAAAACGTCTTCATAACTAGCCAAAAGGCGGTGTGGGGAATCGTTGATTATTGAAAGGCAGGTTTGTTTAGCATTTTCCAAGTCCTCTTGCCATAGATAAATCTTCGCCATCAAAGCCTTCGCCGCCCAACTAGTAGGTCTTCCCAAATCGCTTCCGGTATAAGCCCCGGGTAGCAGATTCTCAGACTCAATTCGCTTTAGGTCTTGAATTAGACTGTTCCTAATTTCATTTACGGGTCGTCGGCCTAAGGCTGCCGCATCAGCTATGGGAATCTCTTCGTTGTAAAATGGCACGTCGCCCCATAAGTTGCTTAGGTGATAATACCCAAAACTTCTTAGGTACAACGCTTCTCCGATAGTCTGCTTTCTTACAGCCTCACTGATATTTGGACTGTTTTCAACGTTGTTTATGACCGAGTTGGCATCTCCCACCATTCTGTAGATCAATTGCCAAAGCTGCCTGGCATTGGAATAATTGCTTTGGGTCAGTGTGTAATTCTGAATCGGCTCATTTCCGCCAAATTGCCTACTCGACTCTAGTTCGTCCGCCCCCAACTGCGTGAACGTATGAATTCCCTGCCAGTTCCCATAAAACCCATTTTGCCTAAGATTTAGGTATATTCCGTTTGCCGCGAGTGTAGCCTCTGCATCTGACGTGTAAAAGGTACTGGGGTCAATAATGCCACGCACCTCTTCCTCGAGGAAGTCCTCACAACCTGAAGTTGAAATCACCAAAAGAAATAATCCTATATATTTAATGAATGTAGCTTTCATGACACGTCAAATTTAAAAGGTTGCATTGATACCTAGTGTAATTGTTCTGGCATTCGGATATTCCGCCCTGATGATTCCCCTCACTACGCTGCCATACGTATTTCCCGACTCGGGTCCAATTCGTGAAGCTTCTGGATCATAGCCTCTAAAGTTGGATATCAGGAATAGGTTGTTACCGCTACCATAGACACTTAGCGAGTTTATTAGCTTATTTTTCTTTAAAGGTATATTGTAGTTTAACATTACGTTCCTTAACCGTAGGTGTGATCCACTCTCCACCAACTCGCTATTTGAAGGAATGTCAGAAATACTGACAGTACCACCTGCCCGCGGTATATAGGGATGGGGATTCTCTACCGTCCAGCGGTCTCTGGCCATGCCATAGATGTTTTGGTCACTCCTTCCGAAAAACCCTCGTTGGGCAAACTCATTGTAGACATCATTTCCGAATGTACCCTGAAGGAAAATGTCCAAGGAAAAGTTTTTCCATTGAATGCTGTTATTGATTCCTCCAAATACAATGGGTTCAGGATTACCGATGATCTCGAAGTCGTCATTGAAACTGATCATGCCGTCTCCATTGGTATCATTGAATCTGGGACCTCCAACAACCGCTCTCAGTCCACTATATCTGAACTGGTTCAGTTCCTCTTGGCTTTGCCATGTTCCGAGGTATTCCAGTCCGGTAAAAACCCCTACCGGTTCGCCGACTATGAGCCTTGCTGCAGGTCCACCCTGTTCCAGAAAATGGATGTTAATTTCATTTACTCCCCCAAGATCCAGTACGCGGCTTCTGTTTCCCGAGAGGGTAAGTGTGGTAGACCATTTGAAGTCATTTCGATCCATATTCACCGACCTAAGCATCAATTCAATCCCTTGGTTTTGCAATGATCCAATGTTCTCAAGGCGCTGGCTAAACCCAGTTTGCCTCGGGATTTCTCTGTTTAATAGCAAGTCAACTGTCTTTTTATAATAGTAATCAACCTCTACAAACAGACGGTTACCGAAAAATCCGGCTTCCAGTCCAATGTCAAATTGTGATGTTGTTTCCCACCTCAGGTCCGGATTTGCGGGCCTGTCGCGTCTTACGCCTATCGCCTGGGAACCATTGAATATCACGGTTCCGGGATTCAATATCGCTAATGTGCTATAGGAGTCGATAGCTTGGCTTCCGGAACGCCCAAAGCTTGTTCTCAGTTTTAATTCATCGAAAACATTTAGGTTTTTGATAAAATCCTCATCTCCCATACGCCAAGCAAAGGCTGCAGACGGGAAAAAAGCATATTGATTGTTGGCACCGGAAAATCTGGAAGATCCGTCTACCCTACCTGCTAATGTAAAGAGGTATTTGTCGGAAATGGAATAATTCGTCCGGCCAATCCAAGACACAATCTGAAAAGGATCATTGTAGCTAGATGAAAGTCGGAATGTTTCGGGTGTGCCTAGTTGCAATACATCAAAGGATACTCCGTCGTTAGGAAGGCCGTCAGTTTGTGCGGCAAACCCTTCCGTCTGGGAGGTTTGCCAAGTGAAGCCTCCCAAGATATTTATTCTGTGGTTTGGCGCGATTTGCTTATCAAATGTTATAGTGTTTTCCTGTAATATCTGATTGTTAAAACTATTACTTATCCTTCCAAACCCTCCTCTTTGGGCTGCCGCCCGAGCCGGTAAACTACCTGATTCAAAGACGTTTTGCTTACGCCAGTTTAATTTCGGGCCTATGGTGGACCGTAACGTGATTGCTTCGTTTAGTTTGTATTCTATATAGAAATTTCCAAGCAGATTATTTGTGAATGTCTGGTTTAGCTGCCCCGTAAGTAGCGCTTCAGGATTGTCAAATGGCCCTCCCTGCACGTAATCTTCATCCCAAATGGAACCGTCTTCCTTAAAAACCGGAAAGGTGGTCAACGCTCTTCTCGCTTCCCACAAACTAACCAAATCATTGTCATTTTTTACGAAAGAAGTGTTAATCCTTGTCCCAAATGTTAGTTTATCCGTAAGTTTAAAATCCAGATTTGCTCTAAAGCTATACCGTTCGATTCCGGATTCACGAATGATGCCTCTTTGATTCATGTAATTACCGGAAATATAATAGTTTACCCGATCCGTGCTCCCTCTCACAGATACATCGAGATTATTCATGGGCGCTGTACGGGTGATTTGCTCTTGCCAGTCTGTGTTTCCGATCAAGCTAGGATCTACAAACGGGTTTGCTTCTCCGCTAAATTCGGCGTATTCAAACCCATAAGCAGCCCGCTCAGGTCCATCTAAGAAGTCTATTTTTCGAGCCAAATTTTGGATCCCGGTGTACATATTCAGAGAAACTGTAGGCTTGCCCCCAGAAACGCCTTTGCCGCTTTTCGTAGAAATCAAGATCACCCCGTTTGCACCCCTTGTTCCATAGAGAGAAATGGCTGATCCGTCCTTTAAAATATCGATAGATTCAATGTCATTGACATTGATGTTGTTCAAATTAAAATTGGTACCGGCAATAAATCCGTCAATGACATAAAGCGGTTCGTTGTCTCCCTGCACAGAGTTACCTCCCCTAATTCTTATGGAAGCACGGGCCCCCGGACTCCCACTTACGGAAGTTACATTCACACCGGCTGCCCTGCCCTGAAGCAGTTGATCCACTCGTGGCGCCGGCAGGTTTGCCAACTCTCTAGGATCAATAGTAGAAACTGATCCGGTAAGGTCTGATTTCTGAACAGAACCATACCCCAACACAACGACTTCATCTAAAGACGATTGATCCTCGGCCAAGGCAATATTTACGGTACTTTGCGTATTAATCTCAACAGACTGCGAGGTGTAGCCAATGTAGGAAAATACCAAGGTGGACCCCTCTGGCACGACAACGGAGTATTTACCATCAAGGTCGGTTACCGTTCCTGTACTTGTACCCCTTACAGATATGCTAGCTCCCGGCAGTGGCTCCCCATTCTGATCTGTAACCGTTCCGGTCACGGTAATGTCCGCTGCCTGGGCTGACATAACTTCGGCAGGGATGTTTTTCGACCGCTTTACATGGATATTATAATCTACCTGCTTGAACGTAAGGTTGGTCTGTTTTGCAAGGTTCAGTAGCACATTGTAAAGCGAGTTGTTGTCCGATATCACGCCCACATTGGGGATATCGCGCAGCTCTTTGTTGGTGAATACAAAATTGTATCCCGTACTTCTTTCAATTTCCAAAAAAACGCTTTCGATGGTGACATCATTAAGCGAAAGGGATACCGGTACGTCCTCAATGTTCTTTACTTGGGCATTTCCGTTCCACGCCAACAGGAGACTCATGGTGGAGCATTGGAACAAGAAAGCAATGGAGAATAACTTGGTCATGTGTAGTACATGCTTAAGTATGGTTTTTTTCATATCTTTGAATGGTTTGTTTAGGCGATGCCAATTGATTAAGCAAACATTTGCCGGCTCAGGGATTGCCGTCCCTGTGACCGGGTAGTACCTGCCGCGGATGCACCAACATCCGCGGCTTTTCTTTTCCTAAAAGGTGTTACATAGGCAGGTTACGTTTAAGATGATGTATCAAATTTTAAGGTTACCCGGTCCTTGTCCACCTGAAAATCAAACCGGGCAGAATAACTCAGTCCCTCCAAGACGCCTTCAAGGGTTTGGTCTACAAATTTTCCCGAAAGGACCACTCCCCGCTCAGGCCGATTGCGTATTTCTATTTTGATACCGTACCAGTTTTCCAGCACCCTGATGGCTTCCTCAATAGGCGTCTGCTCAAAGAGAATGGTCTTTCTTGTCCAAGCCAATACTTTCGCTTCCTCTATTAGGTGCTTCCTGTGTTCCCTTCTCCCAACTTTAACATTCAATCCCTCTCCCGGCTCCAGGTTAATTTGCTTAGGTTCCTCAAAATCCAGCACCACGTTCACCCTTCCGGTAAGCAAGGCAACGCCTAGGGGTTCATTGTCATAAGCGGTAATATTGAAGGAGGTACCCAAGGCCGTGGTAGATACCGAGCCCGTCCTTACGACAAAGGGTCTGAGGCTATCTTTGGCCACTTCAAAAAAAGCCTCTCCAGCCAAAAACAGCTCCCGCCTCTCTGCTTCAAAATTCTTGACGTACCGTAAAGTACTTCCGGAATTCAGTACCACCTTGGAGCCGTCCTGTAGGGTAAGGGTGGATTTTACGCCAGGGGGAACGTTATGCTCTTCGTAGACCAAAGGGACCGCTACAGGTTCTTTTTCAGGATGTGGGTGCGTCAAATTGAATAGGATACCTAGTGCAAATGCCAATACAAGTATGCCTGCCACTCGATAGAACTGATGGTTAGATTGATAGTGTACCCGGGGCTGCCTATCGGCAAAGTGCTTAAGGGTACTTTCTGAACTTATAGCGACTATCCTTCTTTCCGACTGCTTTTCTGTTGGGTCGTTGATGACGTTGTTAATTTTGGACCAGATGCCCTCAATGCGGGATTCGCTAACTTCGTTTACTTCTCTCGATAAGTTTACCAAGGCCTTCCGCGCCAATTCCATATCCGCATATTTTTCCGGATGCTTTTCCAAAAAAGCTTCCCAATAAGCTTTCGTTTCCTCATCGGGAGCGACGATCCATTTTCGGAACTCTGGATCCAACATAAAATCTTCTACAGTATAATCCGCTTTGCTCATAAAAGAAGGCTTTCATTTAGTTAAGCCCGGAACTTCTATAAGTTATCCTTCCAAAAAAATAAATTTTCAGAATTTTTTTTACTTTTAATTCAGAACTGATACCAATTGAAATAAAGTGGAAATAAGGTAAAAAAATGGCCTAGCGGCCGAAATAGGATGGAAATATAGTAGAAACATCCTTGCCCTCATTTAGAAGGGTAGGTACATGTGGCAGCGTGTAGGACTGAAGATGCATTATACCATTAAAAGAATCAGCGAAATTGTTATCGATAAAATGGACTTTTTTAAGGTGGAAAGTGCCTTCCAAGCCAAGGTATATACCGAGCGAAGGTTGATGCCCATCAGCTTGGCGGTTTCCTCGTAGGAAAGGCTTTCAAAAAACAGATACTGAATGACCTCACTTTGCCGAATGGGAAGATCTTTTAGGCAATTTGCAAGTTTCTTCTGCAACGCCGCTTCCTGTTGTGCATGTACCATCTTTACCTCTACACTTTCCAGATGGCTGGGATAGAATGCCGCTGCCTGATGCTGCCTTTCATTCCCTTTGAGGGCCTTTTTTTTCTCTTTATTGATTTTATTGGAAAGCGACCTAAACAGGTACAGCCTCACATTGTCTGTGGCTTTGATATTCTCCCGGTATTTCCACAGGTCAATAAACAGCTCCTGAATGCAATCCTCCACGAAATCCGGATCGCCCGTGATGGACGTACCAAGTTGAAAAAGTACCTTGACATACTGCCTATATAATTGCTCAAAAGCCTGTTTGTCACCGGATTTCAGCCCCAGCCAAAGGACTTCAGCAGTAGTTTCCTGTGGTAAGGAAGTTGAATTCGGCGCGCGTTCCATGCGTGGTTAGTTGGGTTCATTTGCTTAAAGTTCTTTATTATAACTTAAAAAACAAATTGTTTTGAAAGATTAAAAGAGGGCTAGTGTTAATTCTACCCCACAAAGGCCTTTCAATAGATCTCACTACATCGGGCCTTGTAGCAGAATAATTAGAGAAGGGACTTTAGGTCTCATATACCTCATTTGCCAAGAGGCAAAATGCCGCTGCGCGTTTTCTCGCTTTTGTAGCACAAAATAACACTATCCCCAGTATCCCGAATTTTCCGAGTCACCCAATAAAGATTTTATGTCACTACTATTGACGTGAAATTATTTAATGTCTATATTAGTGACATGAAAATAGAAAAAGCAAAGCGACGATATAAAATGCAGGCGCGGGCAAAAAAGGTATCCGAGAATGAGGAGCGAATTTTAAAATCCATTTTCGAGCATTGGAAAAAACTATCTATACATGAAATTACGCTGGAAATGGTAGCTGCAGATTCAGGGGTAACCGTCAGAACAATCCTCCGGAAATATGGCTCCAAAGAAGGGTTAATAGAGGCCTGTGTAGAAAAGGACATATCCAATATCAAAAAAGTCAGGAACACTGCTGCGACAGGAGATTATTCCCAAGCGCTAGAAATTCTGCTTAACGACTACGAGCGCATTGGTGACGCCGCTGTAAGAACGTTAGCGATTGAGCTGGAACTTCCAATTGCGAAAAAAATATTGGATAATGGACGAGCATATCACAGAGAATGGTGTAAAATAGTTTTTGGTCCTTTTCTACCAGACCAAAATTCTTCCGATTATGAACCGCAACTTCTTTCCTTTATCACTGCTACCGAATTCTACTTATGGAAATTACTGCGAAGAGATCTAAATAAAAGTCCGGAAACCACCTTTCTTGTTTTTAAGTCCCTGGTTGAAGGTTTAATTCATCAAAGAAAAGAATCAACCCCACTATTATGAGAGATAAAAACCACTTTCTTTTCCTTACCATAGATGGTGGGGGAAATATTCCACCAGTACTTGGCTTGGCCAAAAGGCTTCTGGAAAAAGGCCATGCAGTGACTGTACTGACAGAACCCTGCCTAAAAGTACCTGTGCTTTCTCTTGGTCTTAAATACATCCCGTTCAAGGAGTATTTCACTAGGGAGGACAGAAAGGAAGACATCTGCCGGGATTGGAACGATTCTATTTTCAAAAAACCTTCTGTTTTTAAAAACGTTATTTTCGGCCCTGCAAAAATCACTGTTAACGAAACGATCAGCGCCTTGGAACAAACGAAAGCTGGTGTCCTTGTGGTTGATTGTTTGTTGCTACCTGCTCTGATTGCGGGAGAATACATGAATATTCCACGGGTATTATTATTTCACATGCCAGAATATATGCCGGGTAAAAACCGACCGCCTGGCGTCATGGGATTGATTCCGGGTAAGGGTACGTTGGGAAAGATACGAGACAGGGTACTCGGCAGAATCTTTTCAAAACTATTCAACGAATATCTTCCACTCATCAATGGAATCCGAAGGGATTTAAAACTAGCCGAATTGGATAACCTCACTTCACTGATACATGACGCAGACTTGCGGCTGATTCAAACCTTGAAAAGCTTTGATTTCCCCTTGGATCCTGCCCCGGAAAATGTCCGTTACACAGGCCCCGTATTGGACGATCCTGATTGGGTCGGTATATGGAAAAACCCTTGGCAGGAAGAAGATAACAGGCCTTTGGTTGTTGTTAGTTTTTCAACAACATTCCAAAACCAAGCATCCACCGTAAAGCGCTGTATACAGGCTTTGGCCGAACTTCCTGTGCGTTGCCTGATTACCTCGGGATGGGCCATCAACCTGGAAAATATTGATGTACCTGAACATATAAAAGTTATCCGTTCTGCTCCGCATTCCCAGGTCTTTCCTCACGCTGACCTTGTCATTACCCATGGCGGCCATGGAACCATCATGCGTGCTTTGGCTAATGGTGTACCGCTAATTTGCATTCCTATGGGCCGGGATCAAAATGACAATGCCGCAAAAATTGTCTATCACGGTTGTGGCGTCAGCCTTTCTAAACAATCAGGAAAAAGTAAAATCAAGACCGCTGTCCTAAAAATTCTCAATTCCGACAGTTATTCCCAAAAAACCAGAGCAATGCAGGCTGAAATTATCCATGAGGCCTCCAGAGATCATGGAATTTACGAGTTAGAAAAATTGATTTTAGCTGAAGACAAAGAAGATCTATTGTTTCATAACTCAAAATAAACTCCTTGCTTCTTTTGTACATCAGAGTATGTTGCCATGGTTGTTTTCATCGATACTTCCTAACCTACTATCACCCCACCCTACAACCTAAATGCGAGTTCTAAAGAAAAATCGCTGACTTGGTTGCTTGCTTAAAGCACCTATTCCCTTTTTCCAATGATAAGCACCCAAGGCTCCTGGTTTGGTGCCACAAAGGTCTGAGTGGAATCACGGACCGTATCTGATCCAGAGAACTCAGCCGTTTTCGGATTAAACCACGTAGCCGGAAGCCCGCCGGTAAGTTCCTGTAAACGCACCTCACCCCCTTCAGGCAAATAGACGATAAAGGTTTTGCCGGGCTTTGCGAGGCAGCGTTTTCCTCCGGCCAGATCAGGCCTTCTTTCGATATCCGTGAGATCAAGGCCCTCTAGCGCTTTTTGCATATAGCCAACATAGGTACTTCCTTCTAGTTGCAATGCATCCCTCCAAGATATATCCGAATTAGCCCAGGCTGGCCAGCCTTCTTCATCCGCGCTGATTTTCCATTGCCAGATTCCACCTGCTCCATAGACTACCCCCATCGTCCCGCCGCTGGTGAACTGACCCCAAGCTTCATGACCCTGCCACCAACCAGCACCGTTATCGGGATCTCTGATGCCTTCATAAGTTGGCTCGCCATTGGCCACGGCTTTGACCGGTAGATTAGCGTACATTTTTTCTACTTTATAAAACTGGTGCTCTCCGCCATGACCTGTCTGACACCACTGAAAATCGAGCCACCCTTCATCTTGATAGGTTTTGTTTTCATGGGGAAACCGGTTCGAATGGCTTTCGGAAGGTGTATCAAAAGGATTGTAGTGAATCCCGGTGGGTTGCTCATAATCGTCCCATTCCGTTGTGATTCTTCCAGCTTCCAATATTCCTTTGGAGCGGCCATCTCCATCACCGCCCACAAGCCAAATGGCATGCCTTGCCCCATACCGGGCAATCAGGTATTTCATATACCGCTCATATTCTTCCGGTTGGGTGCCCCATCCAAGTACCTTTTGTCCTTTCCATCCATACCCATGAAAAATGGGTTGGTAAACGGGGACAATACCATGTGCAATAAGTTCCTCTATCAATTTGTCAAAGTATTGGAAATAGGAGATTACAGGCTTGTTTATATGGCCTTCAGCAATATCTTCAAACGCCCTTGCAAAACCCTTCACAGTTGCTCTTGCAATAGGGCCTTCTGCTTCTGTATCGGGACAAAAGGACATCAGCAAAGCAGAGTTAAAGCCTTTTGACTGCCTATCTGCTGCATATAGTTTAGCATCTTCGAGAGTTGCCCGCCATGGTAATGCCCAGGGGGTATCGCCTACTATCGTAAAGGGTTTTCCATTGGCATGCACCACACTCCGTTTTCCGGGAGACATATGCAGTAAGCCATTTGCAACAAGGGGATTATCACCGGAATAGGCGGTAGATTCGATATGGCCCTTTCGCCCATGCAGTCCCTTGTCGGAAGGACTACTGGCAAAACTTTCCCATTGCCATCGCCCTTCTGCCACTGGCGATGCAAATCGTATTTTCCACGAGTTGCCGCCATCCCAAAATGCCGGCCTCCGGATTTCCCCATAAGAATCATGTGAAAAGATAGCATAAACATCACTATCGGTATATGGATTGGCATATTCGCCATCAGCCAAAAGCTCAATTGTAAGTTCATTCCATTGTTCGGCAATAAGCACATCGCTATCGGCCTGCCCTGTGCAGGCACCAATTACAGTTAGGCTTAAGAAATATAAAAACCAGTGTTTTTTCATCGTTGACAACTATTATCGTTATTAAATTAACGTTGTTTAGGAAATCATTTTGTCTCGAGGATAACTCTCCGATAGGCGGTAAGTGCGGGTTCACCGCTATCCCTCACCTCAAGGATAATATGGATGTCGTCGTTACTTAAATCCTCAGGTAGGGTAAAACCTATACTATCACCAGTAGCATTATCAATATCAAGTACCCCGGTATACGTATCCGCCGCTTCATACCGAAACCAGCTAAAAGAAAGCCTATCGCCATCTGGGTCTGATGACAAGGATGCATCCAACGAAATCGTTTCTCCTGGATCAGCAGAAATCCGCATGATCTTATTTGACCTGTTGCCATTAATGACCGCTATTGGTTCGCGATTCACCTCACCTGGTTCGCGGATTGACCAGAGAAGGCGGTTCTTAAAACTGTTTGTTGCCGCAGGAACCCATCTTACCAGCTCATTGCGGTCAACCTCGCAGGTAGAAAAATAGGTTTCAGGGAACGCTTCGCCCATAGGCTCAAACCGACTTCCCCAGCTCCCTTGGGTAGGATCAAGCGGGTCATTTAATCCAAACGCAGCACTTAATAAATAGAGGTAGGATGGAGTGTCTCCTTCGCCACCATTGTCATAAATAGCGGACATGGCTCCATGTCCATTGACCATTTCCGGCCTAACAGGCTTTTGATAGTCCGGATCGCTACTGCCAACGTAGTGCCAGAAATGGCCATTGTCATACAACGCCATACCCAGTTCCACAGGGTCTTCATCGTATGTCGACACGGCAGTCCCTAAGCCTGCACAGCTTTCATTTTTCATTTTTTCAAAACTTGCAAAGTATTCAAAGGTAATGTCTTGGAAAAGAATGCCAAATAGGTGAATCTTGGCGAGTAGTTCATTGAATTTAACTTCACCATGTTTCTGACGAAAGCGATGTAAGGCCTGCACAAAAGTGATCGTTCCGCCCCAAGCTTGTACAAAGATGGGTCGGTCATCATCCTTCTCAAAAACAGTGACCAAAAAATCGCTGCCTTCGGAATCCTTTGGTTCGTCAAATGGGGTGAGGCCTTCGCCGATCCAGTCATGAAAATAGACAGAGTCCCAAGAACTAGTCACAAATCGATCTGCTATATTACCCGAAAATTCGAGCGTGTTTGTTAGCCAAATAATGGGTAGCGCGCCTCGACCCGGTTTTGTAACTGCCAAAATTCCCTCATAGGCCGGCAGGTTAGGATCGTGCTTGCGAAGTTGAGACAGTTCCTGCTGATAGGCTTGCAGAATGGACATTCCCTTATCCCGCGGGCCCGTATCATCATGGTTGAAGTCAGGCAGTTGATTGGTAATGATCAAAGCTTCTAAGTCGAAATAAGAACTGTAGTACAAGTATCTAATTAGGGAATTGCCATCATCATGGGTCATATCCGTAAGAATCACTGTGCGAAATCTTTCGGCCCCAGCATTTTCGTCCGCTTCGTGTTTTTGCTGGCAAGACATAATATAGGTGAAACATACTACTAAGATGACACCGAACTTCATAGGTATATGGTTTGATTTTACGTTTAGGCTTAGTGGCTTTTGTCAGGTAAATTATTCTTATTTTTTTCACAATCAAAGTTATCCTATGCCGATCCGTAATTTTTTTTCGCCGGACCTTACTCTTTAGACATGCGCAACGGTCTGAATCATCCCGTTAGATCTCGGTATATTGATGTATTTGAGTCCCCGATTTGCCTTCAATAACGGAAATATCATGGTTCTCCGATCCACACCTGCTTCCTCGATGGAATAAAACGGCTTTTGTTGATCTTAGATCGCACTTGTCAGAACTGAGTATAGCCACACCGTTGTTTTGATTCTGGTGGCGGAATGGTAATCCGGATAGCGTTTTATCCTTGTCCAGCCTGAGTTTTGACTGGCTTTTGTTGTGGGCTCAAAACACAACTTTTTTCTCCATGTAATTCTTTGATTGTAGCGTATTTTGGTATATTTTCCGGTGCTGATCTACAAGTTAGACAGTCAAACTTCACATCATGTTTATTTATATTTCTTAGCCCTTTAATCACAAGCTATGTTTAAAATCTTACCTAACCTATCGGGAACTGTAACTCCTTTAGCCCGATTGACAGGAGGTCTTTTTTTGATGACCTTCCTTGTCACCCAGTTTGCTCTGGCTCAAAACCGCTCACTGAGTGGAAAAGTCACCTCAGGCGGAGGTGAACCGTTGCCGGGCGTAAGTGTTCTATTGGAAGGTACTACTATGGGTACCGTTACCAACGTTGACGGCGAATACCGGATCAACGTGCCTTCGTCTGATGCCATCCTGATTTTCTCTTTTATTGGATACCAATCCAAAAGACTAACGGTCGGTAGCCAGTCTGTGCTGAATGTTACGCTGGAGGAAGACCTCAACCAACTTAACGAAGTGGTTGTAACAGCCTTTGGTGTGGAACAGGATAAAAAATCACTGGGCTATGCCGTGCAGGAAATCAGGGCCGAATCTATCGTAGAGGCGCAGCAGCCCAATCTGGTCAATGCTTTGCAGGGAAAAATCGCCGGTGTTCAGATCAACAATTCAGGCGGAGCACCCGGAGCCTCTTCGGTAATATTGATACGTGGTGGTACGTCGCTTAGTGGTAACAATCAGCCGCTATTTGTAGTGGATGGTATCCCGATTGACAATAGTGCACCTACCGGTAGAGGAGTAGGTCTCGGTGCTCAGAACACTGTGAATTCTAACCGGGGCATTGACATCAATCCTGAAGATATTGAGTCTATTACCGTACTGAAGGGGCCCGCGGCGGCAGTACTCTACGGGCTTCGTGCTTCAGAAGGTGCAGTTATCATTACCACCAAAAAAGGTACAGCCGGTCAGGCACGTATCACCTACAGTAATGCTTTTTCTTTTGATGAAGTCAACCGGCTACCCGAAATACAAACCCGGTTTAAGCAGGGAGTAAATGGAGATTTTAACCCCGACGCGAGAATCTCTTGGGGTCCTCAGTTCAATACCGGCGAAACCGTTTATGATAACCTCGGTGACTTCTTCCGTACCGCCACCACCCAACGGCACGACATTTCGGCTTCAGGAGGAAACGACCGCTCTACCTTTTTCCTCTCTGCTAGCCGATTTGACCAAAACGGTGTGATTGAGAATACTGATTTCAATCGTACTTCTTTCCGTATGACCGCAGAAACCAAACTTTCTGACAAGCTGAAAGTCGGTGGCTCTGCCAACTATACCAATACGCAGAACTCTTTTGCCCTGCAGGGCTCCGGGGTTGCGGAAACGAATATCATCGGTGCCACTGGAGGTGGCGGGGGTGGTACCATGCGTGGTATCTACAACTGGCCGCTAAACGATAATATGCGCAATTACCTGAATCCGGATGGTACGCAGCGTACTATTCTGGGAGTTGCACAGGATGCTGCTTTTATTGACAACCCTTATTGGAGTATTTTCAACAACCCCAACACCAGCAATGTCAATCGGATGATTGCGGTAGCCAACCTTTCTTACAATCCGGTGGATTTCCTCAACATCACCTACCGTGCCGGCACTGACTTCTTCAATGAAGAATTCCGTAGTGTGAGAGGCACAGGTACCGTGATCGGTGGGGAAGAGAGAGGCGCCATTACAGAAAACGACCGATTCAACCAAATCACCACTTCAACACTGCTGGCCACCCTTAAACATTCTTTTCCCGGGCAGTTCAATGCCAACTTGACCCTGGGACACAATGTGGAAATGGCCCGAAGCGTGACCACCGACTGGTACGGACGCAATTTCATTGCGCCTAATTTCCCAAGTATAAACAATATAGAGCAAGGTGACCGTACGGTATCCCAAGGAGGCTCCCGCCGCCGAATTGTCGGTGCATTTGGAGACCTAAACCTAGACTGGAAGTCTATCGTTTTCGTCAACGTTCGGGGACGTAACGACTGGTCTTCTACCCTACCTCCGAATGCCCGTTCGTTCTTCTATCCTTCGATAAGTACTTCTATTGTAGTCTCCGACCTGCTGGACGAAATAGGAGTTACCAACGATGGTCCTAAAAAGACACTGTCGTTTGCCAAAGTCAGGGCTTCATGGACTCGGGTAGGAAAAGATGCCCCGCCTCACGTGTTGGGCAATCGCTTCTTCAATACCACTAACTCATTTACAGCTGCGCCCCGCGGATTTATCGTGGATACCTACGCATTTGGAAGCCCCGATCTACGGCCGGAGTTTACCAATGCCTTTGAAACCGGGATAGACCTTCGTTTCTTCAGCGGCCGCATAGGTATAGACTTTACGTACTACAAGATGAGCTCTGATGATCAGATCCTCTTTACGCGTGTACCTCCTTCGGCAAGTTCATTTATCGCCTACCTGAACGGCGGGCGTATTGATAACGAAGGGGTAGAACTGATGGTCAATGCCGTGCCAGTAGCCCGAAATAAATTCCGATGGGAAACGGATATCAACTTCTCTAGAAATACCTCAACTGTAGTAGACCTTCCAGGAACCCTGGATCGGGTGGAACAATCTGATGCCTCAGTAGATGGTTTTGTAGCACAAGGAGCAGGGTTCCTTGGCGCCTCCCTCTTTGGCATCAATGGCGATGTCTGGAAAACCAATGCCAATGGTGTACTGTTGCTAAACAATAATGGCTATCCACAAATAGACCCCATTAAGCAGATCATCGGCGACCGAAACCCAGATGCACTCATTGGTATCACCAACACCTTACGTTACAATAATGTCGCCCTCTCCTTTTTATGGGACATACGGATAGGTGGGGATATTTACAACGCTACCGAAAACGCCTTGGTACGTAGCGGACTAAGCACCAAAACCCTTGATCGTGGAACTACGACGGTTTTTGACGGAATCATTGAATCTACTGGTGAGCCTAATACGCGGCAAGTGGTATTGGATCAAAATTATTACCAATTGATCTATCGCGGAAACGGTCCTGCCTTTGTAGAGGATGGTAGTTGGTATCGCCTACGCTATGTGACTCTTTCTTACCGCTTGCCAAAACCCGTGCTGGAGAAAGTCAATATAAAAGGACTTGAATTCTATGCTACTGGACGAAACTTGATCTTGATCACTAACTACTCGGGCGTAGATCCCGAAGTAAGCTCTGGAGGTGCTGGTGTTGCCGGAACCGGTTCTATGGGTATGGACAATCTAGGGGTACCGGCTACCCGGGGTCTTGACCTCGGCTTTAGATTGAGTTTTTAATCGATAAATTTATGAAGACGATGAAAATGAGAACTATTTATAAACTATTCCTGGGCCTGGCCCTTAGCTTTACGGCCACTTCCTGTGAGGAATTTTTGGATGTAAATGCCGATCCAAACAACCCTTCATACATTCCGGTAGAGAACCGCATTATCGGTGCGATCACCATGTCCAATGGGGCCTCCCAATGGCGGGCTTCCCGTGAAATCGCCGCAGTGGTACAATATGCTGCTTCCGGTCTTCGAGCTTCAGGTGCCGAAACTTGGAACTTTAGCGCCAGTAACTTTTTCTGGCAGAACGCCTATACCTGGGCTATCCCTAACTGTGTTGATTTGGTGATCCAAGGACAGGAGGAAGGTTCTCCACACTTTGCCGGTGTAGGCCGCACCCTAGAAGCGCTCAACTTCGGTATGCTTACCGATCAGTTTGGACGCATTCCGGTAACATCTGCATACGATGGTGTGAGCCAGGTAAACTTAACTCCCACCTTTGATGATCAAGAAATTGTATATCAACTTATCATTGAAAAACTGGATGAAGCTATCGCTTTCTTCAACGTCAGTGCGAATACCAAGGGTCTTAATCAGGCCGGAGGAGATATTATGTACCAGGGCGATGTAAATAAATGGCGTCGCTTTGCCTATTCACTCAAGGCACGCTACCTGAACCATCTAAGCAAGAAGAACGACTACGATGCCCAGGCTATTCTGGCCGCAGTACAAAATGGCTTCAACGGAGACAATATGGATGCTGAGTTTCCTTACCTAGAGGGGGGACAGGCTACGGAGGCAAACCCATGGAGTAACGTTGGCTTTGGCGGGTTTACCAGTGCTACCAACCCTCGCTTTTTTTCGTATACGCAGTTCTTTGTGGACTTACTCAAAACGCTACCTGTAACTAATTCAGCATACGTTGACCCGCGTATAGGTATCATCATGAACCCTGCTCCTGCTGATGGTGAGTTTCGCGGACTCATTCCTGGCGAAGGTGTACCTGGAGGACGTGTTGGTAGTGGCCCATTTATAAATGGAGACAATTATGGTCGCGTCACCGGAGGCTTTTATGCCAGGCCTGATTCACCCTTTCCGTTTATGACCTACTCGGAGCTAAAGTTCATAGAAGCAGAAGCTCGCTTAAGATCGGGAGACAACAGCGGCGCATTAGAGGCCTACGAAGAAGGTATCCGTGCCAATATGCGAAAATTGGGAGTACCTGCCGCAGAAATTGATGCTTTCTGGGCGGCAGTCCAGAATGATGGGGTAACTGCTCATTTTAGTAACCTGACAACCGGCCTAAGCCATATAATGCGGCAGAAATACATAACACAAGTTTTCAATCCTGAAACGTGGGTAGATATGCGCCGCATGGACTTTAGCCAGAACATCTATGGCCCTTCGCTTCGGCAACCCTCAAACCTTAACCCACTATTTGGTCCGGGAGAATGGATGCGGGGGATGATCTATGAAGGCAATGAGATGGTAAGAAATGGTGACAACGTGGGGGATAACAGTCCCGAAGTAAGACTAAAGACGCCGCTTTGGTGGGATACTGCCGATTAAGGTAGAAAAAGCTACAAGTTAAAGCTGCTCCAGTTTACGGGGCAGCTTTTTTTTTATTAGGGTGTCTTTCTAACGGCTTTTCAATGAAGTAAATCTAAAAAACAGCTATCAAGCTTTTTTAAATTGACCAAAAACAGGCCCTACTTGGGGAACAGCTTGCAACAGCGGTGTAGGCATGGGTAAAAAACCATATCTACGGTGCCAATCTATCCATATTGGGCGTTTGATACTTTTACTAATTTATCTTTAGAGAACGCCTGATTTTTGGCATAATTGACAAAAATCACTAATTGAACATTTCTAATACGGACTATCAATTGCTTCTGGGCTTTTGTCGGTTACCTCATACTCTTTCCAGTCATTGCTCTCCGGATAACCAACTATAACTTTATATTTTCCGGCGTTACGCACCTTGGGTGTGAAATCGTCTCCGTTTGTACGAATGGCAAAAATAAGCTCATCGTTTTCATCATACACTTTGACAACCGGACGTTTATCTTTTTCTACTTTAATGATAGGCAATTCAATGTTGGCATCATTCCCAAGATTATCCAGTTTTTACTACTACTTGAACATATTAATCCCTCCCCTTACCTGCAACGTGGTTTGCTTTGTCTGGCCTTCACTGTCAGGAAACAAAGTTCTGTCTCAAGCGAGCGGGTATATTTGCGTACAAACCAAATAAAAAGGCAGACGGATTACCGTCTGCCCTCTTTTTTGTGGTTCATCCCATGGAATGTTGTCTTCTTAGTAGCCTGGGTTCTGCACCAGGTATCCTTCGGCAGCCGAGGCGCCGTCGATGGCCGACTGCGGGATCGGGAATATCCGCTTCTGCACGTCGCTGTCCGTTTTCTCGGTCCAGGTACCTTCGTACTCACCGAAACGGATCATATCCGTTCGGCGCTGATGCTCCCAGTAAAATTCAAAGCCACGCTCGCGGAAGAGGATATCGAGATCCATCGACGCAAGGGGTGGAGGGGTAACCGAAGGCCTGGCTGTCCTGGCAGCCCGCACTAGGTTGACATCCGACAATGCTCCGCCCGCGTCGCCCATACGAAGTTTGGCTTCGGCGCGCATCATGTAGCAATCGGCCAGACGCAAGATTACCAAGTCGGCTTCTCCTTTGTTACGGCCGTCATCTGAAGACTTGCTCCACTGATATTTTTGAACCCTGTAACCGGTGTTGTAGTCGCTCCCCTCCGCAGTGAAGTTAATCTCCTCAATAAAATCTACAAAAGCATTTTCTTCCGCTCGCCGCCAGTCGCGCAACGGTCCAATCTTGTACCTGCCATCCGGTATCCGGATGAAGGGCAACCTTCTTCCCGGATTTTGCAATCCATATTGTAACCCACGGTAAATACCGCGATTCACTTCAAAATCCTCTGCGGCGATGGCAGAATCGCCAGGGATGATCATTCTTTCCCACGAGAATCTGGCGTCAGCCTCGGCAGGATCTGTGCTGCCATATGCCTGCACCCACGATTGATACCAGTCGGAGGTGATGCCGGGCCCATCTGTGCCATTTCCTCTTGGAAAAAGCGGATTGCCGTAGAAATTGTCCGACATGGAGAAATAGGACATCCGGTTGTGCCCATTTAGGTCGGGTCGCTGATCAACTGCAAAAACCAGCTCCGGATTGGAATGATTGTTATTGTTAAAATTGGCGAAGTACTCTGGAGACAGGCTATATTGACCATCGCTAATGACCAAATTACTGTAATCAATAACCTTTTTCATATCAGCTTCGGTAAAGTTGAAGCTGGCGGCGTACGGGTCACGCCACACCGCAGCATTCAGGTGCAGACGGGCCAACAACCCATATACACCACCTCTGGTCAGTCTTCCGGGGCCAACATCTGTTCTCAGGTCAGGTACAACCGCTTCAAATTCATTACGGATGTATTCTACCGCTTCATTTCCACGGAGAATTTCAGAGAGCTCCCCGGCGTCGTCTTTCTTGAATGCGATGCCCCAAAGATCGAGCACAATCATGTTGTAAAATGCCCGCAGGCCACGCACCTCAGCCAGAAATACCTTGGCTTCACTGTCCACTTCCGCAAGCGGAGTCAATACATTGATTGCTGTCACAGTTCTAGAGACCATCACAGTCAGAAAGTTCCAGCACTGTTGGATATTACTGTGTACAGGTCCCCAGGTATGCTGGTGCAACTCGATGTAGATGCCATTGTCGCCCCAGTCCCGGCCACCTCGGTAGGGCAAGATCGCCTCATCAGTTGATATCTCCTGTACGGCAAAATACCTTGTATGCCTGTAAAACTCTGGCAGCATGCCGTATGCGGGCGCTACAACTCCGCGCACGAGGTCACTTTCCTGCCCGCCACCACTTAGCGATTCATCTAGAATCTGCTCCTGCAAGTCCGTACAACTGCCCATTAATACTGCAATTGCCAATACGATTCCTTTTATAATATTTTTCATGTTACTCTTCACTTTTGGTTGATTAAAACGACACGTTGAGCGACATAACAAATGTCCTCGCCCTGGGATAACCGTTCAGGTCAATCCCGGCCGACTGGATTCCGTCCGTCGAGCGGTCCTGGTTCACTTCAGGATCAAACCCCGTGTACTCCGTGATGAGGAATAGATTCTGTCCAGTCAAAGACAAGCGCAATTCCTTTGCCCAACTTGCAATACCGAGAGCGCTCGTGTTGAAGTTGTACCCCAAAGTAGTATTGTTCAGGCGAAAGAAGGCACCATTTTCCAGATAACGTGTGGAAACGGAGGAAGAATTGATGGTACTCTCTTCGGGAAACTCTATGGCTTTGTCGGTAGCATTGAGGGAGTTGGCCAATTTTGCCTTGTAGAATTTGTTCATGGCCGTGTTGTTGTAGATCATATTACCCGAAACTCCATTAAAATTCATGCCGAGGTCAAAATTCTTGTAATTGAAATTCAGGAAGAAATTGTACGTCACATCCGGCAGGGCACTGCCCACGACCATACGTCCGCCGTCTTCAGACTCTTCAAATACCGATAAGCCATCCGGGCCGATACCCATGAACTTTTGCATGTAAAATGTACCTATCGGATGACCATTGATCAAACCATTTATAGTGGCACCAGTAAGTCCCGATCCCTCCGCACTTCCTGTTGTGACAATGGTAAAGGGCGAGTCCTGCACCTCATTGTTGATGAAAGTCGCATTACCGCCGATGCTGTAAGAAAATCCCCCCTCAACACGTCGTTGGTAATTTAATGCAATTTCCAGACCCTTGTTGATTATCCGCATGTCTTCCACGTTAGTCCAGTAGTCGGTTGCGGGCTGTATAGGGTCAGGCGGCTTTACTTCGAGCAAAATGTTGTTGGAAACTTTGTTGAAATAATCCACGGTACCGGACAGGGCGCCCTCGAACAATTCGAAATCAACACCCACATTCGTCTGCGTGGAGACCTCCCACTGCAGGTTGGGATTGGCCAGTCGAACGAATGCTGTTCCGGCGGTGTAAGGAGGCTCCTGCCCACCCAGCGGGTAGCTGTCCTGGTTGGATATCCGTGTGGTGTACGATGCCTGGGTGATTTTATTGGGAATTTCCTGATTACCAGTCTGGCCCCAACCTGCGCGGATTTTCAACTCGCTGAAAGGCGAGGACTGCAAAAACGCCTCTTCGGACAATCGCCAACCAGCTGCAAATGAGGGGAATGTTCCGTACTTATTGTTTTCGCCAAACTTGGAGGATCCATCCGCGCGTATCGTTGCCGTTACCATATATTTGCCCCGAAAGTCGTAGTTAGCCCTTCCGAAGAACGACTGTAGTTCATTGATATTAGCCCATCCACCTGGAGGAGTGTCCACCAAGTTCAACCGCTGCCCAAGACCAGGATTATAACGGGGCTCTATCCCGTTGTTGCTGAAAAGGTCTACACTCCAGACTCTCCACCTGTTATATATTCTTTGGTACGAGTGACCTGCTAGCACAGTAAAACCATGGTCTGTTCCGATGCCGAAATTGTACGTCAAGTAATTTTCAATCAACGTGTTTTCTCCGTCCGAGAAACTCTGTGCCAAACGACCTTCTTCAAACGGGTCTGCGTTGGGCATGTTTTGATTATCAGATGCACTTGACCGGTTGTCAAAGCCAAAATTCACTTTATATACCAGTCCGTCAGTGATTTCGAGGGAAGGTGATATGCTTAATAGCGAGCGCCTTGTTTCACTGAAGTTCGTGTACAATTCCGCGGTATACAGCGGATTCATGAGGTCGGGATATCTGACCGGGTCGCCGTTGGCGTCCCGTGCCGGATAAGTTGGATTGAATTCTAACATCTCGGAAACCAGGCGACTTTGTGGTGCATTTTCTCCTTTTTCAATGCTTGAACCAAGATTAAAATCAATGCTCAACCGACCGTCCCATAGCTTTTGTGTGGCGCCGATCCTAGCGCTGTATCTTTTGAACCCAGTGTTGAGGACAATACCCTGCTGATCAAGATATCCAAGCGATCCCCTATAATTGAAATTTTGGCTTCCTCCCTGGAAAACCATGTTGTGGTCGTTGGTAATTGCAGTACGTGTCAGTTCATCCTGCCAGTACGTATTGCCACCCCTGTCTTCCAGTATGCCTTCCACGGCATTGACCTGCCGACGAAACTCATCTGCAGAAAAGACGGGAATATCTCTTACCATGTTAGATACACCGAAATTGGTATTTACTGAAACTTTGGAGACACCAGCCGAGCCTTTCTTAGTAGTGATAATGACGACACCATTGGCGCCCCTAGCACCATATATGGCTGTTGCGGAAGCATCCTTCAATACATCGATCGATTCGATGTCATCAGGGTTCAGAAAGTTCAAAGGACTGTCTGCGGAACCCGTGCCGGCAAGTCCAAGAGGAAAACCGTCAATCACAAACAAAGGACCGGTACCCTGTCGAATACTACCCTGTCCACGGATAATGATTCGCTGTCCGCTACCGGGGGCGCCACTGGAAGAAGTAACATTGACACCCGATACTTTACCCTGCAAAAGCTGGCCAGGGGAGTTGATAATACCTTTATTGAACTCATCGCTTTTTACTGAAGCAACCGAACCAGTGATGTCCTTTTTCTCCTGGGTTCCGTAACCAACAACCACAATTTCCTCAAGTGAGGTAGTATCCTGTGTTAAAACTACATTTAGTACACTTTGATCGCGAATTTCGATGCGCTGCGATGCGTATCCAATGAAAGAAAATACTAACGTAGCTCCCTCAGGGACGTTTAATCTGTAATTTCCATCCACGTCGGTAACCGTTCCGACAGATGTACCCGATATAGAGATCGTTGCACCGGGAATTGGATCTCCATTTTCGTCGGTCACTTTTCCCGATACATCGACATTAACCAATGCGTTCTTAGCGAGGAAATTTTCGGTCTGGCTAGACTGATCCGCTGTCTTCCTAACATGAATATTCTGATTAATCTGTTTGAAATATAAACCAGTTTGTCTGCCAATTACGGACAACAATTCATAAACACTTTGTGTCTCACGATCTGTGGTAACATTTGGTATACCCCTTAATTCTTTATCGGTATAAACAAAGATGAACCCGGTCATTTTCTCAATAGACGAAAATGCCTTTTCAATTTTTGCTTCATCAAAAGAAATGGATATCAACACTTCTTCAATGTCCTTAACCTGGGCATTTCCGTTCCGAGCAAACAAAAAACTCATAGATAGACATTGAATCAGAAAGGCGTACGTAAATAGTTTAGTCATGCGTATAACATGGTAGAGTACAAGATTTTTCATATCTTTACTTTGTTTGTTTTTAAAACTATGGTGAATGGTTTTAGATGAACATGTACCGGAATCTCCCTGGTAAGATTTTCCGGTAATTAATCTTGCTGAGGGTGTTAGCGCATCCTCAGCTTGTTTACTTTTGGGTTTTTATCATAGGCTGTCTTAATGAAATAGGATGTTTACGTTTTCGTTGTCAATATTAAAATCAAACCGTGCGGAAAATTTCAATCCTTCAAGCACGTTTTCCAAGGTTTCATCCTGAAATCGTCCGGAGAGCAATACCTGATCAACGGGTTGCTGTGCTAATTTTATTTTCACTCCATACCAGTTCTCCAGTACCCTGACTGCTTCAGGTAGAGGCGTCTTTTTAAAGATGATCCATTTTTTTGTCCAACCGATCACCAAGTCCGCATCAAAATCCGTTTTGACGATCCGGTCTTTCGCAATATCTATGGTCAAAGCTTCGCCCGGGTTCAAGATAACAGGTTCATTTATTGCTCCCTCTCTGTTTACAGCTACCTTACCTGTTACTAAGGAAACGTCTACCGATTCTCCCTCATAGGCTTTCACATTAAAGCTAGTGCCTAAGGCAACCGTTTTCGTATCCATGGAATGGACCGCAAAGGGCCTGCTACTGTCCTTGGTCACGTTGAAAAATGCCTCCCCTTGCAGATATACTTCCCTCCTATCTGCTTCAAAATTTTTCGAATACGTCAACGAACTGCCCGAATTCAAGATTACCTGTGATCCATCGCTCAAGGTAAGGTGCGATTTTACTCCGGGTAAGGTGCGATGTTCAACCATCGCGACGACAGGGGTGGTATGCTCCAAAACAATAGGATCTGAAAAAAACCAACTGTATAAAAATCCTAATCCAAATGCGACAATAAGGATACCTGCTACCCTCAACCTAAAGGAATCTAACAAACCCAAAGTTGAGGCCGTAGGTAACCTAGATCGTTCCAAGGTGCTAAACGCGTTTAAGGGGATTACCTTGGCATTTTTTGAAGGAATTTGTGCTGCGCTTGTAGCTTGCATGCTGCTATTAATTTCCTGCCAAAGGTTTGTAAGCTCCGTATCCGACATGCTCGGCTGAATCTTGGTGCTTAACCGTAAAATGATTGCCCGTGCTTCCCTCGCCTCCTGGTATTTAGAGGGGTTTTTTTGCAATAATTCCTCCCAATAAAGATTGGATGCCGCATTGGGATGCAACACCCATTTTTTAAAAGAAGGGTCGAGAACAAAATCCTCTGTGGTATAATTGGAGATTTCCATTTTAATGTTAATTCACACACATAAGTCGCCAACATGAAAAATCTATCCTTGTCGGAGATAAAAACTGTTATTTTTACAGTTATTCTTAAAAATTGCGGTAATTGATGCGAGAACGTTAATATTAGTGAGAAAAGAATAAATTTTTGGTAATGATTTCTAGCTGATAAAGCCCCAAATAGACAAGCCTATTAGCGCAAAGGCATTTTTTAAGTTGGCAATGGCTTTCCATGCAAGTGTGTAAACCGACTGGATATTAATTCCCATAATCAACGAGGTATCCTCATAGGATTGGTTCTCAAAATAAAGCAGTTGTATCACCTCGTGTTGACGTGGAGGCAGGGAATGCAAGACCTGTAGTAAACGTTTCTGCTTTTCGGATGAAGTTATCTCTGTTTCTACCTCCTGTTCGTCACTAAAGTTTTCTTCCATTTCCGGCATTAACGGACCAAAGCGCCGCTTGTCCTTTCCTACCTCTTTATGGATTTTGTTACTAAGGCATTTGAAAAGATAGAGTTTCACATTATCTGTAGCCTTTACGGAATGGCGATAATGCCATATATTTAAAAAAACTTCCTGTATGCAATCCTTGACCAGACTTCTATCCGCTTTGATTGACATGCCCAAGCGGAAGAGCTCTTGGGCATACTTCCTATACAGGGCTTCCATTCCGGCCCTTTCATCCGACTTTATCTGATCCCAAACTTGCCTATCCTCCAAGGCTTGGGTTGGTTTATCAGCGTAGCGGTCCTTGTTCATAATTAGGCATGGTGGGCTTATTGCCTTCGAAAGTAGGCATAAATCTTATGGAATTAAAAAGAATAGGAAGTTTTTTGGCGTTTCTATTTCTATATTACAGGTCTTCCCACTAAAAATTAATGTCCGCATTAGGTTGCAACAGCAACATTTTAAAAAACTGGTCTAATCCTCTGCACCCTTATCGGAATTTTACATTCTAACGGTATTGCCTTACACAAGTCAGGATGATTAGAAATTTTGTCCAGTTTACAACTAAAAACTTTCATTATCACAAGAAATAGAAAAAATTAAGTGCTAACAGGATCTTTTAAGTAAAACTAGAAGTAGACGGCTTCCAAGGAAGAAATAGCGATTTTGGCAAAAGCGGGCATGAAACTCTACGGCTGAGGGCGAAGTTCCTACCAATTGTTTTATACCTACAAATCATTTAATGCCAGCGAAAAAAGTACATCTTCTAACTAATCAGAGCTTTAAGTTTAGCCTTATTTTCATTTCAAGCCCTCCGTTTTTTTCCATCTGCCATATCGAATATTGATTTTTTTGAGTTCTTCCACTCTTTCCAAGGGAAGCTGAGTAGCCAAAAGCCTCCAGGTCCAATTTCCCTCACTGGTACCGGGCCTGTTCATTTTGGCACTTTCATCCAATCCCACTATATCCTGCATAGGAATGATAGCCAAATCAGCCACAGACATCAGTGCCACCTGATGCATCTTCCATACAATGTTTTTTGAAGTCGGTTTTACCCCGGTATATTCATAAAAATTTTTTCGTTCTTCACGGGAGGAATTGTTAAACCATCCTAAGGTAGTGTCATTGTCGTGTGTTCCCGTAAATACGACACTATTTTTGGAATGATTGTGTGGGATATAAGGATTATCTCCTATATCCTCTCCAAAAGCAAATTGAAGGACTTTCATTCCTGGAAAATTAAATTTTTCCAGAAGCTCAAATACTGGTTCGTCCATATAACCAAGGTCTTCGGCGATAAAGGGCATTTCCGGGAACTCTCTCTCCACCGCTTTGAAAAATTTAATTCCCGGGCTTTCTTTCCATTTTCCGCCAATAGCGGTATCATCCCCTGCTGGCACCTCCCAGTAGGCGGCAAACGCCCGGAAATGGTCTAACCTAACAAAATCATAAAGCAGTAAATTCTGCCCCAACCGTTTTAACCACCAATCAAATCCATTTTTCATGAGTGGTTTCCAATTAAAAACCGGGGTTCCCCATAGTTGCCCTGTATCGCTGAAATAATCAGGCGGTACCCCGGAGATTTTGGTGGGCATCTTATCTTTATCCAATTTAAAGTACTCGCTATGGGCCCAACAATCTGCACTGTCATGATTGATGTAGAAGGGAATATCTCCGATAAATCCAATGCTGTTTTTATGGGCATAGGCTTTCAACCTCAGCCATTGCCTGAAAAAAAGAAATTGGGTGAATTTTTCTTTCTTTATTTCCTCTTTCATCTGAATGCTAAAGACATCCAATGCCGCAGCATCCCTATCCCGCAACGATTTGTCCCATAGGGTCCAGTTCGTTAAATATTTATTCTTAATGGTAAGGAAAAGGGTATAGTCATCCAGCCAATCTTGGTTTTGATGGCAGAATTGAGTAAAATCAGCTAGATAGGCTTTTTCTCTCTTTTTGAAATTCACAAAAGCGATGTCCAGTAGTCTCTTTTTAAACGTATTCACTTTATCGAATTCAACATTTTGGGAATCAAACACCGGAATTCTGTCCACATCTTTAGTTGACAACAACCCTTCTTCGATCAAAAGATCGGGGCTTATCAATAGTGGATTTCCTGCAAAGGCAGAATGGCTGCTGTAAGGTGAGTGCCCAAAGGTAGCTTCGGTAGGATTAAGAGGAAGAATTTGCCAGAAACTGTGGCCACTATCCTTTAGAAAATTCACAAATTGATAAGCAGCATCCCCCATATCACCTATCCCATATTTGGAAGGTAATGAGGTGATATGAAGTAAAATGGCACTACTTCTCTCTATATTCATAAGTACATTTAACGGATCGGCATTTGTTTCTATTATTCCCTAGACCTAAGAAGAACTACCGGGAAATTTTTAAATAATGATGACAACAAAACCCGATTGCCGGTCATCATTTCCTCTCCCGTATACACATTTACCCAGTTTTTAGGGGCACTGTCCGGCAATTCGAGGTAACCATCCTCCCAAAGTAACTCCAATGGAAATTCCTCCGGTTTGCAGAGTGACGTGGCGTTTAAGGGTACTGCTACCAGGAACCATTGATTATTGAAAAACCTAGCAAAACTGATCACTTTATCTTTAAAATGAGCAGAAACAGCAATGGGTAAATATTCCGCTTTTTGAAAGAAATCAGGCAGAATCCTTCTTTCTTTCAAGGTACGGTAAATCGTAAACAGTTTTAGTTTACCATCCTTGTAATTTTTCATCAGATCTAAAAGTTGGGTTGAATCAATGCTTTCATCATACTGTTGGAGTTCATTCAGGTATCTAGCACGAAGCAGATAATCCACAGGGCGACGATTATCCGGATCCACATAACTCAAATCCCAAAGTTCGGAGCCCTGGTAAATATCCGGAATTCCCGGTGCCATGATTTTGATCAGAGACTGCCCCAGGGAATTGATTACGCCATAAAAGGCAATTTTACGCTGGAAAGGATCAAAGGAATCTCGAAAAGATGGATGATTTAAAATAGTTTGAACGAATTCAGCGATTGATTCTTCAAAATCAAGATTAGGGTCGGACCAGGAAGTATGTTCCTTTGCCTCACGAAGCGCTTTCTGAAGGTAGGTCTTTGTTCTGGTTAAAAAATCCACGTGGTTTTCTTCCTTAAAAGCCATCGCACCAAGAAGGGATTGGTAAATAAAATATTCTTCATTTAAATCCGGAATCTGGGCATTCTTTCGACACCTGCTATTGATCTGATGCCATTCATCTACTTTGGAAAACCATTCCTCCGGAATTTCACTTAGCACATTGATGCGCATTCTGGCATCTTCCCCACGCTTCGTATCATGGGTTGCCGTGGTATTGAGGGTAAGCGGTTGGCTCTTTTGACGCCTTTCCATCAATTGATGGAATGTTTGGATGCTTATCCCGAAAATCTCAGGAGAATCTCCCACTTCATTGTGTGAAATTAAAAGATGATACCTGTAAAAAGTAGTGTCTTCCACACCTTTGGCTGCAAGAGGGCCGGTAAATTGTTGGCATCTTTGCAAAAAATAACCCATTGCTTCCCTTTGAAGACTGCCCTCACCTGTAAAGATATTTTTTATAATGTCCAATTCCTCTTTCAGTTCAGGTACCTGCTGAAGTGCTGTAGAATAAGCATCCTGGATAATACGTGTCTGTTCAGCGGACAAAGGAAATTGGCGGTAATAAATTCTGTAAACAGGAAATGCGGCCAAAAACGCACTCAATGCATCTAACCCGCTTTCTTTTTTTAAGCCCGGATAATGCTGTTGCCGGTTTAGTCCTTCGAGCAAAGTCCACAGATTTTGAAGTTCCCCACCCATTCTTTCATGTAGGATATACTGCTTCATCTCATAGACCAGTTGGCTATAGTTGGAAAACGCTGGTTTTATACTTTTGTAATATTCCAGAAATACGTTTTTATTATTGGATGAGGTAAAAAGATTGTTAATTGATCCCAGAAAATCATATCCACTTGTTCCCTGCATTTTCCAATCGGGTGGAAGAGTTTCCTCCGACTCTAAAATTTTTTCAACGACTAAAAAAAAGTCATTTTCCAGAAGATCATTCAATCTATCCAGGTAAATTTCGGGATCATAAAGCCCATCAATGTGATCTATTCGGAGTCCGTTTATCAAACCATCCCGGCACAGTTGATGAATAAAAGTATGATAGGCATGAAACACCTCCTCTTTCTGCATTTGTAGGCAGATGAGTCCATTGATTGTAAAAAAACGCCTGAAATTGATTTGCCTTTCAGACTCTTTCCAATAAAGCGGTTTGAAGTTCTGCAATTCCAGGATACTTATCAAGTTATCTTTTGAAGCATTGACGGTCGCAAGTAATGTTTCCACCCATTCCTTTATGGGTTGCTGGTGCTGAACAGCTTGATAAAACGATGCTTTTAAGGCATTCCATTCCACTTCCTCAACAGGGAAATTTTTAAATTTTAAAAGCCATTGATTGATTTCCGGATGTTGTTCTTCCTGCCCAAATGACAGGAGGTCGAAGTAGGAAATATCACTTAGAGGGTATTCATTCTCATAATATTGAAACCGGAAACCATCTTCTTTCAGGACAATCATTATTAATCCATTTTCAATGGCTTTATCAAGAGGTTCTCCAAGAAAAGGCGCCATGATTTTTCCTTTCGAATCACTATAGTCCCAGTTAATATCAAAAAAATGGAAGTAGGGAGAGGCAGTCCCATGTTCCATTATACTGAAAATCCAGGGATTGGAAGGACTATTAGCCATATGATTTGGAACAATGTCCTGAAGCCAGGTCATCCCTTTTTCTTTCAGGTTTGAACTGATCTGCTTCCACTCATACATACTGCCAATGGAGTCGTTGACCGCCAATGGATTGACGATATCATAGCCATGGGTACTGCCTTCCATCGCCTGGAAAATGGGAGCCGCGTAAATGGTGCCGACATGCAATTTTTGCAAATAATCCAGCATTTGCTGCAGGTCGGCAAAAGTAAAGTCAGGGGAAAACTGAAGGCGATAGGTTGAAACAGGAATCTTCATATTAGACAATAAGATTTAAGGTCTCGAATAATTGAAGATAATCCTGTGTACGGTTGTCGACCTCCGGATCATCGGAGGCTGTTTGGTCTTTTATTTCTTTAAAATACCCATTTTTAATAGCGAAAAGTTCGTTCTGTGCTTCCCAATACTCCGGAGATATGTCACTATTAGCAATTACTTGAAGCAAAGACAGTAACTGATTCAATAACGTATTATTGGAAGGATCTTGCTTTAATTCTCTCATCATCATACTCGCTTTGCTATCTACCAAATAGGTTAAAGAAACCGTATCAAGTTCTGCATCCACTAATAGTGCCGCTTCCAAATTCCTCTTCAAGGCCGGAATATCGATAGGCTTAGCTTTTAAAATTCCGGTCAGCCGTGAATTGATAGTCAAATCAACAGGAAGTTTAAGTTGATTGGGTGCCTTAAAATTAATTTCTTTAAATACCTGAAGTAAATGATAATTGTCTTCATACATTTTATTTATGACTCCTTCTGTATTTTTAAGGGTTGTTTCTAGCACCATTTCCATAATTGCCCGCTGTTCATCCCTAAAAAGATGCCAAAATGAATATTTATGGGTACCAAAATAATGGTCCATCACATTAAAAATTTCATAAATATCACTCTTTCGAAAACTAGTAGAAATCTTTGCCTGCAAATCCTGCAATGCTTTTTTACCTATATATTCCCTTACCCCTCCGTAAAGGTGATGCTCTCCCAAATGAAGGACCGCATAGGAAATATTTATTTTTTCTAAGGTTATATCTGACTGAAATTCCGTGTTGCCAATCAGAAGCTTATGCTTATCTGCTTCAAAATAGGCTTTGAATCGGGTACTCGCCTGGAAATTAAACAGGTCATATTCCTCTGGAAATTCCTTAAATAAAGATGCAATAGCGTAATGAGCCCCTACCCTTTTGATATCCACAATCATAGGTTTTACATACCGGTGATAGGCTACGGCAGCATTTCCCAGTTCTTTGTTATTACTAGGGACTTTTTCAAGCAGATGAATAAACACTTCTTCATAATTTTCACCGCTCAGGATCTCTGCCAATTGAATGGCCCGAGCTGCATAAAAAATATCCTGCATGGATTCTATACCGGTAACTTCATCAAAAAACCACCCGCAACTGGTGTACATCAGCATGGTATGGTATTGCATTTCAAGCAATCTTAAAATTTTGATTTTATCATCTTCAGCAAGTGTATACCTGATATTCTCCAGCAAAAATTTTTCAATAGTTGGCGTGGAACGGTCAAGAATAATGTCAATGTATTTATTTCTAAGGCCCCAAGGGTCTTCGGAAAAGTCTTTTATTTGCTCTTCATAAAGCCCTATTAATTTTTCCCTTAACCAATCAAAGGTTTCACGCAAAGGAGCCCGCCATTCCTGGTTCCAGCCCTGGTTTCCTCCGGTGTTACATCCACAGTCACTTTTCCACCTTTCCACGCCGTGGGAACAGCTCCAAGCAGAATTTTCAATGATTGCAGCTTCATATTCCGGAGGAAATTTTTCCAAAAACTCACCATACACGGTAAGATGAATGTCTGGATTCCTTTCAAGATTATCCAAGCAATAGGAGAGGGCCATTTCCCCAAGCCTATGATGGTGTCCATAGCTTTCACCATCTGTTGCAATGTTGGCCAGCTGCACGTCATCATTGTGAGAAAACAGGCCTGTTAAGCGACTGGCAAATTCTTCCCCATTCTCCAACAACCCTTCAAAAGCCACTCCCTGTGAAGCAGGTCCATCATAAAAAAACAGACTAATAGCATTGCCAGAGGGCAGTTGGCAGCGGTATGCTTTTCGGGGATCCACTTTTGCACCTGTTGCATCCTTCCACTTTTTGTCTCCAATTTTTCGGGTGCTTTTGGCCTGGTAAGGAGATAAAATGGTAAATTTAATGCCATGAGCGGCCATTACTTCCAAGGTATCGGTATTAATGGCAGTTTCTCCACACCACATCCCTTCCGGAATCCTACCGAACCTAGATTTAAAATCTTCAATACCCCAAATCACCTGTGTTTCCTGATCCCTAGGGTTTGCCAAAGGCATGATCATATGGTTATATGCCTGTGCCATGGCAGATCCATGTCCGGAAAAACGGATCTGGCTGGATTTGTCGGCTTGCAGAATATCCCTATAAGTTTCCGGTGCTTCATTTTCCATCCAAGCCAAAAGGGTAGGGCCCATATTGAAGCTCATCCATGAATAGTTGTTCATTATATCGACCACCCTACCTTCATCATCCAGAATTCGCGAAGCTCCGTTTCTGGCATAACATTCCGCATTTATTCGGTGGTTCCAATCATGATATGGATAAGCAGAGTCCTGGATTTCAACGATGTTGAGCCATGGATTTTCTCTAGGGGGCTGGTAAAAATGTCCGTGAAGACAAATATATTTATTACTCATTGTTTTGTTTGGTAATTATTTTGATAAATAACAAATGAAGATGAAGGTATTATTATGTACTCCTGACCACGAAGCTCTACCTCTACATCCTTGGGTCCTAACCAGCATTGGTCACTGGAAGCGAGCTGCTTCATCCAAATTCCGGATATTTCAGGAGCTTGGATTTTCTGATCATTTACTCCAAAATTAAACGCTCCCCATATGTTGACATGGTCCTTTTCCGACGACAGCGTTAAGAGGTTTTTCTCCTCTAGAAAGGTAATTTGTAATTCTTTTTCCTTAAGAGCACTAAAGGCGCCTGCTTTCCTCATGGAAATGAGCTGTTGATAAAATTTGAAAAGGGTGTTTTTTTTGACATCATCGGTAAAATCCCAACAAAGTTTAGAGTCTAGAAAAGTAGACATCGCCTGGGGGTCCGGTACGCCCCCTTGCCATTCAAATGACTGGAATTCCCTTTTCCTTCCTTCTTGTACCGCCTTTACCAATTCCGGATCACCATGATTAACAAAGTACTGAAAAGGATTTTCCTCACCATATTCCTCTCCCATAAACAGCATAGGTACAAACGGAGAAGTTAGCAATACGCCGGCACCCAGTTTTAAAACTTCATAAGAAACCAGGGTCGATAACCGATCTCCACGCATTCGATTTCCTACCTGATCATGGTTTTGAATGCAAACAACAAAGCTGTCCTTTTCTAGTCCAGCAGGATCTGTACCGATCAGCCTTTTTCTATGAGGTGAATAAACGCCGTCGTATACAAATCCTTGTCGAAATGCTTTTGCAAGATGTTTTAAGCCGCCATAATCCTCATAGTATCCCTTGGTCTCTCCGGTAAGGACAGTATGTACAGCATGATGAAAATCATCTGTCCACTGAGCCTGCAGTCCATATCCTCCTTTTGCATAATCGGAGATAATCTTCACATCATTCATGTCGCTCTCTGCAATCAGATAATAAGGTTTACCGGTTTCTTTTTCAAGCCAATCAACGTTTATCCGCAATGCTTTAAGGAAGTGGACCGGGCCGTTGTCGAGAATAGCATGTACAGCATCCAATCTCAGTCCATCGAAGTGAAATTCTTTTAACCACATGAGGGCATTTTGAAGGAAAAAATTCCTTACATGATCGCTGTATGCATCATCAAAATTAAGGGCGGCTCCCCAAGGGGTTTGGTATTTTTCTGTAAAATAAGGTCCGAAATCCGCCAAATAATTTCCTTCAGGTCCCATATGATTATAAACCACGTCCAAGATTACCGCCATCCCATGATGGTGGCAAACGTCCACAAAATGTTTCAGATTGGTTACACCTCCATAACTTTCCTGCACTGCAAATGGATACACCCCATCGTAACCCCAATTTCTTGCACCGGGAAATTGGGAAATAGGCATTATTTCAATGGCATCAACCCCCAATCGTTTCAAATGGTCCAACTTATCCAGAATAGCTTCAAAGGTACCTTTCGAGGTGAACGTGCCGACATGTAATTCATAAACAATGGTCTCGGACAACGCCTTTGGTTGCCATTGCTGATCGGTCCAGTTGAAATCAGTCTGATCGATTACTTCCGACCAAGAATGAACCCCATCTGGTTGGCTACGGGAAGCGGGGTCTGGCCTAGTTATCTGATTATCAAGAACAAACATGTACTTCGATCCTGCCGACAACGCTTCAGTCGTTAGTTGCCAATATCCATGCGCAATTTCACTTAGATCGTTTAAATTAGCTTGTCCTTTAATTTTTAATTGAACGCTTTTTGCTTTCGGGGCCCAGACTGTTACAGAATAAGACAGATCAGGTCTTTTTTCTATCCCTACTGCTTTCGTTACATTTTGATCCATTGGGATTCCTTTTAAGGTGTGGTAACCATTTTTCTTGCTGTAATTACTTCAAGCCATTTCAAAACCTTACCATTAGACCTATTCAGAATGATGCCAACAATACTTATATGTCTTTTTTATTTTTTGATTGCTAAATATTATTTTTTGATCTAATTAAATACAGTTATAATTATAATCTATTTGTATCAAATTCATAGCAAAATATAATCCGTTTTAATTATAACTAAAATAAAAAAAAATTAATTAGAACAAATTTTTAACAAATTTTTTATGAAAATAAATAAATAGCATAATCCTTGTGCCTAACTAGAACCAGGAAAATTCGGAAAAATGAAAGAAATAGAAGGAAAAAAAAGGGCAACAATAGATAATGTTTTACCTCAAATTAATTGTGGGAAATATCCTATCAAACGCGTGATAAATGAGCCAGTAAGAATCACCGCTGATATTTTTGTGGATGGCCATGACAAATTAAAAGCCGCTGTTTTATTCAGGGAAGTACGTAGTGGAACAAGCGGACAATGGAAGGAATATCCGATGCAATTGATAACGAATGATAACTGGGAAGCCTACATTCATGCTAGGGAAATCGGCAATTATGAGTTTACCATCGCCGCTTGGGTGGATCATTTCTCCACATGGCAATATGGTCTGAAAAAAAAGTATGAGGACAACCAGGACATCGCAATTGAACTGCTAATAGGAGCAGAACAGATAGAAAACACACTCTCTAATCCTTCGATTTCAGGAGCTCATAAGAAAAGTTTACAGCAGGCATTAGCCGTTTTAGATGCCAATGAAAATGAAGAAAAAACAGTTGCATACATGCTGAGTGATGAGCTTTCAGATTTAATGGCGCTTTTAAATGATAAAGAAAAGGTAACTATTTATCCTAAAAACCTTCCTTTAAAAGTTGAGTTAAAGTTGGCTTTATTTAGTGCATGGTATGAATTTTTTCCACGGTCGGCAGCTCAAGAAGAAGGCAAACACGGGACTTTTGCAGACTGCGAGCGGGTATTGCCGGAAATAGCCAAAATGGGGTTTGATGTTGTCTACTTACCGCCGATCCATCCAATCGGGGAAATGCATCGCAAGGGGCGGAACAATGCCACCGTTGCAGGATCAGGAGATCCTGGATCGCCGTGGGCCATCGGGTCAAAAGAAGGGGGACATAAAGCCATTCACCCCAAATTGGGTAATTTTTCGGATTTTAATGGCCTGGTCAAAAAGGCTGAATCACTTAATTTAAAAATCGCATTGGATTTTGCCATTCAATGTGCCCCAGACCATCCCTATGTAAAAGAACATCCTGATTGGTTTACATGGCGCCCGGATGGCACTGTCCAATATGCTGAGAACCCACCTAAAAAATATCAGGACGTACTTCCGGTCAATTTTGAAACCAACGACTGGGAAAACCTTTGGAAAGAGCTAAAAAGCATCGTGGATTTCTGGATTGATAAAGGAATTAAGATTTTCCGAGTGGACAATCCGCATACCAAGCCCTTCTCCTTTTGGGAGTGGCTTATCAGGGAAATTCATTCAAAAAATCCGGACATTATTTTTCTGGCAGAAGCTTTTACCAGGCCCAGAATCATGGAAAAGCTGGCAAAAGTTGGGTTTAACCAGTCCTACACCTATTTCACTTGGAGAACCACCAAAGAGGAGCTGCAGGAATATGTGACAGAACTTACCCAAACAGCCAAACGTGAATATTTCCGGCCCAATTTCTGGCCCAATACCCCGGATATTTTACCATCCACGCTGGAAGATAAAGAGGAGCCTTCCTTTTTAATCAGCTTGATCCTTGCCGCATCTCTATCCTCCAATTTTGGGATATATGGCCCTGTCTTTGAATTTGGTCTAAATGAGGCCTATCCCGGGAAGGAAGAATATATAGACTCGGAAAAATATGAGATCAAAGTCTGGGAATGGGAAAAAAAGACGAAAATCAAAGAAATAATAACACGGCTTAATGAGATAAGAAAAGAGAATACCGCTTTTCAAAGTACCTATAACATCACTTTTTGTGAAATCGAAAATCCAAATATCATCTGCTTTAGCAAAATAGACGATGAGAATGATAACCGATTTTTGATCGCTGTAAATCTGGACCCACATCATAGCCACCATGGCTGGGTGAAGGTCCCCCTAGCGGCCTATGGGCTTAAATCAGGAGAGAAATTTATTGTTCATGATCTCCTCAGCAATGAAAAATATACTTGGGATCAGGAGTGGAACTATGTAGAACTGAACCCCTATAAAATGCCAGCTCACCTTTTTAGAGTAGAAACTGCATAAACTTCAACCTTTAATCCCAAAGTAAGAATGATAGATAAATCAGAAATTGAAGATAATACACGATGGTATAAAGATGCCATCATTTATGAATTACATATCAAAGCTTTTTATGACAGCAATGGCGATGGTGTTGGAGATTTCAAAGGCTTGTTGGAAAAACTGGATTACCTTGAAGACCTTGGAATAACCGCCATCTGGCTGCTGCCCTTCTATCCCTCACCCCTTCGTGATGATGGTTATGACATTGCCGATTATTATTCCATTAATAAGACCTATGGCGACATTTCCATCTTCAAACAGTTTATTAAAGAAGCACATAAAAGGGGCTTAAAAGTAATTACTGAGCTGGTCATTAACCATACTTCAGACCAACACCCCTGGTTTCAAAGAGCAAGAAAGGCCAAACCAGGTTCTGCGTTTCGAAATTATTATGTGTGGAGTGATGATCCTGCCAAATACAAGGAGGCCCGGATTATTTTTACCGATACAGAGCCCTCCAATTGGTCCTGGGACCCTGTGGCAAAATCCTATTATTGGCACCGGTTCTTTTCCCATCAGCCTGACTTGAACTTTGATAATCCCCAGGTGCAGAAGGAGGTTTTCAAAATTATGGAATATTGGCTTATGATGGGTGTGGATGGTTTCCGGCTGGATGCGGTTCCCTACCTTTTTGAAAGAGAAGGGACCAATTGTGAAAACCTGCCGGAAACACATCAGTTCCTGAAAGACTTAAGGGCCCAAGTTGAAAAGAAATTCAGCAATAAACTTTTGCTGGCGGAGGCAAATATGTGGCCAGAAGATTCAGCGGCTTATTTTGGGGATGGCGATGAATGTCAAATGAATTACCACTTTCCTATTATGCCCAGAATGTTTATGGCGGTAAAAATGGAAGACAGATATCCTATTACAGATATCATCGACCAGACTCCTGAGATTCCGGAGTCCTGCCAATGGGCTATTTTTCTTAGAAACCATGATGAGCTCACTTTGGAAATGGTCACCGATGAGGAGCGGGATTACATGTATAAAATGTACACCAAAGACTCCCAGGCAAAGATCAACGTCGGTATCCGCCATCGCCTTGCTCCGTTGCTTGAAAACAGCAGGACCAAGATCGAATTGATGAACGTCCTCTTATTTTCCTTGCCTGGAACACCCGTGATTTATTATGGGGATGAATTGGGGATGGGCGACAACTTTTACCTAGGTGACAGAGATGGGGTCAGAACGCCAATGCAATGGAATCCCAATAAAAATGCGGGATTTTCAGATGCCAATCCCCATAAGTTGTACCTACCTGTGATTATAGATCCGGAGTATCGTTTCGAGTCCATCAATGTAGAAGCCCAGCAACTAAATTCTTCTTCTTTATTGTGGTGGATGAAGAGGATCATTCATATGCGTAAACAGTATAAAGCGTTCGGAAGAGGTAATATCTCCTTCTTACGTCCAGCCAATCCCAAGGTGATTGCTTTTACCCGGATCTATGAAGATGAAATTATACTGGTTGTGGCCAATTTATCCCGATTTTCGCAAGCGGCTGAGCTGGAATTGGAAGACTTTGAGGATTATTTTCCCATGGAAATGTTCAGCCACAATAAATTTCCGCGAATTACAGACCGTCCCTATCTTTTTACTTTAGGCCCACATGGGTATTACTGGCTGGTTTTACAAAAAGAACAGGATTATTCCGAGGATAGAGCTAAGCAGCCATTGGTCAAACTTAACCATTGGAACGATCTGTTTGTCGAAAAAAACTTGCAGAGATTAGAAAGAGAATTACTCCCATCCTACATTAAAGAATGTAGGTGGTTCGGTGGTAAATCCCGGATCATTAAGACCGTCAGCCTAAAATCAATGGCTACCATTGGAGAAACTAAATTGGCTGCAAGATGGACTATACTGGAAATTCAATATACGGAGGGCTCGTCTGACAAATATCAGCTTCCTTTAGGTTTTGTACAGGCTTCCACCGAAGATGACCTTAGCTATCTGGATAGAAAAGGGATTATTGGTAAACTGGCAATTGGAGAAGCAGAGGGGTATTTGATTGACGCTGTTTACGATGAGGATTTTAGAAACGCCATATTTAGCTATTTGAAGAAAGGAAGAAAAATTAAAGTCAACACCGATCAATTGGTTTTTCAGCCAACACCTAGAAGCGACATTAAGAACGACAAAGAAATCCATTCAAAAATACTCAGTGCAGAGCAAAGTAATACTTCCATCATATACAATGGCAAGTATTTTATGAAGCTTTACAGGAAGGTGGACAATACCATCAATCCGGATGTAGAAATAACCCGGTTTTTGACCGAAAAAACGAATTTCAAGTATGTGCCTAATTTTCTGGGTGATATTTCTCTTTTTCATAAAGATAAGTCCAGTACTGTCCTTGCTATGGTGCAGGAAGCGGTTCCCAATCAGGGAGATGCCTGGGAATACATCAATGACTCCCTAAAAGTCTATTTCGAGAAAGTCCAGGTACTTCCCAAAACAGAAAAAATCCCTGTAGTTACCAGAGATATAACCACCCCAATTCATTTCTCAGAAATCTCGGAGCTTGTCCGGGATTTAATTGGAGTGGCCTCAGAAAGAATTTTACTGTTAGGAAAGCGAACAGGAGAAATGCATCAAGCGCTGGTTTCTGATTCTGGGGACAAAAATTTCGACACAGAGGGTTTTTCTCTCCACTATCAGCGGTCTTTATATTCTTCCCTCCAATCTCTTACCAGAGGTTCCTTTCAGAGTCTGAAACAAAACATAAAAAACCTGTCTCCCGAAATACGAGAAGAGGCAGAAGAAGTATTGCAAATGAAAGAAAAGGTCCTCAGGGTATTCAAGCGGATTTTTGATCACAAGATAACTACCTTAAAAATCCGAAATCACGGTGATTATCACCTGGGACAGGTGCTATGGACAGGAAGGGACTTTGTTATTATTGATTTTGAAGGTGAACCTGCCCGTGAATACAGCGAAAGAAGACTCAAAAGGTCTCCACTACGGGACATTGCAGGAATGATCCGCTCTTTTCATTACGCTTCATACAGTACATTATTAAAAAGCGAATTCAACAAGGACCGCAAAAACGAGGAGCTAGAACGCTGGTCAGAAGTTTGGTACCGCCATATCACCGGCATTTATCTGAAGGGTTATCTGGAACAGGTAAGCGATTCTAACCTTATGCCAAAAGATAGTGCGGATTTTAAAATACTCCTTGAAACCTTCTTGTTGGAAAAGGCAGTGTATGAATTAAACTATGAACTTAATAATCGACCGGATTGGGTATTGATTCCGCTTCGGGGTATTAAGACAATTTTAACCCAGTACAACGATGAATAAAACGAAAAAAAATACAGCTATAGATTCCACTTCAACACCCAGCTTGCTTGAAGAATATGACATTTATCTTTTTAAGGAAGGTAAACACTATCATCTTTATAAGAAACTGGGGTCCCATTTAATGCAATTTGAAGGAGAAGAAGGCACTTACTTTGCAGTGTGGGCCCCCAATGCCGAGCAGGTATCCGTTATTGGAGATTTCAACGGATGGAACAAAGGCAGTCACAGCATGACTGTAAGGAAAGATGCGTCCGGAATCTGGGAAACGTTTATCCCAAATGTGGGTCAGGGAACCATCTATAAATATTTTATCCGCTCTCAAAATGGATATGAAGTAGAAAAAGGGGATCCCTATGCATTGCTATGGGAAACTCCACCCAAAACGGGTTCTGTCGTTTGGGAAGAAGAATTTAAATGGAAAGACAAGAAATGGCTGGAAAATAGGAAGAAAACCGCTGGAAAAACCCAACCCTTTGCGGTATACGAAATGCATGTGGGTTCATGGAAAAGAGTTCCTGAAGAAGAAAACAGATCTTTAACCTATAAAGAATTAGCACAACAGCTACCCTCCTACCTGCAGGAAATGGGCTATACGCATGTGGAGTTTATGCCTGTCATGGAACATCCGTTTTTTGGATCCTGGGGCTATCAGGTGACGGGATATTTTGCTCCTTCCAGCCGTTTTGGTCCCCCTGAAGATTTTATGCATCTCATCGATGTTCTGCATAAGGAGGGTATAGGGGTCATTTTGGACTGGGTCCCTTCTCATTTTCCAGCTGATCTCCACGGATTACATTATTTTGATGGGACCTTTTTGTATGAACACCTGGATCCCAGAAAAGGCTACCACCCGGACTGGAAGAGCTACATTTTTAATTATGGAAGAAATGAAGTCAAGTCATTTCTAATCAGCAATGCCTTGTTTTGGTTAGATAGATTTCACGCAGATGGGCTCCGTGTGGATGCGGTGGCATCAATGTTATACCTGAGTTATTCCAGGGAAGAAGGTCAATGGGAACCCAATGAATTTGGGGGACAGGAAAATCTGGAAGCTATTAGCTTCCTCAGGGAATTTAACGAAGTGGTTTTCCGCGAATTCCCGGATGTTGTCACCATTGCTGAGGAATCCACTGCCTGGCCAATGGTCTCAAAACCTGCCTCAGAAGGAGGGCTGGGATTTGGAATGAAATGGATGATGGGATGGATGCACGACACCCTTTCTTATTTTCAAATGGATCCTGTCCATCGGAAGCATCACCAAAACACCATAACTTTTAGTATTTTTTATGCTTTCACGGAGAACTTCATGTTGCCCCTTTCTCATGACGAGGTCGTCTATGGGAAAAAACCCATGATCCTGAAAATGCCGGGTGATGACTGGCAGAAATTTGCCAGTTTAAGGGCCCTATATGCCTACATGTATGCCCATCCCGGAAATAAACTCATGTTTATGGGTGCTGAATTTGGGCAGACCTCCGAATGGAACCATGACAGCAGTTTGGATTGGCACCTTTGTGATCAGCATTTTCATAAAGGTCTGGTAAATACGGTGAAGGCGCTGAATGAACTGTATAAATCCGAGCCGGGACTTAATGAGTTTATTTTTGATGCAGAAGGGTTTGAATGGATTGATGCCCAAGATACGGCCAATAGTGTTATCTCTTTTTTAAGAAAAGGGACAAAGCCAGAGGACCAAATTTTGGTGGTGTGTAACTTTACGCCGGTGGTGAGAGAGAATTATAAAATAGGTGTTCCCGAAGCCGGTACATGGAAAGAAATTTTCAATAGTGATTACGAAGCATTTGGAGGTAGTAATCAAAGTAACGGAGAAATGCTGACCACGATACCGGAACCGATACACAGCAGAGAACAAGCTATTTCATTGAAATTGGCCCCTCTAGCCGTTCAGTTCTTTAAACTACAAAATGAGTGATCCAAATAAACCTACAATTGAACGTACAATCTGCCCATAGGATATCGCATGACCTAGCGACCACGTGGTGATGTTTGGTTTAACAGCTGACTTACGACATGAGTTACTGCTTGCCAATTAATCCGCATTAACGACGCATACATCTAAGTGGCTAATCTTCTTAAACCTATTGTGGATTATTTCAGAACCATTTCCCTATTGATCGCTGACCTCTGAAATCCAGTCACGGTGACGATCAAAGAGATTCTTCACTAAATCGGGGTACTTGTCGATTTGATTTTCGGATTCACTAGGATCCTCAGCGATATTGAATAGGTATAGCTTCTTAGAGTTTAGTTCATGCTCGTTGAGGTGGTTACCCACCGGATTGTGGATGAGTTTCCAGTCACCTTGTCTAACGGCCCACTGTGGTTCCTGACCACCTAAAGATTGCCAAAAAAAGGTTTCATGGGAAGAGGAAGCTTTGGAGTTGAAGATGATTTCGACAAGGCTTTTCCCATCAATCTTGTGTTTGGCCTTCCGAATATCACATAGCTCCAAAAGCGTAGGAAACCAATCCACATTGACTGCAAGCTGCTCTCTGACTTCATTTTGGGGAAGACTGCCGGGCCAACTGATAATGGCAGGAATTCTTATTCCTCCCTCAAAAAGACTAAACTTGGCACCGCGGTATTCCCCCGCATATCCCCCGCCAAAAAACGTACGCTCCTCCTCAGAATGACCATGGTCCGACTGAAATACGATTATGGTATTATCTTCCAAGCCCAACTCCGCGACTTTGTCCATTACCTGGCCGATTTTTTCATCCATGGTTGAAATCAACGCCGCATACTCTTTACGGGGGGAAGGCAAATCTTCATAGTATTTTCTCCACTTTTCTCTTCCCTGTAAGGGATAATGCGGGATGTTTAATGCCCAATAGAGAAAAAACGGATCTTTCTGGTTTGATTCTATAAAATCCTCTATTTCCTCCGCCATTCTATCGGGGAAGTAATGACCGTCTTCCCATATTTCCTCCCCGTTTCTCCAAAGATCATGTCTGTTGGGACCTTGCCAATAGAAGAAATGGGAGTAATTGTCAATACACCCGCCCATATGCCCATAGGAATAATCAAAGCCCTGTTGGTTGGGCATGCTCGATAGGTTGTACCCCATATGCCATTTGCCTATATGTGCTGTTTTATAGCCCGAAGACTGAAACATTTCTGCAATGGTGATCTGGGTGCCCGGCATTTCGGACTTACCCCCTTTTTCAGATGACGCATTGCCCGCAAGTCCAGCGCGCTGAGGATACCTGCCTGTCATAAGGGAGGCTCTAGACGGGGAACATACTGGCGCCGACGCATAAAACTGCGTAAAACGTACTCCTTTCATGGCTAACTTGTCCATGTTTGGCGTATATAGATCCTTGGCACCATAGATGTTTAAGTCCAAGGATCCCTGATCGTCGGTATAAATGATGATGACATTGGGCTTTTTTACATTATCCTGACCCTGGGTATGGAAAGTAGTCAAGGCAAGAAGGAGCAACAAAAGGATATTAATCGGAAAATGTTTTTTTAGCGTCATTGGAAACTACTTTGGGGATTAATGTTGAAAACGCCACATTGGGTGTTATTGGTGGAACAAGGATACGAATTTACTTACGGCTCGCGCTAATTATCTTTCTATTGTTAGAAAGTTAAAGATTTTTTTCGCTATTATTTCATCCTTCACCGGGAGTTATCCCCGCATGCCAAACGCCCACATACTCCCCTTGGGGCTCACTGCTAGGCTTGATATACCGCTAAACTTTCGGCTTACATTGGCGTGTAAATCCCAGGCTCGTGCGACGGTTTAATACGTTTTGGACATTGATGAAAATTTACCGAGTTTTACGTTATGGAACAGTTTTCATCCCATATTGTAATTGATCCGAATATACGTTTCGGCAAGCCTTGTATCAAGGGTACGCGTATTGCGGTTGTTGATATACTTCAATGGCTGGCTTCAGGCATGAGCAAGGAAGAAATTCTTGAAGATTTTCCGAATTTAAAAGAAGAACATATCCTTGCAGCACTTGCATTTGCCGCCAATAGGGAGGCTTTTATCAAAATCGTGGCGGCATAGCATGAAATTGCTTTTGGATGCGAACATGTCCTGGCGTTTATCCCGCAAGCTTAGCTCCCACTTCGAAGATTGTATCCATGTTGACAGTATCGGTCTTGAAATACCAGCCAAAGACCTTGATATTTGGAAATTTGCATTAATCAACGACCTCATAATCGTTAGCAATGATATAGATTTCTTAAATCTTGCCAATTCAAGAGGTTTTCCACCAAAAGTGGTTTTATTAAGAACGGGCAATCAAAGCAATTCTTTTTTGGAGCAATTACTAGTCAAACACAAAAAAGATATTGATGAACTGTATTGTTCGACGGAGTACGGCTTTCTCGAAATCGTGTGATAAATTTAACTTTTATTAAATCTAAACAATCTAGAAAAAGTTTCATCTAATACCCGTACTTAAGCACTCACCTCATCAGCGACGGAGGCCCCGATCTGCACCTGCCAAGATTGCGCACCATCTTAGGGCACCGCCACCCCGGCATTTTCTTTTACCATTTTCCAAAATGAAACATGTAGTACCTCTTATACAGTAGACAGAACAATTGGATTACACATCATCACACCATCTGCTAGGCGTTTAGGCTCGCCCGAAGTGGGATTGTCGGTTTTATGGTCTTCTATATCCAAGGCCCAAACACCAGCTTCTGCCCCCCTCGAAACCAACGCAGTTCCTTTGCATTCATCGCCAGCTTGTGAAAACTATATTTTCAGAGTCAGTAATGATCAACAGCAAATGGTCTATATAAACACATTATAATCGAAAAGCCAGAATCCTGATCTCAAATTCTTCTAACGACTTGCCGTTTATTCCCTAAAGGTATAATGGCAAAGGCATCAGGTTTTTTGAAAGTAACTTACGCTCGTTTCTCATTTAATATTTGAAAATTGGCTGATTGGAAGTCCCAATAATTGAACCCCAGTTTTCAAGTAGCCGCAAGGAACTGAGCATATAATCCCGATGCGAACAAAGCTATAACTCTGTAGCCTCCTTCTTGTAATTCTTCTCCACCTTTATTAGCTTGTGCACAACCTGTTAGAAATCCATCAGGAGTTAAATAATTAATCAATGACCTTCTTGTCATATCTAATTGTTTGGAAACATCCTTGGGTAAAGCTCCATGTTTTTGGCCAATTGCTATAGCTGCTGCTATACCCAAAGAACCAGAAACATCAATACCTGTTTCGGGCCTTGCGAGAAAACAATGCCATAGTCCGTTTTTTTGTTGATAATTCAAACTCCATAGGACTGACGAGATATAGTGATTCTTAATAATATCCATTCCCGGCAAGAGCTTGAATTCAGGATGATCTTGTAATACTAACCATGTTCGAATCAAGCCTAGCATATACCATGCGACTCCTCTAGCCCAATTTTCAAACGAAACCTCCCCATCAAGATTCCCACGCTGGTAGATATGCCCCTCTTTAACCAATAACTCGTGGCGGAGTAATAACTGTTGTACGGCTAAATTTGCTATTTCTTTAGTATTTTTAACTACAGCAGAAATGGCCAAAGGGTATGCTAGCGTATAGCATCCCTCAGTTGAGACTATTCCGTCATGGACTAAACCAATTTCATTTTTGTTTTGTAGACAGTAAGCAATTAATAGATCAATAACGGGATGGTCCGGATAAAGCTTGGCTATAACCGAAATAGGCAGTGGGCATTCCACACCATATATTTCATCATATAGAATTTGACTACGAGCACCTTCGTATTTCAATTTATTATTCTCATCAAAGAAAAGCGAAAGATGTTCATTTATAACATTTCTGATATGTACGCTTCCCGTTTTTTGGAACATATCATACAATCCGTCCAACACACATCCCTCCATCCATCCGAACTGTTGGACAGAGTTTATCGAATAGAAATTTTTCAAAAAATTCTCTAGGGATGGTTTCGTTTCTACACTACTGAAAAGATGAGCTCGCAATAGGTAATTTTTTGCATCCGAACCACAATTCCCATTTAGAAACCATACCGGCGTGGAACCCTTTACCATTTTCAACGAAATTCCTTCAATAAGAACTTTTTTATGCAACTTTCTAGGTATAGCCAGTTCGAAAGGCTGGATAATAATAGGATAACGAATATCAAAGATTCCAATCAATTGGTTCGTATTGCCTACATATGCCTCAATTAGCACCTCTTGGCGTACATCCATAACAGTACACGATCTAAACCAAAGATTACGATATGAACTTACATCGGTTGAGTTAAAGGACAAGCTTACTGAAGGCTCATTCATTTCGGGCAAAACGCAAAAGGCATGCCAGCCAAAAGGAAGCCTGTTATCAGGGTGTATGGGTATATTAGGAGAAGTGATCTGAACTACATGATGGTAACGAAACAAATGTACCTTACTATTATTTGTTATGCCTGCTAAAGGGTTTGATACAAAAGGTATTGCACCATAAGAAATTGCTGCATTTTTAAGAAAACGTCTTCTTTTCATGGAATATATTTTTTAATTAATTTAAGTTTTCAAGAAGATTACGATAGAATATTCCTGCTTGAGCGTCCTTTATTTGAGGAGGCCTCTTGTATGTTAAATCGATACAAAAGATAACAGCATGTTTAGAAAGCAAAGACATTCTAGTTTGCTAGGTCCAGATTTTTTCTTTTATTTATTAAATTAATGCCTTACAAAAGGCCGACTAAAAGCACATTCTCTTTTGAAACGGCAGTTTTTAAACCCATACCCGACAACAACGAAGGAAAACTTTATCATTTACTACTATATCTGTAGTTTATTCACTGCAATTTGATGGCTAAAAACTACCAATCTTGTGGATGAAAAACAATCTCCTTTTCATCTCAACCAAGTCATTTCGATTCCGATCCTAGTCCAGCAGTAGTGGAAGTATAATGGTAGCCACAGGTATACTTGTGGTGGTTCGCTATTTCACTTTGGATGCTTGCCATTCCATTTATATAAATTAAACAACAATTACCTTATGATATTTTTGGAACTAGTGGGAGCGTCTTAACCACTTTTTTGTGCTAAGGAATCATGATCAGCCTAGCAAAAAAACTAATCTGATCATACCTTACCATTTTATTCAGTTATAACCAGGGTTTTGGCCTAATTCCGCATCTTTGTTTGCTTCAATTTCTGAAAAAGGAACTGGAAATACCCTATGATATTCTTGGATTTGGGGTCCGTTTCGAGGATTGTATTTCCTTACTCTTTCTACTAATAAATCCATGCGTGCCAACGTGATTCTTCTGGATTCTTCAAAGGCCAATTCCCTCGCGCGTTCATCCAAAATATAGTCAATATCCATTTCCTCAGGTGCAGCAAGCCTTGCATTTGCACGTGATCTAATCAAGTTTACATCCGCAGCTGCACTAGTTACATCACCCATTTTCACATACGCTTCAGCTCTAAGAAGAATAGTTTCCGGAAGTCTGATATAATAAACGTCTCTATAGGTAGCTCCAGCGGTGGCCCGCAACGTTAAATCAGATGCATTTTCAATAAGACCTTCAGGGTGTTGACCAGGTGTAGTTATTTTGGAGGGGAACGGATACCACCGAAAAAACTGTCCCGGTCTCCAGTTCAACCCAGGGTGATCGATCAAACTTAAGCCAAAATATTCCGATTTAGGGTTTGTGTATTTAAAATCCCGGACAATATTTATTTCCGAAGTGCGGATATCTGGATTATTAACTATAATCCGATTATCATCTTCAGGATTCAGTCCCCATATGCCATATAGATAGTAGTCGGTTGGCATAATAAAGCCAACACCTCTACCTCCTCCATTTAACGTTGATGCTCCCAAACCATTTGGAGTTGCAGATAACTCATCAGGAGTACGAAGTGACCACGAGGCGGGGCCTATACATCTTTCTAATCGGTTTAACCTGCTGTCTCCTTCTCCACCTGATGACTCAAGAGCTCCTCCTAACACATCCAACTCGTACTGAATCACCCAAATACCCTCAGTATTGCCTTGTGATCGATTTTGATTATTTACCCGAAACAGGTCCCAATATACATCCCCTGGCTGATTACGCAGGCTTCCAAATCGTTCTCTCATTAAGGCCAATCCTGAATTATCAATAACTTCATTTGCAGCCTCTACTGCATTTTCATATTCGCCGAGAGCGATATAAGTTTCTGCAAGTAAATGATAGGCAACGGGCTTCGTTAATTTCCCATTTAAGGCCTGATCAAGTGTTGGCAGGTTAATTACCGCTTCTTTACAATCCTGAACTATCTGTCGAAGAACCGTCTCCTTAGAATTCCTTATGAAATCAAACTTTGGAGTAATGATTTCTTCTAGTTGAAGGGGCACATCTCCATAAAGATGAGCTAAAAACCTGTATGCCCAAGCCCGGAATAACTTGGCCTCAGCCGTTACAGCATCTTTTTCAGACACATTTAAATTGGAATCGGGTATTCTTGATATAATGGTATTTGCATTGGACACGACTTTATACCAGTTTATCCAGTGATACCTTACAATTTCCGCTTGTGGTGTGATACTGGCATCATAATCACCAATTCTAGTTGCATCCAATCTTGCATTATGTGCTATATCTGTCCCTAAAAAATCGCATTCATAAGTTGCATTCATATCTAAACTTTGCATACGCCTAACCCTAGAATATAAATCGGCAATTGCTGATTGATAATCTTCAAATGTTACAAACGAGTTTTCAGGACTAAAAAAATCTAAAGGCACCTCTTCTAAGAAAGCATTTTCATCACAGGACATTGTAATAATCACGCAACTAAACAATAATTTATATATATATGATGTAATATGTAAATTTTTCATAGTACTTTTATAATTTTTTAGAAAGAAATATCCAATCCGATTGAGTAAGATTTCATTAATGGAAAAGCATTACCTGATGCGACTCCGATTCCAGTTTCCGGGTCCCATCCATTCCAGTTCGTAAATGTCAACAGGTTTTTGCCACTGGTGAAAATTCTTGCACTTTTCACTCCAAGTTTCGTGGTCATTGCGCTCGCTAACGTATAGGATAATGATATATCTTGTAATCTAACGAACGAACGCTGTTGGTAAATACGCGCTTGGTCTTGAAAAGGCGAACCTTCCCATGGCAACGCGAAAGTCGCATTAGGCCGGGAAGGAGCCCAAAAGTCAAGAAAATTAAACCAGTTTGAGTTGGTGGCATTGCTTGGGGTATTAAATCCACCTGTAGGATGATTGGAAGCCATATATCCATTTCTACCACCTTGAATAGAATTAATGAAAAATCGAAGCGTCACATTCTTAAAATTAAAACTATTTTGGATTCCAAATTGATACGCCGGCTCACGATATCCTAAAATTGTTCTGTCGGCTTCTATTGTTATCCTCCCATCTCCATTTTGATCTACTATTCGGTAGCTCCCAGGTTGAAAACCAGCCATTCGATCATCTTCTATCTGCCATATACCATTTACTTCATAATCCAAAATAGTTCCTATCGATCTCCCTAAAAATAGACTGCTGGCGATTAAATCATCTTCATTTCCATCGCCGTTTTTATCTTCACCTAGCAATGAATTGATTCTATTTATATTTCTTGTAAAATTAAATGTCGTCTCCCAACTGATATTATTTTTCTCATAGATTAAAGTTTTGATTAAAAACTCAAGACCTTTATTACGAATTTCTCCGATATTAGTTAAAACCTCACCAAATCCAGAGGTCTCTGGAATTGTCATCGTCCAAAGCAAATCCCGGGTAAAGGAATCATAGTACTCTAGATTTCCGCTTATTCTGTTTTTGAGGAGATTAAAATCAAACCCAAAATTCAATCCAACAGTTTTTTCCCAGCCTAAATCTGAGTTTGCCAAAGAGGCAG
>WGNT01000014.1 GCA_016124425.1 Cytophagales bacterium
CAACAAGTAATTAAACCCCCTTTGATCACATTCAGCTTTCATGGCTTCTACGCTTGCCACCCAGTATTCTGTCTGCAACGTCTCGAAAGAAATACCTATGGTTGGTCCTTGTTTTTTGGGATGGCAACCATTCAATAGCAGCAACAAACAGGCGGCCAGGAGCAAGCACATCTGCCACTGAGGTGCTTTCTTGCTGCTGTCATAGCTGATCGACAGCGGTTGTTTCTTCCTTGTATTTAGATAAAGCTGGATCATGGGTTACGCTGCCGTTTTCGTTCTTAAAGCTTTTTGTGCGCTTTTGTGGCGCAGGCTGTCGATCATTACAATCAGAAAAATAACCATACCCGTTACCACCGGGTAAAGGTAGGGGTCGGCGTTGATGACTACAAGCCCATTTTGTATTGCCTGTATCAGCAGTGCTCCTACTAAGGTACCGGGTAGTATGTTTCCTTTACCCCCAAAGAGGCTGGTGCCGCCAAGTACTGCCGCGGCAATGGCCATAAACTCATTTTGGTAGCCAAAAGTTGGCGAAACCGCGCCTAGTTGGGCGAGGGCTACAAGTCTGCCTATCGCCGCACATAGCCCACAAATAAGATATACCCCAATTAGTATCCGATCTACCGGAATTCCAGCCTTGCGGGCTTTGTCGGAATTGTGCCCTATTGCATATACCTGCCTGCCAAACTGCGTACCAGACAGCACAAAATGCGCCAATAGCAGCACCACTAGCAAAATCAAAACAGGCATCGGAATGCCAAGCAGCCGGGAGGAGCCAATCTGTAGAAAGGACTCGGGAAGGTTGATGGCGCGTGTTTCAGAGATGAGCAACCCCAGGCCCCGACCTGCGTAGAACGTAGCCAAGGTTACAATGAAGGGGATAATCCTCAGGCGTACAATGAAAAATGCATTAACCAAGCCGAATAGCATCCCGACTGCAAGTGCCAGCGGAATGGCCCACCAGAGTGACAGCCCGCTGATTACCAATTTGCCCGAAACCACGCCGACCACAAACATGGCCGAGCCTACCGAAAGATCAATGCCGGCTGTAAGCAGCACAAAGGTCATACCGATAGCCAGAATGGCAAGAGACGAAGATTGTATGAGTATATTTACCAGGTTGCTGCTCACCAGAAATTTGGGCGATAGCAAGCTGAAGCTCAGTAGCACCGCCAATAGCAACACAACGGTAGCATGCCTTATCATCAGTCGGACGATTGCTCGGAGTATCTTCATGTTGGAAGGGTTTCGGATTGTTTGTGAAGGGCAGCTTCCAGAATCGCGTTACGGTCAAACATCGGCTTGGTGAACGAGGCTGTAATGCGCCCTTGACTCATCACCAGTATGCGGTCGCACAGCCCAAGCAACTCCTCCAGCTCAGAAGAAATCAGGAGCACACTGGAGCCCTTTTCTACCAATTGGTTGATAAGGCCATAGATTTCGCGTTTTGCACCAATGTCTATTCCCTTGGTGGGTTCGTCGAGAATGAGCAGTTCGGGAGCTGTGAGCAACCATTTGGCCAATACCACTTTTTGTTGGTTGCCGCCGCTCAGGGTGCTTACCGGCTGTCCGGTCACGCTGTTGTAGCGGGTTTTGGCGGACTGCACAGTGTCACTGACCTGACCCCCGGCGCGCTTCCGGTCTATGCGCCGGAATATCCCCCTGCTAAACCGAGAAAGCGCAGCTAGCTGCACATTTTTTTGTATATCCATACCGAGTAGTAGGCCTTCCTCGCGGCGGTCTTCTGTTAAAAACGCCATTCGGTTTTTAATAGAATCGGCCGGATTGGGCTTTTGAATCAGCCTTCCATTCAGGTAGATGTTGCCTGTGTCAAAGCGGTCAAGGCCGTACAGGATGCGGGCCATTTCTGAGCGACCAGCCCCCACCAGCCCGTAAAAACCGACCACCTCCTGTCTGTTCAAGTGGAAATCAAGGGCGGTGACAAATCCCTTAGCCGTCAGGTTTTCTACCAGTAGCAGTCGCTTGGTGTCGGGCAATACCTTTCGCGCTGGAAAAAATTCGGACATTTCCCTGCCTACCATCGCTTTTACCATGCCCTGTATATCAACCGCTTCCTTTACGTCCAGTTTCACCAATTCACCGTCGCGAAGAACCGCAATGCGGTCCGCCAGCAAGTGTACATCGTCAAGGTTGTGGCTGATGTAAATCATGGCGATGCCCTTTGCCTTGAGTTGAAAGACGAGCTCAAACAACTGATTGGCCTCGTGCCGGGAAAGTGACGTGGTAGGCTCATCAAAAATGATAATTTGCGGATGGGCACTGAGTGCTTTGGCAATTTCAACCAGCTGCTGTTGGGCTGGACTTAGCTCCTCTACCTTTACTTCAGGACGGATTTGCAGGCCTACTTGGCGGAGTAGTTCGACAGCCCTTTCCCGCATAGTGCGGCGGTCAATCAAAGAAAAGCCGGCCAGCTTCTTTATTGGGAACTGGTTAATGAACAGGTTTTCGGCAATACTGAGATTTGGGAAAAGGTTTAGTTCCTGATGAATGAAAGCGATACCCTTTATTTGTGCAGCTATGGGTGAGTCGGGCAGGTATGCGTTACCATTGAGCTGCATGTCTCCATCCGAGGGTGTAAAAACTCCGCCCAGTAGGTTCATAAGGGTGGATTTTCCGGCTCCGTTCTCCCCGATAAGTGCAAGAATCTGCCCTCGCTCAAGGGAAAGAGAAATGCCTTTCAGCACTTCTACCTTTCCAAATGATTTTCTGATATTTTGCAGTTTGAGCAGCATGCACCTAGGAGTTAAATGGGTTTTAAGCGTAGAATTTCTATTGGTTTGGAGATTTAGGTGAGTTTCCGCACCTGCATTAGGTTTAACAGCGCGGCCAGTAATATCACCAGACCTTTTACAATCATAATCAGGAAATAGGAAAGGCCCAGCAGATTTAAACTGTTGTCCAACAGTGTCATAAATACCGCTCCTACTACAGTCCAGTGAATTTTGCCCACGCCTCCAAACAGACTGGTGCCCCCGATTACTACTGCCCCGATGACGTCGAGCAAAATGTGCTGACCCATAACCGGAGATCCGGTTTCGAGTCGGGCGGTGTACAATATAGACGCAACGGCCGCACAGCAGCCACTTAGGACATAGGCTTTGACGAGTGTTTTGCTCACCGGTACACCGGATAGGTAGGCAGTTTTGCTGTTCATTCCTGAGGCCAGTAACCATTCGCCAAACAGCGTTTTATTGAGGAGAAACCAGGCCGCTGATATTACGATTAATCCAATCAGCAAGGGATAGGGGACAAACAGCAGACTGGAATAGGTCAAGTTCACAAAATTTTCCGGAAGCAGGTAAAGGTTTTGAGAGCGGGTAAGCCAGATTGCCGTCCCGCTAAAAAGTATCATGGTAGTTAGGGTAACCATAAAGGCAGGCATGCCTAGGCGGGTAACGGCCAAGCCATTTAAAAACCCGATGAGACCTCCAGCCAAAACCATCGCCCCCAAGCCCATCACCATGCGGAGCCAAACCGGTTCTACAAGGGCTGTCATATCGCTCAGCAGGTAGCCTCCGATTATGCTGGCCATGGCGACCACGGATGTTACCGATAGGTCTATACCAGCTCCAAGCATCACAAAAGTTTGTCCAACCGCTACAATCATGAGTGGCATCAGGTTAAAAAGAATATTCCATGAGTTATTGACGGTAAAAAAGCCAGGGGCGATGAATGCCATGACGAGATAGTAAAACAAACACACATAAACAATGGTGTTTTCCGGATTGCGAAGTAGGTTTCCTATCAGCTTATTGCTTGAGCCGGCTTCAGGGTTGTGTTTCAACGCTTCGCTGTCGGTCTTTGATTTCATATTTCAGGCAATCTGTGGGTTTAGCTGTTCGACACCAAGTAAGCATAAAATCAAATATACGGTTTATTTGCAGGGATATCAATTCACAGATTTCGCAGGGATTTGACTTAATTTTTCCGATTGCGGGGCACGCATGCAGGTGCAACACGTTTAGCGGCCCACTTGCCGGATGATTTTTTCAAGGTAAACAAAGGCAACTAGTAAATGAAAAAGCGGGTGAAGCCGGCAGTTTTTTCCAAAACCGCATCGAATTACAACCTCCATCGTGTTGGAAAAAATCATCCAAACCAAAACGTTGGACTTCATTCTCAAGCATGCCTACCGTACTAGCTAGCGACGGTAAGCTCGGCAAGAGTGGAGAGGTAGCATGAAAAACTAGTCACCGTCTACGATTTCCCAAATAGGTTGGCCCGTAGCGCCATTGGGGAGGCGGGTTTTTAGGATCATAGCCAAAGTAGGAGCAATGTCTGTAATGGTCGCGTACCGGCTGCTACTGCCTGCTTTTATGCCCCAGCCATAAAATACGATAGGTACGTGCGTATCGTAGGTAAATCCGGTGCCGTGGGTGGTGCCTCTGCTGGAGTCGGTAAGCCAAGCAGCATCCAAAATTACGAGCACATCTCCAGAGGCTTTATGGTTAAAGCCCATTTGCAGCAGGCTTTTTCTTCCCAACGTGTATTCGTAGCTTTTCATGGCATGTGCTGTGTAGGTTTCTTTGACGCCTTCAAATCGAAGGAGGAAATCCGCTATATCATGTTGCATTGCTAGCAGATCTTGTCCTTTTTCTCGAATAAGTTGGTGGTTTAAAAACAGCTGTTCATTGGAGAAATTTTCGATCCAATCTCCCTCCCCGTATTTTTCGTTGGTATATCCTTTAAGCTGGGTAAGGACGAAGCGCGTATTTAGGCTGCCTGCCGGTACGCGTTCCTGCTGCATATAGCGCACCACATCGGCTACGCCATGGTCTGCAGTGAGAAAAACAAGGTATTCCCCTTTGCCGATTTCGTTGTCCAAGTGCGTGAAAAACGCAGCCAGGTCACGGTCTAGCCTCAGGTAAGTATCTTCCAGTTCGATAGAAGAGGGACCAAAGGCGTGTCCTACGTAATCGGTAGAGGAGAAGCTTACTGCCAGAAAATCTGTTTCGCCTCTTTTTCCTAGTTGTTCTCCCGCCAATGCGGCATAAGCCATATCCATGGTCAGCGAATTGCCAAAAGGGGTGCTGCTAATCATGCCTAGTCCGCTGTTATTTTTCAAAAGCTCAGGTAGCACATAAGGAAACACAGGCGCTTGTTTTCCAATAGGTGGGGATTCAAATTCATTATCATCATCTACACTTTGAAGATACGATTCTATAGGATAAATCGGCTCCCAGGTTTGACCCAAGTATTTTTTTGGCAGTTGCCTTTCGTTGAATTCCTTCACCCATTGCGGAAGGGATTCGCCATAATAGGTCGAATTCATAAATTCCCCGGTTTTTCCATCGTACCAATAGGCATCACCCAAGTGCCCGGCAGGAAGGGCTGCACCGCGGTCTTTTATCGCTATACCGACTACCTTAGATCGCTTGTTTGTTGCAAACTGTAGCTCGTCGGTAATCGTTGTAGTAAGCATGTTTCGCGGGGAAATCTGACCTGCGGACGCACTCCCGCCCACCGCGCTTACTGTGCTGTCCTCGGCACAATAGATTGTCCTGCCAAGTTTCCTCACATACCAGTCATTGGCGATTATACCGTGCGTGGCAGGTGTAGTTCCTGTATATACAGAGGCATGACCTGGCCCAGTATAGGTGGGGATATAATTGTAGTGCCCATTTGTCATCATGAACCCCTTATCCATCAGTCGCTTAAAACCGCCTTCCACATAGCGGTCGTGAAACCTATAAAAATATTCCTGTCGCATTTGATCTACAACTATGCCCACGATCAGCTTGGGACGTTTTAATTGCTGCTCCGAATCGGACGTTTGAGAGATGCCCATCAATGGCAGGCATAGTAGGAGTATGCTACAATATAACCTCATGAAAAAGAACGGTAAGTTGGTTGGTGACAGACAAAGGAATATAAACGATTAATCTTTATTCTTAAGATCTCCCCGCTTGATGGACTGTATGAATTGCGCCCACGCAAAAGGATTTAGCAGCGGAAGAGGTCTGGGGCCATATCTGTCCATCCCCTGCATCATTTGCATGTTGGTGAACTGCCTGAAGTTTTCGTTTCCCGAAGCAGGCATCTCTTCTGCCCACCTAAGTAGAAGCTGTGGGCTTAGGTTGCCACGGTTTAGCGGTCTCTCTTCTTCTATGTTAAGGGCCAAAATAGCGTTTTTGAATTCTTCTTCGGTAGGATACGGCATGACTTGCACCTCTGCGAGCGCAAATTCATCCTCTACCATGGTAAGGATGTAACTTAGCTTGTCTTCCTGGATATTATCGGGAACTTTGATTGCCTGTCTTTTTAGTCCAATAAAGGAAAACACCACGCTGTCGCCCGCAATCACGGGCATGGAAAAGTACCCAAAGCGGTTACTGCTCGTTCCACGGCCTTTTTTAGGGACATAGATATTTACCCCTGGAATGGCAACGGTACTGTCAGCATTCAGGATAATACCTGATAATTGCACGATTTTCCGCTCTGGATCATCCTGTGCATTCGCGGTTCCTGTACCGATGAAGCACACGACTAGAACCAAAAACAGTAAGAGGGAATTTGACGTTGATACTTTCATTGATAAACGTAACGGCGATTTGCAAAGCAGTGTTTCAGACTTGGTTTCAAAATAAAGTAGCTAGTTACACTATTTTCAAATGAATTACTTACTTTGACTGGTCTATTAATTGTTAAAATTAATCAAATGCGGCTAAAAAACATAAGTTTAAGTTACGGAATGCGCGTATTTAAGGCGCTTTCGGAAGAACCTCGGGTCAGAATTCTGCATTTACTGATTCAAAACAAAGAATTGTGCATCTCCGATCTGGAACATATACTGGATTTCACCCAAACCAAAACAAGCCGGCATCTGAGTTATCTCAAAAATGCGGGCCTTGTCGGCAGCAAGAAAATTGACCAATGGACCTTTTATTACTTACTGGAAGAAAATTCCGAAATCATTCAGCAGATTTTTAAGTTTATTCAAAAAGACAACCGACTGATCAAAGATCAGGAAATTTTTGACATTCTGTTCTCTAACCGAGAACTCGCGCAAAACAAAATTCAGGAAAATAAATATGACAGTTAGTCCCAGATGATAAACACCTACAAGCACCTTTTTTTTGACCTCGACCATACCCTTTGGGATTATGACAAAAATGTTGCGGAATCCCTTTCAGAGCTGTATGAGCATTTTCAGCTGCATACACTCGGCATCCCTTCGTTTGAAGCATTCTTCAATGCGTTTGAACAAGTAAATTACGGGTTATGGGATAGCTTCAATGTGGGTACGATCTCCAAGGAGGAATTGAGAAAGGTCCGGTTTAGAAGGATTTTCCAGTCAGTAGCCGCTGATCCAGACCTTGTCCCAGAGCTTATGGAAGCTAATTTCATGACTGCTACGTCTTCTAAACCTCATGTCATTCCCGATACTTTCAAGATATTAGACTATTTAAAAAATTCCTACAGACTGCATGTGATAACCAACGGATTTGATGAAAGTCAAACCCAAAAGATGAATGCCTCAGGTTTAACCGGCTATTTTGATCTTATTGTCACTTCGGAAACGACTGGACACCGAAAGCCTGACAAACGGATCTTTGAGTACGCGTTAACAAAACTGGATGTCCGACCGTCGGAATGCCTTATGATTGGAGATAACCCACTTTCTGATATTGCAGGGGCGCAAAATGCTGGTATGGATCAGGTCTTTTTCAATCCAAAGGGCATTGCTTGTGCAGTAAGGCCTTCCTATACCATACAAAAGCTAATGGAGCTTAAGGGGATATTGTAATTTACAACTGTTCGACTTGCTTTTAAAACTCGTGATTTAAGATGTTTTTCATTATATTTTCGAGCCTATCCAAATCCTGTGTAGCATAGTAGATTCTTTCCACTTTTATTCCATGGTAAACGTGTATTATGAAATTTCTAAATGAGCGGGGGATATGCCACGGATAGTCGTATTTAGCCAAAATATCTTTATCCATGTATCTAAACGCCTCTCCAATAATTAAAAATTGAAACTGGACAGCACTTTGAATTTTTTTATCTTTTAAGAATTCCGTTTCGTCTGTTTCAGCAACAAATTCTCTTATTAGACGAATAGCCTCCAGTACATGCTCAACTCGTTCTTTTGGTGTGGGCTTATCCATAAATCTTTACAAGATTTTGAGACGCTGTTTCCCAGGCAAAGGGGTACAATTGTCCCTTTTCGACCAAATCTACTTTTCTGTTTATTTTTTGTTCTATGGAATGAGCAATATCCATTAAATCGAACATCGAATATTTCCGTCGTTCATTTAATTCCACCATAATGTCTATATCACTAGTTGACTTAGCTTCTTTCGCTACCATCGAGCCAAAAAGCCAGGCGGAGGAAACTCTTCCGTCCTTTTTTAGCACTTCTTCAATGCCACTTATAAGCATGGGCATTTCTGACCTTACCATTGTCCTGTAGTAAACTTTTTCCTCCGCAACCTGAAAAGCTTCCAGAGCCATATCCTCATCTCCAACCTCAGCCACCAACTTATCAGACAGCCAAGAAACTAGCAAATCATTTTCCTTTACCTTAAAAAATTCAGCCAATTTTATCACCTGCCCACGGCTTGCATTTCGATGTCCTCGCTCAATCTTACTTAAAATTGCCTGGTCTATGTCAAGGTATGCCGCAACTGTCCGCAATGGCAATTCCTTTTCTTCCCGTAATTTTCTTATCGTTAGGCCTAAGCTATCCATAACTCGGAATTTTCATAGTATTGCTATAAAATAATTTTGAACAAATTCGTTTTGATTAGTATTGTCAAAAATAGAAAATTTTGAAATAGGTTTTTTAAATAATCACCTTAAAAAACCTCATTAGGGTGATTTAGCCTATGCCATCTATTATTCGTATATTTGTATTCTAGTCCAAATGAGAATCTAAACCAATTTTACCATGCTCAAAGGTTTTTTTAATGTACCGGACCCCATCAACGAACCCATAAAAAGCTATGCGCCGGCTTCACCGGAACGTGCCAGTCTGCAAGCGGCATTGGCTGATGCTAGGGGTAGGCAGGTCGATATACCTATGTACATCGGAAGCGAGGAAGTCCGGACCGGCACTACAGTGCCTCTGTCCCCTCCCCATGATCACCAACATCTCTTAGGCCATTTTCATGAAGGAGATGCCTCTCATGTGGAACAAGCGATCCATGCGGCACTCGGCGCAAAATTCGCTTGGGAAAATATGCAGTGGGAGCAACGGGCAGCAATTTTTTTGAAAGCGGCAGCGCTTATTTCCGGACCTTATCGGGACAAATTGAATGCAGCTACCATGCTCGGACAATCAAAAAATGCCTTTCAGGCAGAGATTGACTCGGCGTGTGAAATCATAGACTTTCTTAGGTTTAACGTAAAGTACATGACCGAGATCTATTCCCAGCAACCTCCCAAAAACGATCAGGGCGTTTGGAATCGCCTGGAGCAGCGGCCACTAGAAGGTTTTGTTTTTGCCCTCACCCCGTTTAACTTCACCGCGATAGCCGGTAACCTGCCAGCCGCTCCTGCAATGATGGGCAATACGGTTGTCTGGAAGCCAGCATATACACAGATCTATTCTGCCCATGTACTGATGGAGGTTTTCAAAGAGGCAGGAGTACCGGACGGTGTCATCAATCTGATCTATGTGGACGGTCCCGTAGCCGGGGAGGTGATCTTCAAGCACCGGGATTTTGCCGGAATTCACTTCACAGGATCCACCGGGGTTTTCCAAACAATATGGAAAACAATCGGAGAGAATATTCATCGGTATAGAACCTATCCCCGGATTGTAGGAGAGACTGGAGGAAAGGACTTCGTCATCGCGCATAAAACTGCAGATGCAAAAGCAGTAGCGACAGCATTGGCTAGAGGCGCATTTGAATTTCAAGGACAGAAATGCTCCGCAGCTTCAAGAGCCTATATTCCCTCCAATCTTTGGGAGGAAGTGAAAACCTATCTCGTGGAAGATTTGGAAAGTATGAAGATGGGCGGTACGGAAGATTTCGGGAACTTTATTAATGCCGTCATTGACGAAAAAGCTTTTGATAAGATTACGGGATATATTGAGCAGGCCAAATCGGATCCGGGTGTTGAAATCGTTGCTGGAGGCAGTTTTGACAAGTCGTCAGGCTATTTCATTGCCCCTACGGTATTGTTAGTGCAGGATCCCATGTATAAGACGATGCAGGAGGAGATTTTCGGGCCGGTTCTGACGATCTACGTCTATCATGCGGAGCATTTTGAAGAAGCCTTGGAACTTGTAGACCAAACCTCTCCCTATGGGCTTACGGGTGCCATATTCTCCCAAGACCGATACGCCATAGAATTGGCTACCGCCAAACTGCGTCACGCGGCAGGCAACTTCTACGTAAACGACAAACCCACAGGCGCGGTAGTCGGGCAACAGCCGTTCGGAGGTTCAAGAGCATCCGGGACCAACGACAAAGCCGGGTCCATGATCAACCTGCTTCGATGGGTTTCGCCAAGGACCATTAAGGAGACCTTTGTCAGCCCTAAAGACTATCGATATCCGTTTTTGGAGGAAGATAAATAAATTAGTAGGCCTTTGAGGTTTTTTTAACCTCAAAGGTCAATATCCACTCAAAAAGTAAACTGAGGGTTTCCATAATATAAAACCTCTAGGTAAGGAAGACCTTAAGGATTTAAATCGGAACCGCCAGGATCAAAAAGATACACTCAATAAGATAAAATATTTCGGTTCACCCATTCAATTTCTTCTTCCCGTATCGTATGATAGGTATCCGGAAAAATCAATGTCTTGACATTAGCACCCATATCCTTTAGAATTTCCTCAGAACCTTTTATCCGATGAAGAGGAACATGCATATCCTGTTCGCTTGATCCGATAAATACAGGCGTATCTTCCAACTGACCAGAATAGTCCGTTGGTTCCAAGCTTTCCCCTATCACCCCCCCGGTAAAGGCGACTATTCCGCCGTATCTTGCCGGATTACGGGCCGTAAACTCAAGCGCAAGACACGCCCCTTGGGAAAACCCGATAAAGTAAAGCTGCTCGGTGGTCAAACCGGACTTCAAACACCGGGTCACGATGCTTTTTACCTGTTCCAAGGCACTGTCTAAGGCCGGTTGGTTCTTGTCTCTTGGCGCCAAGAAACTGTATGGATACCAGGAATTACCCGGTGCTTGAGGGGCCAAGAGTGTAAACTGGTCCAGATGCAAATGATCCGCTAAGGTAACAATCTGTGTTGCGCTAGATCCCCTACCATGGATCATGATCGCCACCTTGTTTGTAGTTTCAAAAGGGACTCCGCGTTCTATTGTATTAGCCATATTTTTCGGGTTGAAGGGTTATCGGTTGTAGGCGACCGGCGATTTTATCCCGTTGTGCTTCCGCCCAATCGGGGAGTTTGAGACTTTCGCCCAAATGATCAATTTCCTCGTCGATGTCAAACCCCGGTTCATCCGTCGCCACTTCGAACAAGATGCCTCCTGGCTCTCTGAAGTAAATGGATGTGAAGTAATTCCGGTCTTTGACTTCAGTTACCTGCTGTCCATGGTTCCAAAGGATTTGCTGCACCCTTAGCTGAGTCGCTGCATTAGCAGTTCGGAAGGCGATATGGTGAACGGTTCCCGCACTTTGTACGGAGCGGGTAGGGGGTTGATTTAGGACGATGTCGATGATATCTCCTGGTTTCCCATCAGTGCCGTACCGGTAGCGACCATTTTCCTCGCCAATGAACATGTAATCCATGGCTTCTGTAAGTAATTTTTCCGTCAGATCTTTAGTTCTCAGGTTCAATGACGCGCTATGGAAGCCACGTATGCTGTGTACTAATGGAATGTGGCCATACGTCCATCCCCCTCTGGTGTCACCGTCATTTGCCACTAGTTCTATGCCCATTCCGTCATGATCCTCAAAGCGCAGCACCTCGTCTCCAAAGCGGGAAATGGGAGTGGAGTGTGTGATTCCCAATCCTTGAAGCCTATCCTTCCAATACGCGAGGGACGATTTTGGAATGGAAAAGGCGGTGTAGGTGGTTTCCCCTACTCCCTTTTGCCCTTTTCTGGCTCCTTCAAAGGGAAAGAAGGTGAGGATGGTCCCCGGCGCACCAACTTCATCGCCGAAGTAGAAATGATAGACATCCGGTGAGTCAAAATTGATTGTTTTCTTAACCAAGCGCAATCCAAGGATGCCTGTGTAGAAGTCGATGTTTTGCTGTGGATTACTGGCAAGTGCCGTAATGTGGTGAATTCCCGTTATTAGTTTATCCATGGCGGTAGGAGGATAGGTGAAATTTGGCCCCGGTTCCTTTTACCCGGGGCCATGTAATCCTTATTGCTTTACCAATTGAATGCTGGCGATGATTTTCACCTCATCACCAACCACTACGCTACCGGCTTCGGTCACTGCTGACCAAGTAAGGCCATACGCTTTTCGGCTTACTTTGCCCTGAATCTCAAATCCTGCCTTGGTGTTTCCGTATGGGTCACCCGCTACACCACCTAATTCTACATCCATCGTTACTGGAAGCGTTGTTTCGCGCATAGTCAGGTCTCCTTTTAACACGTAGTCGTCTCCCTTTTTTTCCAAAATTCCATTGGCAAATGTCAGCTTTGGATTGGTAGCTGCATCAAAAAAGTCCGCGGACTTCAAGTGTGCGTCCCTGTCTTTCTGATTGGTATCAATGCTGTCGATATCGGCTGAGAATTCAATCGTTGCACCGTCGAAGTTGTCCTCGCTTGGGGATGACGCAGATCCTTCAAATGATCTGAAATAACCTGTCACGGTGGAGATTACGAGGTGTTTTACTTTGAAAGATACCTCGGAGTGGGTAGGGTCGATAATCCATTTTGTCGTACTCATAGTTGCTTTTTTAAAATTGTCAATACATTAATTGTTTATACATTGGTTTAGTTAAATTTTTTTATTCCTCTCTTAGTTTGTCAAGGAGATTGTTGAGGATGTCGACTTCTTCCATAGAGAGCGAAATGATTTCTTTGTTCGATTGGCTGATTGCGTCTTCCAGTATAGTCAAGAGATCAAGTCCTTTCTCGGTAATTGTCACGTCCACTTGCCTACGGTCTGCTGGACACTCTCTTCTGTCTATCAATGCTTTCAACTTTAGCTTCTCCACCAGCCTGGAGGCATTGGACATTTTATTGAGCATCCGTTCCTGTATGGAAGAAACCGTGATGGGATCGGGGTGTTTGCCGCGTAATATCCGCAACACATTATATTGCTCTGGAGATATCTCATAGGGCTTAAACAGCTTATTCTGTCGCGTTACGATGTAACTGTTGGTGTATAGAATGTTCACGACGGCTTTATTGAACGGATCCTTAAATGATTTTTGCTGAATTGCCTCTTCGAGTCTTCCCATAACTTGTAATTGTATTTAATGTATAGACATATATCTGAGATAAAAGGTTTCAATAAGATGAATTATTTTTTGCTTATTTTCACCATCCACTAAATTCTGTTAATTCCTTCGTCAACTAAGGGATCAACAATTATCTGATTTAGAGAATCTACGCTTATAAAATCTAAAAATTAAGGTTAAATACTAGCGTGTTTTTATATCTTTTCATAAGCCGAACACACAAACGATGACGATAACCAGCAATTTTAACCATCGTAAATTTAAACTACCATCTCAATTAATGTTAATTAGGTTGGTTAACCAGCCTAATTAATGTAAATTACGCCGTTTAAAATTTGGATTTGTATATGGAAATTCCTCGCTATGTTCAGGAGTCAGTAGAAAAGCAACTTGGAAAGCAAAAGGTAGTTCTCCTATATGGGACTAGAAGAAGTGGAAAAACTACCATTATTGAAAATATATTCCATAAAAATCAGCAAGAGACCCTGTTTCTATTGGGTGAGGATGCACATGTAGCTGAGCTGCTTAGTCAAAGGTCCGTATCGAACTACAAGCGAATTGTCGGGGATAAAAAATTAATAATCATTGATGAAGCCCAAGTTGTTCCAAATATTGGAAAAATACTGAAATTGATGATTGACAATTTAAAAGGGATTTCCATTATTGCAACGGGGAGTAGTAGTTTTGATTTGGTCAATGATGCCGGAGAGCCTTTGGTGGGGAGAAAAAAAGAATATCATCTTTTCCCTGTTGCGCAATTGGAGTTTGCTAAAATTGAAAATAGAATAGAAACCGCCAACTATTTACCAGAACGATTGATCTATGGCGGTTATCCTGAATTATGGCACCTCGATAATCTAAAGGAAAAAGAAGAATACCTGGAATCCTTGGTCAGCAGTTATCTGCTTAAGGACCTTCTTGCCCTAATAAATGTCAAAGGAGCTGATGTCCTATATAAATTGTTAAAGCTATTAGCTTGGCAAGTTGGGAGTCAGGTCAGTACAGTAGAGTTGGGAAACAGCCTTCATTTGAATAAAGAAACCGTAGAAAGGTACCTGGATCTGCTTGCCAAGGTATTTATCATTTTCCCTTTAAGCGGGTTCAGCAGGAATCTTCGAAAAGAAGTAACCAAAAGTAAGAAATGGTATTTTTATGACAACGGAATCCGAAATGCATTGATCCGTAATTTTAGTCCATTAAGTCTTAGAAACGATATTGGGGCATTATGGGAACAGTATATTATCACAGAAAGAATGAAATACAACAACGCTGCGGGTAGTTCTATCCAATACTACTTTTGGCGCACCTACGATGGGCAAGAAATAGATTTACTTGAAGTAAACAACCATCAAGAAATACAGGCATTTGAATGCAAGTGGAGTCAAAAAAAAGCAAAAGTACCGGCTGCCTATTCCAAAGCGTATCCCGATGCTACTTGGCAGGAAATTAATAGATCAAATTATTTGGATTGGATTCAATTTTGATTTTTCCTGGCTGTTGAATAATTGGCCTACAAAAAATAGCCTAGTAGTAGCGATCAAATTCAAGTAATGAAAATGAACGTTACTTATTCCACAAGTTCACTATACGGCTAACTCCGAAATCTACGCTGGGATACAAACTACCAATACCATTATGGAGTGTAACTGCATAGCCAAATCCAAGATGGCCCCGAATCATTGTTTTGGAACGGCCGCCCATTTGAAATCCAAGATGTACGTTGGACAGCAGGGTGCTTCTTAAATCTGTAAAATGCAGATTTCCATAAGGACCACTTACATAGCGAACTCTCCCTCCCCAATAGGCACCACCATTGTTAAAACAGTATTCGCAGGTTTCCATTACTTTTTTGCGGTAAAAATAATATTTTGGATTAACGTAAAGAGAAAGGGCCGGATTGGTCAAACTCCAAAAGGGGTTTAATACGTCATCCCTAAGGTCTGTATACCCTCCTCCCAATCCAATCCCGGAATCAAGCACCAAGCTTTCTCTCAATACCCATTCCCTGACTAAAAGTACTCCCTGCCCGGTAAGGTCAAGTCTTGTCTGGTTTTTTAGCAGTTTGTCATCATCGAAATACCTCTGTGAATATCCAGCCTGATAGAGCACTACCCAAAAGATGCTCAGGCAAAAGATCCCCTTTCGCATACGCCAATCCGATTATGTTCTCAATATCTCCATCGTCGAAGTTTTTAAAATTTCCCGACCATTCCACCATCCCAAAAAGACGGTAATGCAGGTGATGGCCACATATACGGCTCCAAGCAGCAGCCATTCCATATGAAAGGGGATCTCAAAGAGATAAATACTCAGCAGGGCAGCTGCAATAATGGATAATAGAATCCCACTCAGCGCAGCTAAACTCCCGAGGAAGAGGTATTCCAAGGTATTGATTTTGATCAGAATCGCTTGCTGGGCTCCGATTGTCCGTAGGAGTACGTTTTCTTTGATCCGTTGGTATTTGCTGATTATTAGTGAGCTGATAAGCACCAATATACCGGTGATGATGCTAAACAGGGCCATAAATTGGATGACAAAGCTGATCTTTCCCAAGATTTCATCCAAGGTTTCGACAATGGTAGAGAGGTTGATGACGGAAACGTTTGGGAAATCCCGGACGATTTCATTCTGGACCCTCCCTGCCTGCACATCATCTTTCGTTTTCGTCACGACCACGTGAAATTTTGGGGCATTGGTCAGCACGTTTTCCGGAAATAGGACCAGGAAGTTTGTTGACACCTGCCGGAAATTTATTTCCCTAAAACTCCCGACATAGGTAGTAAGCGGCCTTCCCTGTACATTAAAGATGATCTGATCGCCAAGTTTGATGTCGGACCGCTCCGCATACCCTTTATCAAATGAAATGAAAATGCTGTCGCCGGGGTTGGTATATGGCCTGAGCTCGCCGTCGGTCAACCGTTCAGAGCTGATCAAAGAGTCCCGGTAGGTCACTCTAAACTCCCGGTTGAATAGGCGGCGGGACATTTGTTCCTCCTCTGAAAGCTCCTGGTTTTGCTTTTTGGTAATGCCCTTCACCGAACTGACGCCCATAGTAACGATGGGAACCTCCTGTAGAATGGGTAAATTCTGGTTTTTTAACGCCCGGCTAACGGCGTCTACCTGATCGGTTTGTATATCAAAAAAGAGCATATTGGGTTGGCCTTCTTTGTCTGCAAACTGCACTTCATCTAGCAACTGGTATTGTACAAAAAACAGGGTGGAAATCATCGCCGTACCCAAACCGACAGTAGCCACAAGGGAAACCGTCTGATTGTTAGGTCGGTATAAGTTAGCCAGGGCCTGTCGAATCGGATAAGCAAGGGTGATCGGGAGCCACTTTTTAATACCCCACATAATGCCCAGCGCAAGGATCCAAAGCACCCCAAAAGCAAAAAACACAAATCCGGTAAACCATAGGGTTTGTATCCAATCCCGAAGCAGGTAATAACTAAAACCCATCATAAATAGAACAATGCCAAGTACTACGGTCCACCGAAGTGGATCTTTCGAAAACCGTATCGTGTCGGACTCTGGCCGAAGCGTCATCATCGGCGATACGGTTCTGATTTTCAACAGCGGAATCAAGGCAAACAGTAACGAAATTAATATTCCCGTGATGGTGCCAAGGACGATGGCTCTCCAGGATATCTCCAACGTGACATCCACCGGAAGAAAATCCTGCAATACTGCCGGCAATATAAATTGCAGGGCCGTCCCGAAAAATGCCCCTGCAACCGAGCCAATTAATCCCATCAAAAAGATCTGCCACACATAGATTCCAAAAATTTTTCCGGAGGAAACACCAAGGCAGCGTAACACCGCTACGGCTGGCAATTTTTCCTTTACGAATACGTTGACGGCGCTCGCTACCCCGACGCACCCCAGCAGTACGGCAATAAACGCTACCAGACTTAGAAAATTTGAAAGGTTCTGAAAGGATCTGCCAGTCGATTCCTTTCTGCCTTCTACCGTTTCATAGCGGACATTTTCCTCCTCCCAAGTAGGTTTAAAGTTTTCGATAACCCCTTCTGGATCTACATTTTGATTGAGGGAATAGTAAAACTCATAGTTGATTCTACTTCCGTATTGTACCAAGCCTGTCTCCTCCAAGGTCTCCATGGGAATATACACAGCCGGAGCGACGGTGGCGGTAATTCCTGTTTGCCCAGGAACTTTGGATAGCGCGCCTGCAATTTCATAGGTTACCTCACCGACTTTTATTAGGTCACCAACTTTCGCATCAAACTGCACCAGGAGCAGGTTTTCAACCAGCGCTACTTTGCCTCCCTGACGGAAGCGGGCCTCCCCTGCTTGGGGTTCTGTATCGAAGCTTCCATAAAAGGGAAACATTCCTTCTAATGCTCGAACTTGCGTAAGCCGGCTTTCGCCTTTTTCAGGAAAGGACACCATTGAGGCAAAATTTACCTCCCTAGCCTGATCAGCGACTAATGAGTCAATAAGCGGAAGATCGAATGGCTGATTTTTGCTAAGCACCAGATCCGCTCCTAGCAACTCTTTGGCTTGGCGGTCAATGTCTTTGGTCAAGTTGTCGCCAAAGGAGCTAATAGCGACTAAAGCCGCGATCCCCGTGATGATCGAGGATATAAAAAGTATGAGTTTGGATCCATTTTTGCGAAAATCCCTCGCGGCCATGGTCATGATCCACTGGAAATCACCCATGGGTTACCTCCTGTAATTTACCACCCTTTATGTGGATGATTTGGTTGGTACGTTGGGCGAGTTCTGTATCATGTGTGACCAGGATCAGTGTGGTACCCTCTTCTTCGTTAAGTTGAAAAATTAGGTTTTCGATCATTTCACCGGTTTCAGTATCTAAATTTCCCGTAGGTTCGTCTGCAAAAAGTATTTTCGGCTCGTTAGCAAATGCCCTGGCTATGGATACCCGCTGCTGTTCGCCTCCGGATAGTTGAGTAGGGTAGTGGGTAATCCGGTCTCCTAGGCCTACTTTTTCAAGTAGTTCTGTTGCTTTTGACCTGGCATCTTTGCGTTTTTTTAGTTCTAAAGGCACCATTACGTTCTCCAACGCCGTTAAGGTAGGAAGCAGTTGAAAGTTTTGAAATATAAACCCGACCGAGTCATTTCGCAGCTTTGCTCGCTGATCCTCGGATAGGTTGTCCATTGCCTGTCCATTCAGGGAGACCGAGCCGCCGCTGGAGACATCTAGCCCGGCACAAAGCCCAAGAAGGGTAGTCTTTCCACTCCCCGAAGGTCCTACGATGGCAAGCGTATCTCCAGGTGCTACCTCAAAACTTACGTTTTCCAATACGGTAAGCTTCCTGTTGCCGCTTTGGTAGGTTTTTGTTAAATTTTGGACTTTTAAAATACTCATTTAGTAAAGGGAAAAACGATTGATTGAGGTTCTAACAAAAATGATACTATATTTAGTTTGGATTTGAAAGATAAACCTGCTAGATAATTTAATGCTTTGCTAAGAAACGAATATAGCCAATTATGACTACTATCAAAACGCTCTTCATGTATATCCCCACCTTTCTGTTCATCGCATGCTCCGGCACTAGCGGGACAAAGGAGGAGGAAAAGCAAACGAATAATCAGGAAGTTAACGTCAAAGCTGATCGTCCGGTTATTCTTTTTTTCGGAAACAGCCTGACGGCAGGCTACGGATTGGATGAAGAAGATGCTTTTCCGGCATTGGTCCAAGACAAAATCGACAGCGTAGGCTTAGAATATACCGTAATCAACGGAGGTCTAAGTGGGGAAACCACCGCTAGTGGATTAAACAGACTAGACTGGTTCTTGGAGGAGGGGCCCGCGATATTTGTCCTGGAATTAGGGGGCAATGATGGCTTGAGGGGAATATCCGTGTCGGAAACCCGAAAGAATTTAAAAGCCATAATTCAAAAGGTAAGGCAAAGCTATCCGGATACCGAGATTGTGTTGGCAGGAATGCAGATACCACCCAATATGGGCCAAGAGTATACAGAACAGTTTAAGGGAATGTATGAAACCATAGCTGTAGAAGAGTCTGTCCATCTGATTCCATTCTTGCTGGAGGGGGTAGCAGGTGACCCTGAACTCAACCTACCAGATGGCATTCATCCCACGGAAGAAGGTCATGAAATCGTTGCCGAAACAGTGTGGGAAAATATTTTTCCGCTTCTTTAATGATGTTATCCATCTATGAACTGCTTTTGAAAAGGCATCAACCTTATAAAATAAGCCATAACTTCATCCTTGCCATACTACCGTTGGCGGCAAGCACTTTTTATTTGTCGAAATTTTATCTTATTTTTTCAGGATTTTAAAAAAATATAGCAAAACAAAATGAGTATACAGATTCAATCTTCCGGTGAGGAATATGATGCCATTATCGTAGGTTCGGGAGCCGGGGGAGGCATGGCTTCGAAAATTCTTTCCGAAGCAGGTTTGTCGGTTGCTGTAGTAGAAGCAGGAGCGGATTTTGACCCTGCCTTAGAAGAGCACCGTACGCAATTGCGTTTTCCTTGGGAATCACCAAGAAGGGGCGCGGGTACCGTCAGGGCATTCGGTGACTTTGATGCGGCCATTGGGGGTTGGGATATTGAGGGCGAACCCTATACACGCGGTAAGGACAGTGAATTTGACTGGTTTAGATCCCGCATGCTAGGGGGCAGAACCAACCATTGGGGCCGTATTTCGCTCCGGTTTGGTCCCTTGGATTTCAAGCGTAAGGATATGGACGGCCTAGGCGACAACTGGCCTATAGGCTATGATGACGTAAAGCCGTACTACGATAGGGTAGATAGGTTGATAGGTGTGTTTGGTTCCAAAGAAGGGATCCATAACGAACCGGATGGTTTTTTCCTTCCGCCGCCAAAACCGAGGCTGCATGAGCTGTATGTGAAAAAAGGAACCAATAAGATAAATATTCCCGTAATTCCGTCCCGACTCTCCATACTTACCCGTCCGGTGAGTAACGAACGTGGGGTTTGTTTTTTCTGTAGTCAATGCAACCGTGCCTGTCAGGTGTATGCTGATTTTTCCGCCGGCACCTGTCTGGTAAAGCCAGCCATGAAAAAGGGACAGGTAGACCTGTATACCCATGCCATGGTTCGGAAAGTAACCACCAACGACAAGGGAGAAGCTACCGGGGTTTCCTACGTGAGTAAAGCGGATATGAAGGAATACAAGTTGCGCTCAAGGGTAGTTGTACTAGGAGCATCTGCCTGTGAGTCTGCTAGAATCATGATGAACTCTACCTCCAAGACGCACCCTAACGGTCTTGGAAATAGTACCGGATATGTAGGTAGATACCTACATGATTCCACAGGAGCGGATCGGATGGGCATCTTACCGGAGTTGATGGATAGAGACAGGTACAACGAGGATGGTGTTGGCGGCCTGCATGTATATACGCCTTGGTGGTTGAATGAAAAAAATCTTGATTTTGCGCGAGGCTACCACATTGAATATTGGGGAGGTATGAGTATGCCATCCTATGGTTTTGGTGGAGGCATGGATACCATGCGGCAACATATCAAAGATGAATTTGGCAATCCTAGTGTGAATGGTGGCTACGGCGCAGGTCTTAAGAAGGACATCCGCACGTTCTACGGAAGTACGGTAGGTATGTCAGGTAGGGGAGAAAGCATTCCTCAGTATAGCAACTATTGCGAGATTGACAAGAGCGTGGTGGACAAATACGGGATTCCAGTCTTAAAATTCCACTATAAATGGACGGATCAAGAACTGAAGCAAGCCAAGCACATGCATGATACCTTCGAGGAGGTTTTGACCAGTATGGGGGCTACAATTTTGGGTAAGAAGCCGGGACCGGAAAGTCAGTACGGCCTGCACAAGCCAGGAAGAATCATTCACGAAGTAGGTACTACCAGAATGGGAGACGACCCAAACACTTCTGTACTCAACAAATACAGTCAAGCGCACGACTGCAAGAACCTATTTGTAGTAGATGGTGGGCCATTTGTTTCGCAGGCGGATAAAAACCCGACATGGACCATCCTAGCCCTGTCCATGAGAACGTCAGAGTATATTGTAGACCAGTTAAAGAAGAAAAACATATAACACCCATGAATAGACGCGAAAATTTAAAACTGTTATTAGCAGGGTCGTTTGGTACCGGGCTGATACTCTCGGGTTGCGGTAGTGAAACGGAAAAAATCGCCCACCAACCAGCCTTTGGTGAATTTGGTAGCTACGGACGTACACCGGAAGAAATCAAACACAATGAGCTACTAAAATCCACCACCTTCTTTACCGAAGAAGAGCGTAAAAAGCTGGATATTCTGGTCGATATTATTATCCCTGCTGATGAAACGTCAGGAAGTGCCACCGATGCGGGGGTTCCGGATTTTATCGAGTTTATGATGAAGGATATCCCGGATTATCAGACGCCAATGCGTGGAGGACTGCTTTGGTTGGACCATAAAGCTGATGAGTATTTCGAGAAAAAATTCGTGGATCTCACGCAGGAACAGCGCCTTCAGATCATCGATGAAATTGCTTATCCGGACACCGCTAAGCCTGAGGTACAGGCGGGAGTTAGGTTCTTTAACATGTTACGTAACCTGACAGCCACTGGGTTTTTCACAAGTGAAGAAGGATTCAAAGATTTAGGGTACGTTGGTAACAGGCCCAATGCCTGGGATGGTGTTCCTGAGGAGGTACTAGCCAAGCATGGATTGGAAAACGACCCCAAGTACAAGGATGTTTATTTGGACATTGCTACCAGGGGTGATTTGGCCCAGTGGGATGATGAGGGGAATTTGATCGCTTAGTCAGAACAAGGGAACATTCACCTAAATCCGGTCTTATAGTTTTAAGTCCGGATTTTTGTTTTTTGAGCAGCCGATTCGGACTCCTCACCAGACATTCTACTACCTGCTTCCCTTTATTAGCATCCGATAGATTTCCGATGAGGATTTTTTCCATATTACTCTCCCGAAGGTTTCTGAATCGGTTTTCCCACCGGAACTGGAACCCCAAAGTCCGGTGATCCGTCGGCTTTCCACGTAAATGGCTGCATGCGGATATCCCTGTCCCAGCCTGGCTGGGTAGTCTTTTTGGAGTGGTAAATGATCCAATCTTCTGTACCGTCAGGTGACTTGGCAAAACTGCAATGCCCAACACCATGTACGTGCTTCGTGCCGGTAAATACAGGGCCGGTTTTTTTCCAGCTAGCCGGATTCATTGGTTCTTTTCCCACGAGTTCTAACTGACCAAGCCGGTAGTCCTTAAGCCATGATTCCCGTGTAGAGTAGATAAGAAACGTTTTGTTTTGATGACGCAGTACCTGTGGGCCTTCATTGAGGTCAAGCGGGCCGCCGGTTTCCCAAGCTTCTTCGGGTGAGGAAATCTTTATCCGATTGCTGCTTATCGTAAAGGGGTTTGCCATGTGGGCGATGTAGATGTGTTGGGATGTCTTGTCCGTATTCCTGTTTTCTTCCCATCCCGACCAGACAGCATATAGGTTTCCGTCTACTTCTAGCGGTGTCAAGTCTATCGCCCATTTGACAGTTTCTGGATTGCCGATGTCGTCACCGGTGTACAGCATTCCAAGATCTTCATAGGGTCCGAAAGGATCTGTCCCTGCAGAACGCAACACACCGGAACGTTGATGGATAAAGGGGCTTCCGGGTATTTTTCCTGCCGTATAGTAAATGTACCAACGATCACCGAAACGGTGCAGCTCTGGCGCCCAGATGTTGCCTATGTTCCAGCCAGTTGTAGGGGCCTTCCAAACCTGAGTCATTTCGCCCCATTGGGTTAACTTGTCCGACCTTGATATAGCGATCCCGTTTCCCGACACGGCGCAGGTATAGTAGAAGCCATTGTTTTGATAAATCCATGGATCTGCCCCATCTTTTATGGGATTGACAAATGTATTCTGAGCGGTTGTATCTTGAATTGCTCCTAAGGCAAGTACGCATGAAAGGAGGAATAGATATAGCTGAGTCCTGTACTCGCGGTATGGAACAGTGAGGAATAGGTGGAAGGATCTAGGGAATGTCATCTTGTAGTTAGTGGCGCTGGCGAGATTCTTTTGACGTTATTACCGATGCTAGATGGTGTCGTAGTAAATCAAGATCAGAACAGACAGGAGGAGAATTAGCAAAAGAAAAAGGTGAGATTTCCAGTAGAATCCCTATGGATAGAGGTTATGCATGGGTGTTGGGGTAATACGATCACAGAACTAAACTACTAATTTTTGTATTCCGATCCAAGCTTAATTGCGCAGCTGTTCGTAAGCACGTTTTTTTGGCCAAATGAGGGCTACCGGCGTATAAAAAAAGGAGAAAGGCGCTGTACCTTTCTCCTTTTGTTTTCCGAAAAACCGGCAATAACTATTGTTTGTAAACGACGGGATCTGCAATACCATTTAGGTCGTAAACTATTTTGCCGTCCTTGATGGTCATTTGGTTTTCAAAGCGCCGATTTCCCGGAATTTTGTAGCCATTGCGGTCCCAAAAGCCGAACTCACCTTCTCTGAGCTGCAAAATTGCCACATCTGCGATACCACCCTCAGCCAGATGCCCCAACATATCCCGCTGAATAACTTTTGCAGGTGTCCAAGTGGTAGCCTCGATGACTTTATTCAGATCGGCACCCATAGCCAGAAAAGTAGACATAATGTTAAGAATATCTTTCATGGCGGCGTTCATGCTACCTTTATGAAGGTCGGTACTGATGGTGTTTGGAAAAAAACCTGCTTCCAGCGATGGGATAGCTTGTCTAAAGTCAAAGCTGGCACCGCCATAGCCCACGTCAAATACAATGCCTCTGTCTTGGGCTTCTTTCACAAACGGCTTGAATTTCCGGGTTTCATAATCAACAACGGGTTCTCTTGCTCCTCCTAACTCAGCAAAGACGTGTGTATAAATATCGCCTGGACGTAGATGGTCGAAAAACAACTCCCTCAATCTAAGTGGGGCAAATGCTAAAGACCCGCCGAAATCTATGATTACAGGCATGCCTGCGATATTGCCGGCTTCGACGGCACGGTCTACTGGTACCCAATCGCGTTTTCCATAATGGGCTACTTTAAAACCTACCACGTGTTCTTTGTATTTGAGCGCAGCTTGGGCGGTGATTTCCGCATTCATGTCCGAAGTATCCTGTTCGTAAGCGCCACCTCTCATGCCTTCGCCAACGATATTCATAAACGCCAACACCCTAGTTTTCGAAGGATCGATAATGTTTTGTTTAAAAACATGAATATTCTTCCATCCAGGTCCCCCACAATCTACGATGGTAGTAACGCCAACCCGAAAGGTATACCCATCAGGGTCTACTGCGGTAAGGCCGTCACTCAGGTAGCTGTTTGGCCGGGTTCCTGCAAAGTTGTGCCCATGGATGTCTATTAGGCCAGGGACCACCAGCATTCCGGCGGCATTTACAACTTGCTTTGCTCCGGAAGTAGAAATATTGGTTCCTATTTTGGAAACTTTACCGTCCGTAATAGCTACATCCATCACCCCGTCCAAGCTGCTTTTTGCGTCAATTACGCGTCCGCCTTTGATAACCAGGTCGTAATTTTGTGCATGAAGCATCCCGACATGAAATAAGGAAATAAACAGAAAAATAAGTTTTGAGTGTTTCATTATGGCTTTTGAGTTTGGTGGTTGACAGCGTTTATACTTTTGCGGCGCTTAGTTCTTCATAAATTCGTTTTGCAACGATCTTTTCCTCGCCCGGATTTAACATGAAGACGGTTAGGCTAATCGAATTATCGGTACTCCCCATGACTTCAATGGAAGGATTGCCTTGTCTTAATTTCTCCTGCATTTGTTGGCGGGTAAGATTAAAGTAGCTTTTTTCCCAGATAATCTGAAGATATGGCGTGTGGTTGGCTATTGGTGGTACGGTAACCTCGGTAGTAACGTTTCCGGCTTTTTTTGCCATTTCAGAGATATAAAACACCTTGTCCTCCCATGACTGCCATTCCTTTGCATGGTCTTTGTTGATATACATCTCCAAGGCGACATACATGCCCAAAATTTCTTCTTTGTTCACCTTCATCCCACGCCCGAGTGTACCGCCCCTAGGAGGTGCACTTAGTCTAGCGGCTTCAATAAGGTCTTTTCTTCCCATAAGAATACCAGCGCTTTGCGGCCCTTTCATGGCTTTACCGCCGGACACACAGACCAAATCAAAGCCCATATCGTTGTATTTCCAAAGATTTTCCACCGGAGGAACATCTGCCGCCATATCTATCATGGTGGGAATGCCGTGCTTCTTACCGAGTGCCACCCATTCCTCATGTTGAATTTTCCCATCAGGCGCTTGATAGTTTAAAAACCACATCATAGCCGTACGGCTATTGATGGCCTTTTCGACATCAGCAACAGTTTCCACAGGTATGATGGTCACGCCTGTATTCGTTAGCGCATGTACATAGCCGACGTTATGGCTTTTCTGAACGATGACCTCGTTTTTCATTCCCTCCAGATTTGGAAGCTGGGAAATCTTTTTTCGGTCGGTCCCGGTAAGCACCCCTGCCAGGCCCAATACCATGGCAGACCAGCAGCCTGCTGTAACGGTTGCGGCTTCTGCATGGCAGAGCGCTGCGATTTTAGCACCGACCTTATCCTGGACTTCGTCCAGCATGGCAAACCGCTGACTTGATGTGAGGATGGTGTCCATCACTTCCTTCGGCATTAATGAAGCGGTCATCGCAGTATAGGTTCCGGCAGCGTTGATAAACGTGCGCACGCCAAGTTCTTTTAATACATCCCGTTTTGCCACTGTATCGGGCATGGTCCCAGCAATGGCTCCACTAAGTGGAATTCCGGAACCCACCAATCCTCCAACAAGGGGTAGTGCTGAGAGGCGTTTAAGTAATTTTCTTCGTGTAATCATAACTAAGGTATGTTGTATGCGGATCGAAGTTAGTCTTCAATTTCCACGATCATTTCAATTTCTACAGCAATCCCGTTCGGTAACGACACCATTCCGACCGCTGATCGGGCATGTTTTCCTTTTTCGCCAAATACCTCCAACATCAGGTCCGTAAAGCCGTTGATAACAGCCGGGGACTGTACAAAGTCGGGCGTACAGTTAACCATACCCAGCACTTTTACGATGCGCTTTACCTTATTCAGGTCTCCGATTTCGGCTTTCAGAGAGGTGAGTAGCTGGATTCCCGTAAATCGAGCAGCCTCTTGGCCCTGTTCTACGGAAAGATCTGCACCTAATTTCCCTACCACATTGGTGCCGTCAGGACGGGTGGGGCCATGTCCGGAAAGAAAAACCAAGTTTCCAGTCCGAACAGCAGATACTATTTTACTGGTTCTAGGTGCAGGTGGCTTTATTTCTATTCCCATTTCTTTTAGCTTTTGTTCTGGGTTGTATGAACCTTGGGCAAAGGCGTTGAAGGAAGTAGCAAGGGCGAGTAAAACGATTACGGCATGTGTCAATAATTTCATGGTGCTAGTGTGTTAGGTGTGGTTGTTTTGATTAATCAAATATCAAGTTGCCAAAAAACTGCGGTAAATGAAAATCCGGTCTGGGATTATCTACAAAATTCCAGGTAAAATAATTTGGATTGCTGGTTTGGCTCCCAGTCTTGTAGAAATTTGCCTTCCACCTGACCCCAGGAGCGGGGGATGTGACGGGGCCGTATTGACGCAACATATCCAGCGGAACCTTGAACTCTATCGTCCATACAGTTTCATCCGTTATTTCTGGAAAGACCTCTCTTGGCATTGAATGGGCTATTTCGATTTTCTTGATGGATTCGGGCGCAATGACCTCGTAGTTTTTCCGGGGTTGTTTTACATAATGCAACAATGGCACCCCGCCGGCATTTATCTCCAGGTTGAAATACTTCAAGGGGTTTTCCGTATCAGGAGAGAAAAAGAATTCCACACAGGAATCGCCTGAAACGTTTCCATTGATTTCCACCACTTTGCTTTGGATGAATTTGTCCTGAACTCGGAAAATGCCGTAGATGTGGTTTTCGTCATACATAAGTTTTGCGTGAGTCACCGGGCTGAATGCGGGTTTTTGGCCCATGTAATGGGTAAGCACTACCGCTTCCACATCTGACCAGACAGACTTATCCCAATCTGCGTCTAATGTGATGTTTCCAGAGAGGGCCTTTACGTGGTAGGTATTTTCTACTGCTGGCATTTGTTCGTTTATAGAGTGGCGAATTGGCGCTTCTAGTAGCAGAAGCGCAGTCAAAAACACATGTAATATAGGCAATAGCGGCATAGGAATCAGTTTTGGGTCAAATTAGTTTTTCACGCCGGAAGCAAGTTGGTCGCGGATTCGTTTGACTTCTCCGGGAGATACGCTGTTGGCATCGTTCCCGAAGCTCTTACGGATGTAGGTAAGAACAGAGGCCACATCATCATCGCTAAGGAAGTTATGGGCGGGCATGATCTGATTGTAGGCTACTTCATTTACGATGATTGGCCCTTCCATCCCGTTTAAGACCAATTCTATTAAGCGTCGTTTGTTTCCAGTAACCCAATCGGTACCTGCCAAGGGCGGGAACCTTGCACCATCGCCATTGCCGTCGCGCTGATGACAGGTACTGCAATATAGGTTGTATATTTTTGCTCCGGATTCGATCATACCTAATTCAAGGTTATCCTTCTCCGGGTCGGGACTCTTAATATTGGTACGCGCATTTTTTCGGGCTTCCATTTTTGCTAATGCGTTGTCACCAAACGAATTTTTATTCCCCTTGTACATCACCCGCCAAACTTTTCCCTGCACGCTCTCCGTAATGTAAAGCGACCCATCCGGACCAGTGGACAAGCCCATTGGCCTAGCTGCCGCGTCTCCTGTATTTACGATGGTATCTAGCATCGAAAAGCCATCGGCAAATACCTCCCATGGTCCCGAAGGTTTTCCATTTTCGAAGGGAACAAACCCAACAAAATACCCTGCTTGCGGATAAGGACCGCGGATAGTCGACCCATGGAAAGCGACAAAAGCCCCGTTTTTATACCTGGTAGGAAACTGATCTCCCTGGTAGAAGTGTAAATCATTTGGCGCATAATGCCCCGGAAAACCCATAATGGGCAGGGTAATTTCCGATGGGTCGGCTTCAATGGTTTTATCACCCCCATATTCGGGGTTCAACAACTTCTTTTCTTGGATTTGGTCGTAGTAATAGTAAGGCCAGCCTCCGTTGGTGCCTTCTTCTACCCGGAAAAATTCCTCGGACGGCAATAAGGCGCTCTCCCAGGCACTGTACATATCCGGCCAGGTTCTACTAAAGTTATCCCGTCCGTGTTGTACCGCGTAAAGGGTGTTTTCTAACTGGTTCCACTCCATTGCCACCACGCTTCGGATGCCTGTGGCATAGCGGTACCCATCTTTTTCCTGTGTTTGGTTTAATTTGTTGGCGTCAAACCGCCAAATGCCGGCATGCCACTCCAACTGCGGACATGGGTCCATCCCAGGAGAGCCTGGCCGTCTGTTTTGCTCCTGGCATACATCCCCCGGAGAACCGAAAGCCACATAGATATTTCCTTGACCATCAAACGCAAGCGGCTTAGCAATATGTTCATAGCCATAGGTTGCATTTTTGTAATCATCTTTGACAATGAGCTCCGCCTCTCCTTGAGGGACGAGTCCCTCCATGTCCATCTTTATCCGGTATACTTCACCAGCGGTACTGAAATAAAGGTAGCCGTTGTAGATACGCATGCCTGTCCCGTAATTTCCAATATCAGGGTAACTTCCAAAATAGACAATGCTATCCGCCTTGCCATCCTCGTTCGTATCCCGCAGGGCTACAAGTCCTTGACCGGCTTCATTAGGGACGCGGAGTTTCATATAAATATCCCCTTTTGCGTCCACTGTCAGATGACGTGCGCGACCGACACTGTCCACGACAACGACAGCTTCGAATCCGTCTGGTAAATAAAGACCACCATTATCCGGGTCCCCCGCGGGAAGTGAGGGGCCGGTAGTGCAGGAGAAAGTGAATAATGCAGTGGGTAACAGGATTGCGCTTAAAAGACGTAACCCTGTTCGTTTTAAGAATAGGTGACTAGCCATTAAATGTCCTAATGTGGTTGAAATAAGAAGAAGTCCCGTGATCTGGGTAACTCAGAAGGTCAATTTGGACTCTTTAAAAGTAATAAACTTCCGAGCAACTTCTATAAATATTTGACCAGTTCCTAAAAAAAAAATGTTGAGTGGATCCCAAACGCGCTTTTATGGTAGCTATATACTTCATGCCATCGAACCAAAAGCGGTAAACAGCTTCTCGACCTACGTAATCAGCTAAGCAACGTGGGCTTTCGTCTGTAGGTAATCTTTAATATCTTTAAGGTAGTGCATTACGTGAATATTAGGTGGAAGCTTCAATGCTTTGCCGATCACTTGGTATCCGGACACCAAAACCACGCTTTCCTTAAATTTTTCGCCTAATGAAGTTAGATAGTCCTGAAGGTCTTCTGAATTTGGGGAGGTTGTTAATACCGTAAGGAGATAATCGGGTTTATGAACCTGATATACAGCATTCAAATCTTCTTCGGGAGTATTTTGCCCAAGGTAAATAACCTGATACCCGTTGGACTTAAGAATGTAGCAGGAGAATAGCAAGGATATTTCATGCAGTTCGCCTTGAGGAAGGTACAAAAGAAACTTCTTGTTGTTTGTTGCGCTTACCTGTCCGTCGATGGCAACGATCAGTTTTTGTCGGATTAAGTTACTGATGAAATGTTCCTGCCCGGGATGTATGGAACCCGTCTGCCATAAAATTCCAATCTTGGAGAGAAATGGGTAAATGACGTTTATCATCGTCAATTCAAACCCGATTTTTAAGATATTCGTTGAGATTATTTTATCAAACCTTGCCTCATCAAATTCCACCATGGCTATGGTAAGCGCGTGGATTTGGTCATCATACATAAAGGAACGCTCAGTCAAGTTGATCACTTCCTGGCTGATTTCATCCGGACTCAGCTTAGCTATTTTGCTAATCTTAAAGCCGTTTTCGTTAAGTAAGGCTACATTTAATATCAACCGAAGATCCGCGTCGTCATAGTACCTGATATTTGTATCTGTACGTTTTGGTGTGAGGAGGTTGTATCGCTGTTCCCATATCCTAAGGGTATGGGCCTTGATTCCAGACAACTGTTCTAAATCTTTTATCGAATAATTTCTCACAGCAAGTTACTTCTTGTTAAAATATTTCTTTGGTACTAAAAATAATCCAAACGAGACACTACCGTCACGTTTGTTTGTAAAATGGTGTGCCTGATGTGCCCTGAATATTCCGGCCAGATAGCCACTCTTCGGCTTTTTGAAGAATCTGATCCGGCGGTGTATAAGCATGTCATGCAGTATGAAATAACTCACCCCGTAGGCACTAATGCCAATGCCGATCCAAAACCTATAATCCAGTGTTCCCACACCTAACACGATCAACAAAATAGCCATGGAGCCAAAGAATACCGAAAACAAATCATTTAGCTCGAAGGGGCTATCGGAATGTTGATGGTGTGTTTTATGGATGTTCCACAAGGGACCATGCATAATAAACTTGTGGATAAACCAACCTGAAATTTCCATTAACACAAAGCCCACCGCTGAAAATAATATTGCGTACATATTGGTTAGATTAACTTTTTTCTATGTGGATTTGTTTTTAATTTAAAGGGTTAATGCCAAAACAACGAAAAAGGCAGCGATGTTTAAAAGCAAAAAGTATGATATTGGGTTTCTTTTTGAAAACATGGAATACCTGTAGGCTACATGTAGTCCAAACGAAATACAAAACCAGCCGATATAATTTTTTACGGGCACATTTGATGCTGACCATTGCCAAAAGTCGAGTGAAATAGCAACAGGCTCCATCACAAAATCCATTCCAACCATCAGCACGGCACCGAAAAGTGACGCTACCCACCTATTTTGGATTCTTTCATGAAGCAGTTCTCCTGTAAGGTACACTAGTAGGAACCAGTTAAGCCCTATGACCAAAGGAACTCCCCATGCTTTGATACCCAATACGGTGCCGTAGGCATAGTCTCCAAATATCAAACCGGTCTGTACTCCGATTATTTCGCTGACCATACCGGTGACAAACGCCAACAATGCGAATCCAATAAATGGAACATTCCAGTCACGGTGAAAATATAATAAGATACCCGCTGACATTATAAGATGAAAAGGGGTAAGTTGTTGGAAGAGGGGTTTGCTGAATGGTATTGATAATCCGATAATTCCCACGAGATGGAACAAACCTATCCAAATTTTGAATAAGGTAATCTTTGGCACTGTCCACTTACCGAGTTGTATGGTGTGATTTTCTTCCATTTGATTCCTGCTTTTTATTCCAATCCCAAACAGCCCTTTTTTGTTTAAAGATGAATTCCCTTAGTTTTGTGTTCAACTTTCGCGCAATAATAATCATTTAGCCGTAAAAAAATGATCATATACAACGTTACCGTGAACATTCTCGTAGAAAAGGAGGCTGAATTTGTGGCCTGGATGAAGGAAGTTTATATACCCCGCGTGATGGAGACGGGTTTTTTTTTCGAGCATAGATTTCTGAGGCTACTTCAGAATCAGGACGAAGGAATCAATTTTGCGGCCCAGTTTCACACATCTTCAATGAAGAAAATCCTAGATTTCGACCGGAATTTTGCCAAACCTATAGATGATATGCTTCACAAAAAATTTCAGGAAGACTACATTACGTTTCGGTCCCTGCTCGAAACAGTAGACTGAGGAAAAAAAATCGCTAAGCCAGTTTCAACTTCAAGTCACCGTTCCGTTTTACAATCTTCACATTGAAGACCTCGTTAATCAAGCTTTTACACCTGTTTTCTGCAAAGGTAGCACGTGACGGACCGTCGTAAAGTAGGGTCATTCGCAACATGGTTCTCACGTACCCATCAATCATGCCCAGTTCTCTTGTCCAAAGTTGAAGTTGACGTAACCAATCGTCCCCGTATTTTTCGACATGGGTTCGGCCATCAAACAAGATCTCCAGCTGATTGGATCCGTACTTATACCGGTAGATTCCGCAAAGTTGTTGGTAAATGAGCGCTACACCTTCCGACGGAAACCTACGGGTAGTCATGATTTGCCTGTAGGTGTCGTCTTCTAACCCAAGCGGATTATAGATTCGGGTGTAGGAAAGTTTGAGTTCCCCGATCATTAGATTAATCCCTTTTTCCTGCAGTGCAGTCTGCGCCTGCATCAGCATGTAGTTTTTGTCTAAAGGAAATAATTTTTGGATCATAAGTCGCGGCAGTATGCTGCAAAAGTAACGTTTTAAGCCCGGATTTTGAAGCATTGTTCATTAATAAATTTTACAAATTCACGGATAAGGTCAATGAAAATGATATATTTGTACGATACACCCGGCTATTCGGGAAACTATTGACGTGTTTAACCCACCTTTTCCAAGTCATGATGAAGCTTAACAGATACTTGGAGCATACGATGCTGAAAGCAACCGCTACACAGCAAGAGATTGACGCGCTAATTATAGATGCGGAAAAGTACAATTTTGCCTGCGTCTGCGTTCCTCCCTTTTGGGTGACCAAGGTAAAGCGGGAGCTGTTGGATACCGAAACGCTTGTAGTTACGGTTGTGGGTTTTCCGCTAGGCAATACGACCACCGAAGCGAAGGTCTATGAAGCACAGCAAGCAATTCGGGACGGAGCAGATGAAATCGATATGGTGTGGTCACTCACAGCCTTCAAATCAGGTATGAACTGGCCGAAAATTGAATTGGCCAAAATGGCGTCAGTATGTCATGGATCGGAGAGAATGCTAAAGGTGATCATTGAGACGGCCTACTTGGATAATAAAGAAATTATTCAGGCCTGTAAAATATGTGCCGATGCCGGAGTCGATTATGTCAAGACCTCATCGGGATTTGCGTCCGAAGGGGCAAACGTGAGCGATATCAAACTCATGCGACTACACCTCCCCGAAAGCGTAAAAATTAAAGCCAGTGGTGGGATTAGGGATCTGGAACGGACCTTGCAACTCATAGATGCCGGTGCCGATCGCATAGGAACCAGTTACGGTCCTGAGATTATGGAGGCTTTCCTAAATTCCTAGCAAATATTCACCATCACAAAGCTAATCAGCCGCGTTCACGTTTAAATCCCCCATCTCCCTTCCATGGATTTTTCTGTTGTCGGCAGGTAGGTACAGGTAGGTTTATTTGATAAAAATAAATAGTATTGTATTCGAGGAGCAAACAGATGATTCTGGGGAGGAAACGATTGTCCTCTTGTTTTTGTTCTTAAAAAATAGGCATTTTACGAATTGAAATATGGATATGATAAAGGATAAGCAATTCAGACGATATGACACCTTCGCCTGTATAATTTCCTGCTGCATCATCTTCGCCTTTTCTATCGGGACGGCATATGGGGCGACTGAACAATCCGATGAACCTGTGTTCTGGTTGTGGCAGTTTTTAGGAAGATTACATCCGCTAGCCGTGCATTTTCCAGTCAGTCTTCTTGTGTTTGCGGCTTTTTTAGAATTGTTTACAATTGGAGACTTTCAGTCAAAGTTGCGGCCGGGGATCAATCTACTTGTATTGGCGGGGGTCGCTGGAGCGGTTATTTCCGTAGTACTTGGACTCTTGCTTGCCAATGTGGAAGAATACGGTGGAGACACCCTTTCTATTCACCAATGGACAGGAATAGCAACGGCGGTTTTGGGTTTGGTACTTTTGTATTTGCTTCGTCAGGTGACAAACAAAAGCAAGTTAGGTCTTGTATACTCCTATCGTGCCCTCTTGTTTTTTACAGGGATTGGTGTTTCTGTTGCCGGTCACTTTGGCGCGTCCCTCACGCATGGGGAAGAATACTTGACAAGCGTACTGCCATGGAACGAAGAATCTTCCTACGCAGCTGTAGACATGGATATTGATCTGGTTGCCTATCAGGCAGCGGAACTTAGCGAGGAGAAGCAAATCAAATTGGTAGGACAGGTAAGGGCCATCTTCGCCCACAACTGCTACAATTGCCACAGCACCGCGAAAATTAAAGGTGAATTGCGGCTGGACGAAAAGGAACACATCTTCAAAGGAGGGGAATCAGGTGCTGTTATCATTCCTGGTGATGCAGGAAAAAGTGATCTGGTTCGAAGGATAAACCTTCCCAAAAACCATAAAGATGCCATGCCTTCAAAAGGCAAAACCCTATCGAAGGCTGAGATCGCGGTGATAACCCTTTGGATAGATAAAGGAGCTCCATGGCCGGAGGGTGTGGAAAACCAAAGTGTCTACCGTGTCGCGGAACTGGCTCCAAGAATGCCTGCCATTCCGGCGGCAAAGGCGGGCTTGGATAATCCTGTTGATTTATTTGTGGATGAATATTACAATCAACATGGTCAGTCATGGAAATCCCCCGTAGATGACAGAACATTTTTGAGAAGAATTTACCTTGACATCTTAGGCATATTGCCCTCTCCCAAGGAATACGAGGCCTTTGCCTCGGATCAGCAAGCTGATAAGCGGGAGGTTTGGGTCGAAAATTTGCTGGCGAGGAATGATGACTATGCCATTCATTGGATGACTTTCTGGAACGACGCCTTGCGCAACGACTACACTGGGACAGGATACATCACGAAGGGGCGCTTTGCCATCACCGATTGGCTATATACTTCTCTTAAGGAAAATAAGCCTTATGATCAGTTCGTTAAGCAATTACTGAATCCTGACGAAAGGTCAAAGGGATTTATTGAAGGAATTCGGTGGCGCGGAGATGTAAATGCGAGCCAGGTGACTGAAATGCAGGCGGCACAGAATGTGGGGCAGGTAATTTTGGGGTTAAACCTAAAATGTGCTTCCTGTCACGATAGCTTTATCAGCGACTGGAAATTAGAAGAGGCCTATGCATTTGCTAATATCTTTGCAGATACCACGCTTGAGGTTAGCCGTTGTGAGACGCCCATAGGGAAAAAAGCCAGCACGAAACTGCTTTGGGAGGAACTGGGTGAAATCGACAGCACAGCCAATCGATCTGAGAAGCTGAAGCAATTAGCCGACTTCTTGGTTCAGCCCGCAAACGGACGCATGTATCGAACTATCGTAAACAGGGTATGGAAGCAGCTTATGGGACGTGGTCTGGTAGAACCTGCAGACGAAATGGATAATGAACCTTGGAGTCAGGACTTACTGGATTGGTTGGCGTCGGATTTTGTGAACAATGGATATGATTTGAAAGAACTTATCCGTAAGATTGCTTCCTCCAGAGCCTATCAGCAACCTTCGATTGGCTTTGATGATCCCCTAGCGCTTTCAGACGAGAATTACGTGTTTGAGGGTATGGTGAGAAGGCGGCTTACCGCAGAGCAGTTTTCGGATGCGGTTAGTAAAATAATCTATCCGTTATTTGAGGAGAAGCAGGTGAAGTACAACCCGTTCCAGTTAGTTGCCTCGGAACAGCAGCAGTTGGAATATCCAAGGGCATCGTTAGTAGCAAATAACGAATTTCTTAAGGCCCTTGGTAGACCCAACAGGGAGATTGTATCTACGAGCCGCGACTCGCAGGCAAGCTTGCTTCAGGCGCTGGAACTCACCAATGGCGAGACCCTAAACGGAGCACTTATGGAAGGAGCTGCCCGATGGAAAGAAAAATATCCCGATGGAGATATTCTTATTCACGAAATCTACCGTCAGTTATATGGACGTGATCCCAAGCAAAACGAGTTCAATATTGCCGGTGAGGTACTTGGTGACGCACCTACGGTAGAGCAGATTCAAGATTTCTTTTGGGCATTATTACTCCTTCCCGAATTTCAGTTGATTTACTAGATTAGCTTAAAATAAACCTTATGAAGACAGATTGGAAGCGACGAGATTTTCTGAAAAAGAGCAGCGCAGCAGCAATTGCAACAATGGGGATGGGTACTCCCTTCACAAGCTTGCTTTCCTCCTGTACTGGCCCTAAGGGAATGCCCTCCACTGCGGACAGCGTGATCCTGTTATTTATGGCAGGTGGAATGGCACATACAGAAACCTTTGATCCTAAAAAATTCACACCTTTTCGCAAAGGGATGGAATCCAAGGAAGTGTTAAGCACCTTCGCCTCGGTCCCTACCGCGTTGGACGGAATTCACTTTTCTGAAGGTTTGGAAAACATCGGACAAATCATGGACAGGGGGACGTTGATCCGTTCCTATGTCGCAGCAGATTTAGGCCATATCTTGCATACACGACATCAATACCATTGGCATACCTGCTATGAACCCCCTCAGTCCGTGTTGGTGCCGCATATGGGCTCTTGGGTAGCAAAAGAACTCGGCCCTTTGAATCCGGTGATTCCGCCCTTTATAAATATCAATCAGCGATTTACCGTGGGCGAGGGCGAGGAACTTAAAGCCTTCCACAGCGCGGGATTTCTTGGGAGCGAATACGGGCCCTTTTTGATTCCGGACCCAACGGGCGGGCTTGAAAGTGTCAGGCCACCGGTAGGGATGAACACGAAGCGATTTGAATCCCGAAATCAGCTCTATGAGCGGATGGTTCAGGAAAGTGCTATGGGCGAGTTTGGGAGTGATTACCAAAAAGAGTCTTTGAAGCGTTCCATGGAACAGGCCTATATCTTGCTTAACTCGCCTGAAGCCAAGGCGTTTGACCTCACGGAAGAGCCGAAGGAGAAGTATGATATTTATAATACCGGTCGATTCGGATTAGGCTGTCTGATGGCCCGCAGGTTGATAGATCAGGGTGCGCGCTTTATCAGTGTGACCACGGAGTATGAGCCCTTCTTTGGCTGGGATACGCATGAAAACGGCCATACCCGCCTGGTTGATATGAAAAAGATGATCGATGCCCCTATTGCGCAATTGATAAAGGACCTAGATGAAAGTGGGCGATTGGATCGGACAATGGTTATTCTCGCAAGTGAATTCAGCAGGGATATGATGACCGAGGGTCGTCCGGACCTGAAGGTGAAGGATCAGGTGGTGGTTCCCGATTTTATTGAAGATATGAAAAATTACGGCATGCACCGCCACTTTACGGATGGTTGCTCCATGTTGATGTTTGGTGGGGGGATTAAACGGGGTCATGTGTTTGGAAAAACAGCCGATGAGCGCCCCTGCAAAACCGTTGAAAATCCCATCAAAATCGATAGTGTGCATCAGACCATGTACCACGCTTTGGGCATAGATCCGGAAAAACACTATGAGATCGAAAAACGGCCCTTTTATACCACGCCCGATGGTTTGGGAAAACCCGTAATGGATTTGCTTGCGTAGCTATTCGGCAATAAAATTGTAAATTGTCTGTTGGAATAGAAACATACCATGGGAAGATCAATAGCTAATTGGTTTGGATGATCCTTTTCTCTTAAACCACAAATAAAAAAGAAATTTGAAAAAAATTATCCACAGAAATAACCCCAACAAGCAAGCTTATGAAAAACGAAAATAACCACCGAAGAGCTTTTTTAAAAAAAACAGGAGTAGCGGTTCTTGCGGGTGCAGTGGCGCCAACCATCATTATCAATAAAACCCATGCTATGAGAAAAGAAACAATATTAGGACATGGTTCACATCGATACCGTGTAATTGAAGGATGGGGCGTGTTAGATGCCGGAAAAAATCCCGTCAACGACTGCCACGAAATGGTTGAGGATTCCAAAGGCAGGTTGATTATGCTTACCAATGAGACCAAAAACAATATCTTGATATACGATAAGTCGGGAAAGCTTTTGGAAAGCTGGGGAACCACTTATCCGGGTGCACACGGGCTTACCTTGAGTAATGAAGGTGGCGAACAGTTTTTGTTTATCACCGACACCGCCCGTCATCAGGTAATCAAGACAGACCTGAAAGGCAAGGAAGTCCTGAAACTGGATTATCCGCGGGAAACCGGCAAGTACGACTTTCCTAACCAGTTTGTGCCCACAGAGACAGCCATCAATCCGGCCAATGGGGACATTTACGTGGTAGATGGATATGGGAAAAACCATGTGATGCAGTATAATACAAAAGGTGAGCTGATCCGACACTTTGGTGGTTCTGGTGCTACCGACGATACCTTTAACTGCTGCCATGGAATCGTAGTAGATACGCGGGTAAAGAATAATCCAACCTTATTTATTACAGATCGCGCCAACATGCAATATAAGCGGTTTACATTGGATGGAAAACACTTGAAAACCATTCCCATGCCGGGTTCATTTGTTTGTAGACCTGTCTTAAAGGGGGATAACATCTATGCCGCTGTTTACCGCAGTACCACGCAGGAATATCCGAATTCCGGATACATTACTATTTTGGATGCCAATGACAAGGTAATTTCCACTCCGGGGGGAACAGCACCGGAATATGTAGGGGGAAAATTGCAGGAGCAGCGTAAGGACCGATCCTTTATGGGCTTTATGCATCCGCATGATGTTTGTGTGGATGGAGATGGTAGTATCTATGTGCCTCAGTGGGCATCGAAGAAAACATATCCGGTTAAGTTGGAGCGTGTATAGGAGAACGTACTTAGTTAAAACATGTTTGAAGGGGTGCGCTATTGACCGCACCCCGTTTTTTTGGATGTAACCCTACTTTTTCTTCAATCACTAGGTATCAAAGGTCAAATAGATAAATCGTCCTATTCAGTGACCACACCCGATTGAACCATCTGTCTGAACCAAAGAAAATAGGTTCTGACGTATCAGGGTCTAAAACCCAATGTTTTTTCATCAGCGGTGCGAGGCCGTGGTAATAGCGAAGATCTACCGGAATATCTTGGTCACCGTTTTCATAGTGTTGTTTATTTCAGTTCAAATAGAATATCGATTAAAGTGACTTCGAGCGCTCCTCCTAACTCCTTTTCCAGCTTAAGTCAGCGGTAAGCGTAGCGATCAACAGTCTGCTATGATGGTTGGATGCCATTTGCGGTTTACTGAAAAACAACCCGCTTCATTTCTATTGGTAGCTTTGACACTCCGTCCGCTACAATGTAATTAATAAGTCCCGCAACAGTCTTATTTGAGCGGTAATAGATGGATTTGTGAGGTGAGATTTGTCTGTAAAGTTTAATGATCGGATGGTTTTAGTTTGAAATAGCAAATAAATGGGTGATTAATAATTTTTTGTCAATACGAAATATCAAAAAAGCAGGATAGTACAGGATGGGGTTTGAGTATTTCTTTTGTTACTTGATAGATTATTATGCTAACGAAGATTAACAAACTCAAAATTAATTCTAGTATGAAAAAAGTTTACGAACAGCGTATTCGGGGACGTTTGGTGAGTCTCTGCTGTATTTTCTTGCTTTTTGTTTCCCCGCTGCTTGCACAGCAGGGAAATCAAGTCACCGGCAAGATTGTTTCTGAGGAAGATACAGAGCCAATTCCAGGGGTTTCTGTTTTAGTGAAAGGTACCAACAGGGGTACGGTGACCAACATGGATGGTGAATTCACCATTCAGGCAAGCGGGGGAGAGGTCCTTACAGTAAGCTTTATTGGCTTTCAAACCAAGGAGGTTGCTGTCACCGCTGGTCAAACGAGCTATGAGATTTCGCTCGCCTCGTCCATAGGCGACTTGGGTGAGGTGGTAGTCGTTGGATATGGCTCTCAGCGACGGGCTGACATTACCTCCGCCGTATCGGTTATCAACATGGAAAATATCGGTGATGTTCCAACAACCAACGCTACACGGCTTCTTCAGGGACAGGCTGCGGGGGTTCAAGTAAGACAGCGTTCTGGAAGACCGGGAGAGGAGATGGAGATTACCATCCGTGGACTTGGTTCATTGGGTGCAGGCAGTCAGCCTTTATTTGTTGTGGATGGGTTTCCGATAGGCACGTCCCTAGGGCAAAACCTAAACCCCGCAGATATCGAGAGCATTACGGTGCTAAAGGATGCTGCGTCGACTGCGATTTATGGAGCCCGGGGGTCCAATGGGGTTATCCTGATCACTACCAAATCTGCGAAAGAGGGTAAGGTAGGGATAGATTTTGTAGTCAATCACGGTTTTGCTAATATCCCCGATTCCAGGCGGACGAAAATGATGAACGGCGTGGAGTTTGCCAGATTCAAAAAGGAAAGCTTTGAAGACCGCATCCGCTATTTTCAGAACCGGGAGCCTGCTTTGGAAGAAGTTCCCTTGGAATTTAGATTTCCTGAGCAGACGCAGCACAATACCGACTGGTTTCAGGAGATCATGAACCAAAATGCGCAGTTTTCCAACTACAATGCCACGTTGACTTCCGGTAAGGGAGATATCAGATCCTTGATCTCGGTGGGATATATCAAACAGGAAGGCGCCGTTTTGAACACTGATTTTGACAGGTTTAACGTCCGGGCAAATCTAGACGGAAAGGTTACCGAATGGTTGAGCATGGGCTGGAATATAGCCGCTTCCCATTCACGGGAAAATTATGCATCGACGGATGGTAGGGATGCCTTGATCGGCCGCGCTTTATGGGCAGACCCGAGGTATCCGGTATATAACGAAGACGGATCATACAATACGTACATCGGGGGAACCAACGGTGTATTTGGAACGGCCAATTTGGTTCAGGAGCTAAATGAGATGGAACGTACGCTGAACACCAACAACATCCTTTCCAACGGGTATTTGGAATTTAGCTTTTTGAAAGACTTCAAATTCCGTACATCTGTAAACGCAACGCTAATAGGGACTGAGCAAAAGGAATATCGTCCTTCAACCCTTGCGGGAACAGGATTTAACCAACCACCTCCAAGAGAAGCAAACTTAATTCAGCGGGCGGACAATATGATTAATATTGCGGCCGACCAGTTACTTTCTTATAGCAAAGTATTGGGAGATCACCGTGTAGAGGGCTTGTTGGGTTATTCTGCTCAGGAAGAAACCTTCAAAAGGCTACAGGGCAATGGAAATGACTTTCCAAACGATGTAACCCGATATTTAAATTCAGCTATTCGTCAGACTTCTAGTTCGGGAGAAAATTCCTGGAGTCTATTGGCATACTTTGCAAGGGCAAACTATTCGTTCAAAGACCGTTATTTGTTTTCAGCTTCCATGCGCCGAGAAGGAAGCTCCAGATTTGGTGCAAACAATAAATGGGGTAATTTCCCAGCATTCTCAGCAGGATGGAGGGTGTCAGAGGAATCTTTTATGCCTCAAACGACCTGGATAACAGATTTGAAAGTAAGAGGCAGCTACGGAATCACCGGAAATAACGCCATCGGGAATTATTCCAGCTTGTCAAACATGGCGGTATCGAACTATGTATTGGGGGGCAATATTGCTAACGGACAGCGTTTGGCTAACTTCGCCAACGCTAACTTAGGTTGGGAACAGTCAGAACAGACCGATATTGGATTGGATTTGGCCATGTTTGACAACCGGCTGATTTTTACTGCCGAATATTATAGCAGGCTTACAAATGACATGCTTCTCTCCGTGGAGATGCCAATAGTCTCTGGATTTGGATCATCATTGGATAACGTGGGCAAAGTTAGAAACCGGGGAGTGGAATTAGCCTTGGATTACCGAACCCGAATCAGCCAAGTTAACATCAGGAGCAACCTAAATTTCACCTTGAACAGGAACGAGGTATTGGAAATCAGAGGGGATAATGATGAGATCTGGTCAGGTGGCTTCTACAGCGTATACAACGTCTCCAAAGCTGGACGTCCTATGGCCATGTTGCATGGATTTAGGATGGTCGGAATCTTTAATACTGAGGAAGAAATTGACGCATGGCCTACACAGGACGGTGCTATTCCGGGTACATACAAATATTTTGATGCTAACGGAGATGGGGTGATATCCTACGACCAGAAAGACATGATTGAGATTGGTAATCCGCATCCTGATTATATCATCAACATGACCTTGGGCGGCGATTACCGCAGCTTTGATTTCAATATTCTGTTTACAGGAGCATTTAACTACGATGTAATGCGGAATATTGAAGCCACCACAATGAATATGGACGGCGTTTTCAACATTCTTCACTCCGGTATAAACCGTTGGAGGTCTGCCGAAAACCCCGGTGACGGAGTTGGTGCTACTACAAACACCTGGAAATGGCAGCGGGAATCCAATTCACGGTATATCTATGATGCGACACATGTTTGGCTTAGAAATGTTAGCTTAGGATATGCCATTCCGAAAAACCCGGTCATTCCAAATGCAAGGCTTTTTGTAAGTGCGGAGAATTTGTTCCTATTTACTTCCTATCCAGGTTCAAACCCAGAAGTCAACAGAAGAGGTGGCATCAATATCGGTGTGGATGATGAGAGTTATCCTATACCAAGAACCTTCACTTTAGGCGCTTCCATTAAGTTTTAATTCCAATCCTAGCAGACATGAAAAATACTATTTTATATTCGATTTTCGCGGGGATCATAATGATGATGAGTTCCTGCAGTGATGATTTCTTGAATAAGGCTGATCCTACCGTCCTTGTTGCCGAAGGGTTTTACTCCAACGAAAAGGAACTCGAACAGGCCGTTGCAGGGGTATATGGCATGTTAAGGAATCACTTTAACAGTGAATGGCAGTTCAATGAATACATTTCGGACAACACCACCCTTCATTTTAATGTGGGTAATAGAGGGCAGGGGCCTGCACTAGAGGCCATTGAGTTTTGGCAATATAATGCCGCTACTCCAAATGTGGCTGCGCTATACAACAATATTTACAGCATAATGGTCAATATCAACACCACCCTGAAGCGCCTGCCTGATGCAAATGCCAGCGAAGCAGTAAAGTTGAGGGCTGAAGGAGAAATGAAGATGATACGGGCTTACCTGTATTTTCAATTGGTTCAGCATTTTGGGGATGTCATTATCGTCACTGAACCGGTATCTACCCCATCCGAAGCATTTGCCTTGGAAAGACAACCGGTAGAGACCGTATATGCACAGATCATATCAGATTTGGACCAAGCCATTACAGCTTTGCCCGCAACCTATCCTGCCAATCAAACCGGTAGAGTGACAAAAGGTGCTGCATTGTCATTGCTTGGAAAAGTACGGCTTACCCGCAAGGAATATTCGCAAGCCATTGCCACCTTAAATCAGGTAGTAGGGTTGAACTATCAGTTGCTTCCAAACTATGCGAATGTATTTGCTCCCGCAAATAAAAATCATAGCGAGTCTATTTGGGCTATACAGTACCAAGGAGACAACCTTTTTGGCGTACATAGTAGTTTCATATATACCTTTGCTCCTCGGGAATCGGGAGGTGCTGTCATCAACTTTCCAGGCCAAGAAGGCGGAGGATGGAATACGCCGACCAAAGACATTATAGCAGCTTATGAAGCCGGCGATCTGCGAAAGGCTGTATCCCTTAAAGAAGGCTACTTTAACCTACAAGGCACTTGGGTTCCTGTACCTTTCATTAATAAATACAATCATCCACACACCATCCGGGGCGTAACCAACGACAATTGGCCAGTAATCCGTTATGCCGACGTTCTCCTTATGCTCGCTGAGGCCATTAATGAGGAAAGCGGACCTACATCAGATGCGTATACGCATCTGAATGCCGTGCGGGAAAGGGCGGGATTGGATCCGCTAAGTGGATTAAGTAAGGACGCATTTAGAACAGCTGTCCTACATGAAAGAAGGGTGGAGTTGGCCTTCGAAAATCACCGTTGGCTTGATTTGAAACGAACCAAGACCGTACCTGAATTAGTAAGCTTCCTCAACGCTTATGGACTTAAAGAAAGAGCCGATCCTACTACTTCACGAGGAGGTATTCCTTTCTCTAATGATGATTTTATTTTCCAACCTCATCAAGTATTGTTCCCCATGCCCGAAGTGCAGACGCGAATTAATCCTTCTTTGAGGCAAAACCCGGGATATTAGGCGATAAAAAATAAGTAGGCTTTTACCTATAAATAAATAGCTTGGCCCTATGGTAGCGGTGTGCATTCGCAGCTTCCATAGGGCCTTTTGCATTTTTGCTAAACAAATCAGATTAGATAATTTGGAATAACAACCGAATAGCCGAAATATCAGTACTCTTTGATGAAAGTGGCCTTAGCTTGGGGCTATTCATAAGTAGGCAAAAGGGATTTACTCGAATTAGTAGCAAAAGTAATGTCAATCAAGCCTGATTTTCCCGACAGCAAACTGTTTAGGTAGCTGTTTTACGCCTTCTAGGGAACTAATTTAAATTATTCTAAACAGGCTAATCGCTTCATTATCCCTAGGTTGTTATTACTCGTCGACCGGCAAAAAGCGACCTATGGCTTTTTTCAGTTTGGATGGTGTTTTTTTCAATGTACAGGACAGTACAGGATGGATTACTGGCCAGTTACATTCTATATTGGTCTTGATTATCTGTAGATACTCGGTTTATTATCAATAATTTATTACTCAAATAACCTCATTATTATGAATGGAAATCATTACTTGAAAATTGGGAGCAAGACATTGTTTCTAACCATGTTTGCGTTGCTGCTGGCCTATGGCAGTCAGGCACAATCGACCATCTCCGGTGTAGTCCGATCGGAAGGGGATAAGGAAACCATACCGGGAGTCTCGGTATTGGTTAAGGGCACTACCCGGGGTAGTGTTACGGATTTGGACGGAAGGTTTGAACTGAATGCTTCGCCGGGTGAAACGCTTTCGGTAAGTTATATCGGGTACACAACGAAAGAAGTACCGGTACAAACAGGGCTTACCTCCTACGACATCGTATTGACATCTTCCATGAGCGACCTTACCGAGGTTGTCGTTGTGGGATATGGTAGCCAGTTAAAAAAGGAAATCACCGGTGCTGTGCAAACCATTGCAGGGGATGATTTGATCGATATACCGGTACCGTTGATGGCACAGAAGCTTCAGGGCCAACTAGCCGGTGTGCAAATCAACCAAACTACTGGACAGCCTGGCAGAGGAATGAACGTACGTATCCGAGGACAGTTATCGGTATCTGCGGGAAGTGAACCTTTGTACGTAGTGGATGGGTTTCCTATCACCGGTGACATCTCCACTTTGAACCCTGACGAGATTCAGGACATTACCGTTTTGAAGGATGCCGCTTCTACTTCCCTCTACGGGTCTCGTGCGGCGAATGGTGTTGTGCTAATCACTACCAAGAGAGGTAAGGCTGGACAATCCAGCGTATCCCTAAACGTGTACCGGGGAATACAAAACGTACCTCATTACAACCGACTAGAAATGATGGACGCGGTTGAATTTGCGCAGTTTAAAAAGGAATACTTCGAGGATGCGGGACGTCCTGTGCCTGCCATGTTTCAGAATCCTTCCCAATACGAAGGACAAACCCAAGACTGGTACGATGCTTTGCTTCAGACATCACCGATTTCCAACTATAGTTTGACCATCAACAACAATACCGAGAAGATGCGGACTTCGATTGTTGCAGGGTTTTTTGACCAGGAAGGCGTAGTACTCAACACCGACTATGAGCGCTTTTCTTTGCGAATCAATTCTGACTTCAAAGCATCGGACAAGTTAACGGTAGGCTTTAACCTAGCACCCACATACATTCGTGACAACATACCCAGAACTGATGGGTCTAGGGGTACGGGTATTCTATTTAATGCCTTGCATACCTGGCCAAACATGCCTATCTACGACGACAACGGGGAGTTAACCTACTTTAATCGGTTTCCTAGTGAAACTGGTAACATCTTCGCTTATCCAAATTACGTGCGTTCAGCCTTGGAAATTACCAATGAGACCAAAGAAACCAACTTGCTTTCCAATGCCTATGTACAGTACCAACCTATCGAAGGGCTGGAATTCAAATCGACAGTTAACGCAGAGATCAGAAACGACAGGTTCTTTTACTTCAATCCGTCTACGGCCACTCCGGGAATGAATCAAGCCATTCCCACTGTAGCGCGTTCGACTCGGGATGATAGGGAAATCTTCAGCTGGTTGAACGAAAACACAGTGACCTATACCAAATCGATTAATGATCACAACTTCCAGTTGTTGGGCGGATTTACCAATCAGTATTTCCGATTGGATCGTACCCAAGTGGTAGGAGATACCTACGCAGATGATCGTTTACCAACCATACAGGGCGCGCTAAACATTAGTAGAGGAAGTACGATTTCTGACGTGCAGGAGTGGTCCTTGACCTCTTTCCTAAGCCGACTAACCTATAATTACCAAGGTAAGTACTTGTTGACGGCTTCCATCCGTGCCGACGGATCTTCCCGATTCGGTTCGGAGAACCGGTGGGGGTTATTCCCTTCCGTATCTGCTGGATGGGTAATGTCTGACGAAGGCTTCCTTAGCACCAGTGACAAAGTTTCCTTTATGAAAATGCGTGGTAGCTATGGTGTAACCGGTAACAATAACATTGGTAATTATACGCAATACGCCTTGGTAAACAACACCGTAAATCACGTTTTTAATAATACCGTGGTACCTGGAGCCGCTGTTACCTCACTCCAAAACCCTTTCCTGGGATGGGAAACAACGCATCAGTTTGATATCGGATTGGACTTGGGTTTATTTGACGACCGTATTCAGTTTGTGTATGATTTCTATACAAAGAATACCACCAACCTACTTTATAACGTACAAATACCTCAGGAAGCTGGCTTTGGTAGCATTACCGATAACATCGGAGAAATTAAATTCTGGGGGCATGAATTCTCGATCACGACCCGAAATACGCAAGGAAAACTACTTTGGACCACGAATGCAAACATTTCCTTTAACCGTAACGAAGTAATAGAACTGGCAGAAGGCATCGATCGGGTTTACGGAAGTCACCACATTACCCAAGTGGGACAGCCTTTTGGGCAGTTCTACGGGTTACGCAAGTTGGGCAACTACATGAATGAGGAAGATTTGAACAGTTCCCCTCAGGTACCTGGACGTTCTAGGGTAGGATCCATTAAGTTGGAAGATATCAACGGAGACGGGATCATCACGATCGGTGGTAACAATGACGACCGTACGATTATTGGCAATCCTTTTCCAGATTTCACTTATGGTATCACCAACAACTTTAAGTATGGAAAGTGGGACATGAACATCATCACCTCCGGGTCACACGGAAATCAGTTGTATATGCTCCACTTGTTTAGTACCGCCAATCTGGACGGCGTGTTCAATATGGTTCGCAAAGCGACCGATCGCTTCCGTTCGCCCGAAGATCCTGGGGAGGGAATTTTTGGAACTACCGTGGGGGGTGGAAACGTAACCGGAATTGAGCGAGACTGGGCAAACAGCAACTTTGTTTGGGATGCATCCTTCCTTTCCATCAAAAACATTACGCTGGGTTTCAATGCAGGAGCCATCGCCAATGTGGTTAAGTCGGCAAGGTTTTATGCCTCCGTGCAAAACGTGTTCATTTTTACACCGTATTGGGGTGGACCCAATCCGGAGGTTAGTCAGCAGGGCAATGGTCAGGGCGACGGCGGAAACCTGAGTCCAGGACTCGACCTGACAGGTTACCCGGTTCCACGTACCTTTACTGTAGGTGCTAACTTTACGTTCTAAAGCCACTTTCACCTTAAATTGACTGAGAAATGAAAAAAATATCGATATATATAGCACTATTGGGAATAATTATGTCAAGTTGCGAAGACTTCTTGACGATTGCCCCAGAAACATCCCTTAGTTCGGCGACGTTTTACAAAACAGAAACCGATTTCCAACAAGCTGTAAATGCGGCCTATGCCCCATTGAGAACCATTACCAATGACCGTTCTTGGTTATTGACGGAAATGCGGTCTGATAATACCATCTATGCACGGAACATCAACTTTGGAGCAACTGAACAGCAGGAGGATTTGTCGGATCATTCGTTACCAGATGCACAGGGAATCACCACAAATGTTCACGTGTTGAATCAATACCGTCAGGATTATCTGATTATTGCGCGCACGAACCAAATTCTGACGTTAATTGATGATGTGGAATTTAATCAAGCAGCAAAAGACAACCTGAAGGGACAGACGCTATTTCTTCGAGGCTACGCCTATTATGAGTTGGCCCGATATTTTGGCAGTGTTCCCCTTCACCTTGAGCCTGTAACTACCCGAGAGGAAGCGGCCTTGCCGTTGGCTCCAGAATCAGAGGTTTACGCGCAAATAATCAGTGATATACAGGCTGCCATTAACTTGTTGCCGATACGTTCCCAGCAGGGAGTGGGCCGGGCATCTAAGGGATCTGCTCAAATGTTGTTGGCTGACGTGTTCATTACCCAGAAGCGATGGGCGGAAGCGGAAACCTTACTTAAAGCTATTGTAAACAGTGGAGAATACGAACTGATCCCCAACTATGAAGATGTATTTTCAGAGAGCGTAGGAAATAAAAACACAAAGGAGTCTCTCTTTGAAATACAGTATTTGGAGGGGCCTCAAGGTCTTCAAAGTAGCTTTCTGTATAGCTTTATGCCCAGGCCCATTTCATTACAAGAGCTGCAGCCTATTACAGGAACCTCCAATCCTCAACCCTTGGATGGTGAAGGTAACAATATACCTACACCAGATATGATCGCAGCATATGAAGACGGAGATCTAAGAAAAGATGCGTCTATAGCCTACGTAGAAATTTCGGGAAGCGACCGTGCTGACAAGGTGTATCCCTACATTAAAAAATATGCCAAGCATCATGCACTACATGGAAACCACGGTATCAATTGGCCCATCTACAGGTATGCCGAAGTATTGTTATTTTTGGCGGAAGCACTTAATGAGCAAGGAAAAACAACCGAAGCAGCTGGACATCTGAATACCATAAGAAGCCGTGCCGGTCTTGCAAATACAACTGCCAGTAGCCAAGCGGATATGAGGGAAGCCATCTTCAAAGAGAGAAGGGTAGAGCTAGCCTTCGAGAATAAGAGGTGGTTTGATATAACGAGGGCGGACAGGGTACAGGAGATTATTGGTGCTTTCGGAGCTAGAGCGTTGGCCAATCCTTTGGACTATTATTATCCTGCAGGAGCTACGTTTCGATCCATTGCATTTACCAATATCACCAAATTCTATTTACTTCCAGCCGCAGAAGCAGAACTTACACCCCACTTCTAATGCAACAATGTGTAGCATAAACTGAGGCCCAATTCTGAGAGCACCAAAAGACATCATGCTTGTTTCTTTTGGTGCTCTTTATCGTTCTAACATTTTCCGGCTAATTGAGCTATTTAATTATGACCAAAGGTCCTTTTACCATATATTTGGCTTTAATATGCCCTTGGAATGGGGTAATTTTATAAATTAATTAGATGCTACGTTCAAGCGTTTACAGATCTGAAGATACAATAACAAATAACCATGAATTACAAAAATTCACTACGAAAATTACTCTTACTGCCGCTTCTGACAGGACTCCTGTTTGCCTGCGCCAAAGAGGAAGTCAAAGAGCCAAATCCGAAGGTAGACAAATTGAAGTTACCGACGGGTTTTGAAGCAGAACACCTGTACAGCCCCGGAGAAAATGAGCAGGGTTCATGGGTGGCCATGACCTTCGATGATAAAGGGCGGATGTTAACAGCGGATCAGTATGGATCCATCTATCGGTTGGAAATTCCCGAGATCGGCGCCGACTCGCTTACCCCTAAGATAGAAAAGCTGAAAATC
>WGNT01000141.1 GCA_016124425.1 Cytophagales bacterium
GAGTAGGATTTGAACCTACGACCTTCAGGTTATGAGCCACAAAGCCCTATATTTTACCAATCTTAATAAAACACACCAACCCTTTACAAATCAATAGATACAGCGTATAAATAATCTAACTAAACTTAATCAAAATAACTTATTTTTACGCTTTTATGCGGCAACGGTGCGGCAATGAATGAATTTAATTTTACAAAATCACAAATAATAAAACTTCCACTTCCCGAAAAAGGGATGAAAACCTACAAGGACACAAAAGAAAAAGGCCTTAGCCTTTATGTTACCTCCGGTGGAGCAATTACATTTTTTGTAAGGAAACGTATTAACGGTCAAGATCAGAGAGTGAAGTTAGGTACGTTTCCCGAAATGAGTGTTGAAAACGCACGAAAAAAAGCATTACAGGCAAAGGCAACAATAGCCAATGGGAAAAACCCAAACCATGAAAAGAATAAATTACGCGCAGAAATTACGTTTCTCCAGTTATTTGAACAGTACATGGAGCGATATAGTAAAAAAGAGAAGAAATCTTGGAAGTATGACGAGCGCGAGGTAAACAAGTTTTTATCACACTGGTTTAAACGAAAAATATCTACAATTACAAAATTTGAAATCCAAAATTTGCATGAAAAAATTCGCGAAGAAAATGGCCTTTATCAAGCAAACCGTATACTTGAACGTATACGTGCCATTTTCAATAAGGCTAGAGATTGGGGCTGGGAAGGAAAAAATCCAACCAACGGCATCAAAAAATTTAAAGAAAAATCACGTGATCGTTTCATACAACCAAACGAAATGCCCTGCCTATTCCGCGCCCTAGATGAAGAAGAAAATGAAGTAGCGCGTGACTATGTATGGCTCTCATTATTGACAGGAGCGCGTAAATCTAACGTATTGGCGATGCGCTGGGATGAAATTAACTGGGAGCGAAATGAGTGGAGGATACCGGATACGAAAAATGATGAACCAGCTACGATCCCTTTAACTGAGCGCACTGTTGAAATCCTTAAATGTCGTCAGCGCAAAACAAATAGCGAATGGGTATTGCCGAGTCCCGTGTCCTCATCAAAAACAGGTCATTTGGCCGACCCTAAGAAAGCATGGAAACGCATCTTAAAACGCGCCAACATCTATCTATGGGAGCAAACGCCAGAATATCGACAAATTATCCTACAAGCCTCCAAGCAAGCCACAACCATTGATCGTTTATTTGATGTAACCGAAAGCATAGCCAAAAAGAACGGCATTAAATTGCCTCAAGCCTTAATGGATATCCGCCTACATGATATTCGTCGCACAGTTGGAAGTTATCAGGCGATTACAGGGGCAAGCCTGCCCATTATAGGAAAGTCGCTAGGGCATAAATCACAACAGGCAACTCAAATTTATTCTCGACTTCACCTCGATCCCGTTCGTGAATCCATGGAACGCGCTACCGACAGCATTTTTACCGCAGGTCGCAAAAGCACTGCTTAACCCTTGGCAAGTTTGCGTAAAGAGTAGTAAAATCAGACGCAATCTTTAAAGGAACGGCAATGTCTGATTTAATTCATGAATATGAACCGCTAAACTGGTTAATTGCCAGCTTATTTACTGACAAATTCATTGAAAGCAAACCCAATTTCTCGCCATTTGAATTTCCTGACAGTGATAACGTGCAGGAAGACGAGGAAATTTTCATGAAAGGGTTTGAAGATTACCAATCCTACCAAGAACAAGTTAATTCCTTTGTAAATTCTAATAGCGATGCTTGCGACAATGCCGAAAGCGCAATTAACGCTATGAAAACAGGAAAAATAAAAATACCGGGCACTAGCATTAGTGATACTGGTGAGTATATCTCTCCCTTAGGGTATGAATATGCAAGCACTCATGATTTCTACTTATGGGCAAATGATATGAATTATCTAATTCCAGCTCAAACCTCCTTCCTGATAGATAGAGATCGGCAAAAATTTCACGAACTAGAAAGTGCATTTCCTGCAATCACTCCTGAACAATTCGAAGAAAAGGCAAAAGAGCCACTATGGAATGTAAGTGATGGAATACTATATTTAATGGCACGCAGGCGGCGGTTTAATTCAGCAAAAGAAGATCAAACTTCAACGGAGTTGTTTTTCAAACAATCTTATTTAGCCACCAAAATTTTACGGTATACGAAAGATGCTTTTGCCTCGAACGATCTAATTCCTATCAATGACAATGCTGATCTACTGCTAAAAACGGTAAAACCAAAAGAATTTGTTGCATGGGCAAAATGTCTACCTCTATGTCTGCCCGTTTTTGAAAGCGATACACAAAAAGTAGAAAAGGAAACTAATATAACTCCTGATATGCGCCTAATGATGGATGCTAGGGATAAGTATTGGTCAAGTTATGACTTTGAGAATCCTGACCCAAGAAGGGCGCCTCAAAAAGAAGATGTTGTAAAATGGCTTATTCAAGAAGCAGAAAATAGAAATATGCCTGCCCTAGGAAATTCTAAGGCCAAAATGATGGATACAATTATAAGATGCCCTAAGTCTCGCCTTGGCGGAAACTATAGATAACACAACATCATAAACCCTAAGACCGTTTACCCTCAAACCCTTCAATCATCACACCCCCAGAAAATCCTGTCAGTTTATCTCCATTGATTCGTATTAACAAAACCAATGGAGAATGAACCATGTTTAATGAGAATGACCGCTTACTGTCACGCGAAGAGGCCGCAGAGTTTCTTGGAGTTTCAAAGGGAACACTGGAGGTCTGGGCTTGCACCAAACGCTATGACTTGCCCTACATAAAGGTGGGGAGGCTGGCAAAGTACTGGCTTTCTGATCTGCACCATTTTGCAAACGCTAGAAAAATTTTAACAAATCCTGATAACCAATAATCATCGTAAGGATATTTCCATGAAACATGGAAAAAAGACCTATCCTTTGCGATTGATAAAGGAGAATTATACCTACACCGTAGAGCAGATTGCTGAACTTTTTGGATTAAACTCCGAAACAGTTCTGCGGTGGATACGTAATGAAGGTTTGGAACGCATCCCTCAAACTCGCCCATATCTGGTTCATAGCAAACCACTGAAAAGATTTTTAGAGAAGAAACAAAAAGCCCGAAAACACACATGCAATGTCGATGAAGCATATTGCATGAAGTGTCGAAAACCACGAAAGCCTAAAATAAACTCTGGCAATGCAACGCATTTACCTAATAAAACCGTCAGATTTCAAGGTCGTTGTGAAACGTGTTCTTCCAAAATAAACCGCTCCATTAAAGCCGCAGAATGGACGCCACAGCATCCTTTTGCTTCGTATCTCCACGATGCACTCAAACAACATGATGGAGAGCCTTTGATGCCTCTTAAAAGTAGTATTCAGAAAGGTGAGCAGTTATGCCTGAATATAACGCCAAAAATGAAAAACTAAAAAAACAATACGAAGAGGCACTAATTCACGGCGCATACCGTGAAAAAAGTACTGTGGATAGCGTATGGAAAAGCCTAAATTTTTTTGAAGATTTCACCGCAAAAAAAGACTTTTCTTCATTCAACGTCGATCAGGCTATTGGTTTTAAAAAATGGCTGGAAAAGCGCAAAAACGCAAAAGGACAGCCCTTGAGTATCTCTACCGTGAGATCAATTCTGAAAAACATCAGAGACTTTTTTCAGTGGTTAGTTTTGTATCCCAAAATTGGCAGGAACGTTGATGGTAGAGCAATTTCATATTTACGATTATCTAATAACGATGAACGTGCCAGCCGAGCGGTTCGTGACACACCCGTACCAACATTTGATGAAATAAGAAGCATTTTGGAAAAAATGCCCTATGATACCGATGTTGAAAAACGAGATCGAGCGATAGTCGCTTTTTCTGCCCTTACAGCCGTCCGTGTCGATGCCCTTATTACACTAAAAATCAAACATATAGACATGAATAAAAAAGAGGTCTGGCAAAACCCTCGGGATGTTAATACGAAAGGAAGAAAGGGAATTAACACGATGTTTATGACCTTCGATCCTCTTTGGGAAAAAATTTTTACGGATTATTACCAACACATAACATGCACATTAGGCTTTAATGAAAATGATGCACTGTTCCCAAAAACGTTATTAGAAAACAATCCTAAAACCTTATCTTTTGAAGTAAAAGGCTTATCCCGCGAACATTGGGCAGAGGGGCAACCAGTTAGAGAAATTTATAGAAAAGCCTTTAATGACGCTGGATTGCGTTACTACACTCCCCATTCTTTTCGGAACGCGATTGTAAAATGGGCAATGGAAAATTGTAGCCAGTTTCAATTTAAAGCAATTAGCCAAAATATAGCGCATGAACACGTTATGACCACATACAATGCTTACGGCAAACTAAATATCCATGAGCAACGCAAAGCCGTTCAAAGCATTTCTGAAAATATAAGTGAACTCCAAGCCGTATCAAACGAAGATTTGATCGCAGAATTAAGTCGACGCACTCACAAATGAAATCTTTATAATTTCACAAAATACGTTTAAATCCGCTCATTAAATTTCGTAATTCCGCACTTAACAAAACAACTGCCTCTGCCCGTTCCGCTTCCCCTTTAAACACCCAGCCGCCAGACCTATCAAGAAATATATTTAGACACTCCTGCAATGCACCTTCTGGGCTTGAAGACGATTTTGCCAGTGCGTTAGAATAATCTGCTTGCGTGGTGTGCATTTCATGCAGGATAGAGTTTGTAGCATCCTCGACGCTGATCTTACCTTCACTGCCTATTGCTACCATTGATCCGAATGTCGATGCCGCATGAGCGATAATATGAACGGACGCTTTTTGAAAAATCTTTAAATTCCTGACCGCGAGAAAGTGTAAGGCCATATTTACAGCCATAGACATTAACGCGCCGTTTCCGGCAACAGGTTTTTCAGGCTTTTGCAACAACGGTACGAGGGCTTGATTTAACCGACCTTCAAACGCCACCACTTCGTTCAAGATTTTTTCGTTTTTGTTCTGAAAAGACCAGATCATTCACCTGTGCCTTTCGGTTCAATCTTGAAATAACCAGATTGTTCAGAAACACTTGCATTAATTGCATCACCCGCCATTCCCCATGCAGAACCAGTGACCAGCGCACCACCACGGGGCGTCACTTGGAAATTATAGGTTTCACCAGCCTTAGCATTGAAGTTGACTACAAATTGTCCGAAAGCCGTTGGCGTTGATACTGAAAGCGTGTTTTTCCCCTTAGAAACATCATGCACAACACTTCCGCCGCGCCCTAGGCTGGCGATTTTAGAACCATTGGATCGAACATCTACCGCCGCCGCCAAATATAGCAGGCTATTGTCGCGCTCTACGACAATCCGAGCCTTATCTGCGGGGATAGGTTCATTCAGTTTTCCAAGATTTACCGGCCCCGTTGTGCCGCAGGCAGTTAATAATAAAACCGCAAATAATGTTAAAATATGTTTCATAGCCTTGTCCTTTCGCGCAAAAAAAATCACCAGTGAGATTGCTCCCTCTGGTGACTGGGTTTTAGTACCGTTACATTGAAAACGTCACGACTTTTTGGGCGTGAGCCTTGGACATAGGCCGCGAACCCAGTCCTAAGACCGAGGCGCGACACGTTTCCGGCAGTGTCAAATTTGCCGTCAATGTAGGGAGTACTAATCCCAGTCGTTCCAATACAGAACAACCAATTTGATTAGTAGGCTATAACGGTAGAAAATTCAATGCTAATAGAGCGATAAGGGTATTTTTATAATGAGTTAATGGCTATACTCGTTTTTTTTAAATAAGGAATTTTGTATGAGCAAAAACAACAAATCGTTTTGGACTAAGGCGTTGTTTACGATAGGAATTTTATATGTTCTTGTTGCGCCAGCTCTATTCTTTTTGATTGAGAATGCAAAAGAACCAGCAGTATTTTTGCTGATTTCTGGTGTATTACTAGCCATTCTGTCGAGATTTGATGATGTCCGTGAGTTGGGGCTTTTTGGATTAAAAACAAAAATTGAAAAAGCTGTTGATGAGGCTTACGCCACGCTGGATCAGGTTAAAGAGTTTGCAAAAATCTTTGCAGTATCATCTTTATCAAACACAGCACGTTCCGGCTGGTGGGGCGGTATTCCCGAAGATCAGACAAGGGAATTGCTAAAATCAACTCAAGACACTTTAAGAAAATTAGGCTGTGATGAGCAGGAAATAAAAGAAATATCGAAAGATTTTCACGACTGCCAGTTGACTGAATATCGGGTCACTCTTCTTGGCGGTGGGGTCAGCCAGATACCCAAAACAACTGATGATACTTGTCAGGAGGCTTGGAGTGCGTTGAGGGGAAGACCGGAAACGCCGCCCGTACCACCACAAGAATTGAGGGATTTTTTTGAAAAATACAACTTCATGACGGATGAACATAGCCGCCGAATTGATGATTATGCCTATTATTTTGAAAATAAAGAATTTCAGGATTTTGACGATTACAAAAACAGAAAAAAATGGCCTTCTCTTGAGGAAGCCAATTATCAAGAAAATTTAAAGAAGAAAAAAAGTGAAACGCGATAAATCCAGCGCAATGCGTGATTTGTATTGCGACCTGATGGAAGAAGTGAAAAGAAGAATTGCAGTTGTAAATAGCATTACGGCTGGACTTATGCCGTTACCCAGCATAGTTGCGTATGAAACTTGTTATTTACAGCTTCGGATTATTTGCGAAATTATTGCACTTGGATGTCTTGCCGCTCATGGGGATATTCCACAGACAAAGAGTAAAAGGTTATTAAAGGCTTATAACGCTGACGACATAATAAAAAATCTAGAAAAACTACACCCTGATTTTTATCCAGTACCAACGCGGCAGATTTGCGCCCCCGAAAAAGATAAAGTCGGAAAAGTTGAAGCAATCACGGAAGATTACCTTCAAAAATCTGATTTGCTAAAACTTTATGGTGAGTGCGGAAATGTTCTGCATCGAGGTAATTTAAAACATATTCTTAGTCAAAAAGAGAGAAACATCAGTTTTAAGAAAATTGAAGCATGGGTACAGAAAATAATGACATTGTTAAATCACCATCAAATTCAGTTAATTGATGAAGATAAAATGTTTTGGGTTCTTATGCAGGCAAAAAAGGATGGAAGGGTTCATGGTGCATTGATGGAGAAGATGTCATGAAACTCATTATGGGCGGCATAAATGGTGAATATCTTAAATGGCTTTTTTGGGATCATAAATCGAAAGTTGAGAGTGTCTCTGCCGCCGTTGCATACGCAAGCGATAGCAGACTACTTTTTGATTGGTGTTGGGATCATAAAATCCCTCTTAAATTTTGGGGGCGGCTTGATGATAAAGTGGCCGTTAATACGAAAATTCTTTCTGATTTTTTGAAAAGGCAATCTCCGACATACGTTTGCAAGCTGGTTCAGTATCACCATGCCAAAGTAATATGGTGGCGAGGTTTAGGGCTTTATATTGGCTCTGCAAATTTAACGGATCATGCTTGGTATAAAAATGTAGAAACAGGATGTTTTTTTGAAGAAAGTGAAATTGATGACAACACGGCGGCAGATATTGAAATGTTATTTAACACGCTTGAATCACAAGCCACGCCTCTAACAGATGAGTTATATGATGGGATGGTTTCTCGATCAAAAGAAATAAGACTTCGAGAGCCGCCAGCCGAAAAATTTTGGTCTAGTCCCAGCTTTAAAACATGGAGCGGTTTAGGGCATATAGCACCTAAAAATGCCAGTGATCGTAAAAGGCAAGAGTTTCTCGAAGAATGGCACTCGACGTTACAAGATTTAAGAAAAATCGGAGAATTGGTCAGTGAAGATGAAAATAGACCAGTTTGGATTTCCGAAGCCACACCAGCAGGCGCACAGGCAGATCAATTCCTTCATGGGCATTATTTTCAACGAACGTTCGACGGGCGAAAAGCAAATTACGACTTTCATTTTGAAAAGAATAAAAATGCCCCTAGCGAAGCATTAAATGAAGCAGTTGCTTGGTGGAAAAACTTACCAGAAGCCCCTATGAACGAAGACAAGATGCTTAATGAGCGTTCGCCTTTTCTAAGAGAGTTACTCTCGCAAGACAAAATTCAGTCTATGGAATACAAGGACTTTAAAGCTGTATGCGAGAATGTTTTTGCTATCACAGACTATTCGCGCCGTGTGCCAAATAAATTAGTTTCTTTACCTGATGATGGAACTCAATACTCAATTCCTCAAAAAGTTGATGCTTTGTCGAAAACAATATGGGCTGATCGTTCGGGTAATGGCTCAAGAATAGATCAAATTCTCTCGTTTGTTTTGTATGGAGGATCATCGGCACAATTACCAGAAAGATTATGGGACGCGGTTTCTGATTCTGCTTGGAAAATTGACGGTTTAGGGATAAGTGCTTTTGGAGAGATTGTTGGCTGGGCAATGCCTGATGTGTTCCCGCCAAGGAATGGTCGTACATCGAAAGCCCTGCGTTCTTTGGGGTATGATGTAAGGGTTCATGTGGAGTAAGTAATGAAACTTTTTGATGAAATTGAAAGAACTGAAACTCGTCCGTCTCAAAATCGTGAACAATCATATTCATATTTAAACCTTTCTGCTCGTCCTATGGCGGAGTTAATCCGAAATACCCTTGAGCAGTGGTTTGAGGAATATCCCGAGGAACATAGAGCCAGTTTAAAAAATGATATGATGACTCAAAATGATCAGTCAGCTTTCACGGAACTTCTTATGCATCAGGTGTTAAAGCAATTTGGAGAAGGGGATATTATTATTCACCCTAATATCCCTGACACAGAGAAAAAGCCGGATTTTAAAGTTGCACTTGGTGGTGGCGAAGTCGTTTTCGAGGTCAAAAACTCTCTTGATACTGAAAATCCGCGCATTGAAGAATTTTGCGATAATTTAAACGAAAGATACTCCACAACAGGCTACATGCTTGATCTTTCGTTTGAAGGCGATTTTGATAATCCAATTTCAGTTAAAAAATTCATTCAATTTGCAGAAGCGCAAGCGGAGCAATTAGACCTTCCAGCTTTAAGCGCACAAGTAGGAAATTTCGACCAGATTCCGACTTGGGTGTTTTCCAGTGGTAGCGACAGGATTCATATCAAGCCTATACCGTGCCGTGACCTTGAAAAAGTTTATGAAAGCCCTGTGGGCATGACATCCCCTCATTCAGCTTACATGGTGGATCATGCAGGAACTTTGCGTAAAAGTCTGAAAAAGAAAGCCTCACGGTATGGAGAATTAAACATGCCATATATAATCGTACTGAATTTTGAAGAAGGGTTTTTGGATAACATTGATACGGCTCAAGCCTTGTTCGGTACAGAACAGTTTATATTTGGCAGGCGTCAAAATGGTGAGCCTGATTTTAGCAGGGCAAATGATGGCCTATGGGCAGATAGTAAGAATACGAGAGTAAGCGGTGTTCTTGTGATAAATAGTGCAAATCCATGGTCTTTTTGGAAACGAACGCCAGTTTTATGGTTGAATCCTTGGGCGGCACATCCTTTGGATACCACGCATATAAGCGGAAACCTTACTTTCAAAGAAGCCAATAGAGAAGCTGGCCGCTTAGAGCAAACAGATGGAAGGGATTTTTCAGGTATCCTAAATTTGAATTTAGATGAGTGGGAGACGGTGTTTAATCAGTAATTGGCTATGGAACTCATAATCTTATTGTTATGCCTATTTATTGTGGCCTTGCCTTTTGCATCCAAGGGGTGGCTGGGTGAAATGCAAAGCAAATTTAACATGTGGATAGGACTAAATTCGGACGTTTATCAGAGGTTTCATAATGTCATTGTTCCATCAGCAAACGGTACAACACAGATAGATCACCTTTTAATTTCTCCATTCGGAGTGTTTATTGTAGAAACAAAAAATCTAAAAGGCTGGGTTTTTGGATCAGAGAAGCAAGCCAAGTGGACGCAATTTTTGTATGGTAATAATTACTCGTTTCAAAACCCTCTCCGGCAAACTTACAGGCAAAAACGCGTTCTTTCAAAATATCTGAACCTAGACGATTCAACGATACGCACAGTAGTCTATTTCGTGGGCAACTGTACATTTAAGACGGACATGCCTCACAATGTTATAGGCGGCAGGCTGGCTTCATACATAAAACAATATCAATCGCCAATTTTATCAGCACAGGAAATAGAGCGGATCATTGAGAAACTTAACTCGCTTCGCTTAGATTCAACACTGACAACAAAAAATCATGTTAAATCTTTACGTGAGAGGCATAATTCAAATACCGCCTGCCCAAGATGTGGTTCAAGTTTAGTCCAAAGAACGGCAAAGCAGGGAGCGAACGCAGGCTCATCTTTTTTAGGATGCAGTAATTATCCGCGATGCAGATTTACAAAAAACATAAGTTAAAAATAAAAATAAATCAGCCCGTTGCGGCAATGGTGCGGCAACGACTAAAAACAAAAACCGCCCGAAGGCGGCTAAGTCATTGAAATAATTGGTTGCGGGAGTAGGATTTGAACCTACGACCTTCAGGTTATGAGCCTGACGAGCTACCGGGCTGCTCCATCCCGCGCCAAAGGATGCACCGTTTTAGACTGAATGTTTTGTCAGGTCAAGGATAATACAGGAAAAACTTCATCTTTCACCCTTCTGCTTTATCATACGGTACATATTGACAGCTAAGCCCACAAAACACATAGTGTGAGCAAGCACATAGAGGGTAAATAATGATTACGATCCATATGAATGGAGAAGAAAAAACGTTGGAATCGGAAATAACGGTTTTAGAGTTTCTCAATAAAAATGGGTATAGAAATAAGATGGTTGCCGTGGCAGTGAATCAGAGTTTCGTACCTCGCTCTTCCTATAATCACCACACAATTAAACAAAACGATACGATTGAGATCGTTGCACCAATGCAGGGCGGGTAATGTCTGATCAATGGAATATCGGAGATATGCTTTTAGGTTCACGACTGTTTTTAGGAACGGCGGGATACCCGTCACCCGATCATCTGAAAAAATCAATTGAAGCCGCAAAACCAGGCATGATCACAGTTTCGCTGCGCCGAGAGAGCGTAGCCGGCAAGGGACAGGCCTTTTGGGACATCATTAAGGGCTTTGAGATTCCTGTCCTCCCTAACACGGCCGGATGCCAGAGCGTGCAAGAAGCTGTAACAACAGCAGAAATGGCGCGCGAAGTTTTCGATACGAATCGTATTAAGCTGGAAATTATCGGTGATGACTACACCCTTCAGCCCGACCCATTCGGCTTAGTGGCGGCAACAAAAATATTAGTCGATAAAGGGTTTGAAGTTTATCCCTATATGACGGATGACCTCGTCCTCGCAGAGCGTCTTGTTGATGCAGGTTGTAACATACTCATGCCTTGGGGCGCGCCGATCGGATCGGGCAGAGGCCTGAACAACATCTTCGCGCTGAAACAACTTCGCGTTCGTTTTCCTGATAAAACACTTATTGTTGATGCGGGTATCGGAGCCCCTTCTCATGCTGCAGCAGCGATGGAGATGGGATATGACGCGATTTTGCTGAATACGGCGGTGGCAAAAGCCGGAAACCCCCCAGCGATGGCAGAAGCCTTTGCAGATGGGGTTAAGGCCGGACGGAAAGCGTATTTAGCAGGCATTATAGACAGACAAGAAAGCGCAACCCCGTCGACACCCCTTCTCGATAAACCGTTCTGGCATCAAAAATAAAATACAGACTTATTTTTTACAGGTTTAAGCTGCTTTCTGCTTCACTTCGTTTTCGATGCCTTCCGTAATCAAAGCCTTCGCCTTTTTAGAACCTTCCCAGCCCTTGATTTTCACCCATTTGCCTTTTTCAAGGTCTTTGTAATGTGTGAAGAAATGCTCAATCTCGTCCAAAAGGATCTTTGGCAGGTCACTATATTCCTTGATACTGGAAAACATCGGGTGCGTTTTATCGACAGGCACAGCCAAAATCTTCTCATCCTGTCCGCCGTCGTCTTCCATCACGAGCACACCAACGGGGCGCACAGCAATAACAGCACCCGGCATAATCGCGTGTTGTGCATAGACAAGCACATCGACAGGATCACCGTCTCCGCCCAGTGTTTGTGGAATAAAACCGTAGTTTGCAGGATAGAACATGGGTGTATGGATAAAACGATCCACGAACAAAGCTCCCGAATCTTTATCAATTTCGTATTTTACGGGTGTGCCACCTTGCGTATTTTCAATGATAACATTCACATTGTTCGGCGCATCTTTGCCCACCGGAATTTTCGAAATATCCATCGTATTTTATCCTTGTTGTTTTTGACGTTGCGATGCAGAGAGTCTTACATCCCGCAAAAGAACACAGCAAGCCTTTTTTCAAGACTTGCTGCGTAAAAACTCTAGCGATTAAAACTTAGTGCGTTTCCGGCATATCGTCACATTTTGGAAATGTTTGAGTATATCCTTCTTTTTGATGACCGTTAATGTTGTCATTCGAGCGCCTCATAGCAACTTTCTTCATTTTTGCCGCAGCTTTTGCTCGGTCAATTTTTTCTTGGACGAACATAACGCCACCAGCTCCACATGAATACCCTGTCATTACAATCTCCTCTCTTTATTATGTCCCGAAGTATACAGTAAGAGCGGGATACGAAAAAGAAAATGATGTGACGCGATGCACAACGTATCGTTAAACTATTGAGATATTTAGATTGGTGCTTTGCACAAAACAAAGAAAAACGCGCCATCGTATGTGGCGCGCCTTCGTAATTTTTGAAAATATTAAGCGGCTTTTTTCAGATTGCCTGCTGCTTGCTTGCCTCTGTTTTCGATAAGGTCATATTGCACTTTTTGCCCTTCTTCCAGGGTTTTCATACCTGCTTCTTCAACTGCAGAGATATGTACGAATACATCGCTACCGCCATCATCAGGCACGATAAAGCCAAAGCCTTTCGTCGGGTTAAACCATTTTACTGTTCCTGTCGCCATTTCTGACACTCCTTTTATTAAGTTAAAATCAGCTCTAAGTAGGTATTCGGCTGATTTTAGTATCAGAAATCCAAGTCCTCAGAGATTATTAAAGATATAGACTATTCTTGCATTTTGTCAAGTCAGCGCTAAATACGAGAGGATAATCTATTCTTAAATACTATAATTTCAAGAAAAAGCTGATAGAATATAATTCAATTTTCAATGGGACTATCCATGAATAAAGGATCAGATGTTTTAGAACGTTCTTGTTTGCAGGCTGGGAAGGTTTTTATCAAGGCTGGCGAAGAGAATGCTCGCGCCTATATTGTACAAAACGGTGAAGTGGCCTCTTTCATCATGGACGGAGATGAAAAAATTGAAATCGGCCGTTTTGGTCCTGGAACACTTATCGGGGAGTTAAGTCTGGTTGTCGATGACCCTCTGCCCGTGAGCTACGAAGCAGTCACCACAACAACGGTTATCACTGTTACGAGACAAGAATTTCAAAAACGACTGACACGAACAAGTAATGTTATAAAAACAGTAATTGATCATGCTGTCAGCAAACTTGCTCGGTACGAAAATCAGGACACGATCAAAGCAAAAGAAAAAATTGAATACAACCAAGAGGCTTTTGATTTAGCGAGAAAGTTTTTGGTCGGCATCCCTGATGATAAAAAATTCGTGCTGGAAAAAGCCATTTTGCCGCACATTAATGGCCTTGTTCAAGAAATGAAAAAGCTTAAGGAAAGTGCTTAAGCTTTTTTATAATTATTGCTGTTGGCGACAACCATCCTATTTAGGATAATTTTTTCGGTCTCGTTCAAATTATCAAGGTCTGTCAAAGACTTCTTACCGGAAGCAATCCACTTCTTGTAAAGTTCTTCGATAGCCCGACGTTCAGCAAAATGCTCTGCTGGTTTCATGTTTCAAACCCTTTATCTATGTAGTCTTTTTATTAATTATGAAAAATATAACACAAACTAACATGCTTTTGCAAATAAAATCATACAGCTTCCAAACAGAAGATATCGTCTTTCGTTCCGTCCGGCTTCATTGTGAAGGCTCTTCTGAGAGGTTTTCCTGTCGTTCCATGAAACCCTGGCTTGGCAAGAGAAAGCAATCCGTCTTTATGGAATATAATGATTTGGTTGTCGCCAACGCCGATACAGCGCATGTTTTCGCCGGCCTTTTCAACAGCCACAGCCCTGAGCGCGGCTTCTCTGGCTTCTGCTTGTTCTTCCCAATCAATTTTGGCAGATATCGTTACGTTAGGAATTAAACCGACCCCTTTATCTGTATGAATATTGCCCTGCCTGTCAGAATAAACAACACCTTCTGCAAAGATAGACCCGCCGCCACAGGATCCTCCAACATAAGCGCCTCTCTCGTACGCTTCTTTACAATATTCATCTAAACTAAACATTCTGAAAATATCGCGCAACTTCATCGTGTCACCGCCGTCAAAATAGACGACGTCTGCACGACCAAAAGCAAGGTTCAGCTTTTGTGGATTACCGTGACGGCAATCGGGAGATAACGTCAAGTTTAGTGATTCAACATGTGCGTCCGGGACGGCCATGTTAATGCCTTTTATAAACGTCTGTTTATATTCAAGACCGTTATCCGCTGCAGCACCAATATACAGCACAGTCGGTTCTCTCTTGCCTCGCATATTCATAAGACTTGCGAAAATTTTGTACGCGCGCGCCGCCCTTAATACCACCTAGAATGAAAAATGCACTTTTTGCCACGCTCGAATCACCTTCTTAAAATTTATTGTTATGAAAATACATTTTTTGATCATAGAATTCAAGAAAATAAAAAACCCGCCAAAAAGGCGGGCTTTGAAACTTAAATTCGTAAACAGGTTAAAGCCAACTGAAATATGCTTGGAAGATCTGGCAGCGCACTACTCTCCCACGTCTTAAGACGCAGTACCATCGTCGCAAAGAGGTTTCACGGTCGAGTTCGGGATGGGATCGGGTGTTTCACTCTCGCTGTAACCACCAGATCATCAAAACATATTCCAGTTAAAAAAATTTTGTAGGGTCTAGCCAAAATCCAATCATTCAACTTAACAGCAAATTTATCACTGCACGCTATCGTTTGGAAATCCAAACGACATGATTTAAATTCAAGCCAATCGAGCAATTAGTACTGGTTAGCTTCACGTGTTACCACGCGTCCACATCCAGCCTATCAACGTCGTAGTCTTCGACGGCTCTGATAGGGAGTCCTTGTATTGAAGGGGGCTTCCCGCTTAGATGCTTTCAGCGGTTATCCTGTCCGAATATAGCTACTCTGCGATGCCGTTGGCACGACAACAGATACACCAGAGATTCGTCCACCCCGGTCCTCTCGTACTAAGGGCAGCTCTTCTCAAGACTCCAACTCTCGCGGAAGATAGGGACCGAACTGTCTCACGACGTTCTGAACCC
>WGNT01000036.1 GCA_016124425.1 Cytophagales bacterium
TTAACCGTATACTTGTTTCGTTAGGTTCGTCAGCAAGGAGCTGGGGGAGGTATTTTTTTAGGTCATAGCCTCTTTTTGACTCGAAATAGTTGAAAAACCCTGGTGAGAAATCTGCTCCGTATACTTCAAAGCTGTCGTTGTAAAACGCACGTATGGCAGGGAATTGATCACCAAAGGCTTGCTCAAAATGGGCTAGGTAGGAGCCCACTGCTTCCTCGGAATAATGGTCCAACGTAAAGCCTTGTCCACCTGGAGCGGCTCGTTTCACCAGCTGCCCGGTCTGTGCTTGAAAAATTGCCCAAAGCGTCCAGGTTCCTGTTTCGGCCCAATCGACTGACCCATTGGGGGAAACCTTATCTGTAATTTCGATGGTATCTCCTTGCTCCGGATAGGCCATGAGGTGGGCAAGTGTATAGTCATACCGCTGTGCCCGCTCGTCCTGAAGGCGTATGGGAAGGTCCAAGGTGCCATTTATTATTTGGTGCCTTTGTATTAGCATGCGCTTAGCGGCTGTTTCTGGACCTACCATAGGACCTCCAAAAGGCCAGCCCGTGCCCTGCGTAAGGTCTATTCCCATTCCGAGGCTGTCAGCTACTGATATCGTGTGGTGTAGCATTTCCAGCCACTGTGGAGATAGGTAGTCAATAAACCGCGATTCGTAGCCCTTGGCACCGTAAATTGGCGCAATCTCCAGACCACCTAGGCCTGCAGCTTCATATTCTCGTAATAAGGTACTTAGATTTTCTTTATCCACGGCATTGCCCATCCACCACCAACGGGACCAAGGTTTGGCTGTTTTGGTGATTTCGGGCCATGCTTGAATAGCTCTTGAATTGTCTATTGGTGATTCCGCAGAGCATCCAGCCAAAGAAAGGCAGATCAACGAGGACAAAAATGAAAGGAAATACAACCTTTTTTGGATCGAAGTAAAGGGCATAAAGCGAAATTTATGGAAGAGAAAACACCTTTTTGAGTGGATTGGTGACAGGGGATTTGTCTTCCTTTGTTTCCATGATGTCAGCCATATAGGCCCACCACTTCTTGACAATTTCGGTATTTCCAAGATCTTGGGAGGTGCCCTCACCGGATATCTGCTGGAATGCAAAAAGCGTGTTCGAATCGCTATCCAGGAATATGTGGTAATCGGTTATTTGTGCTTCTTTAAGCAGCGCTACTAGTTCCGGCCAGATTTCATGGTGTCTTTTCTCATATTCCTCGGCAAACCCGGGGTATAACTTCATGGTAAAGGCTACTTGCTTCATGGTATAGCAGACAGGTTTAGATGAACGGTAAAACGGTTTGAGTTCGTAAAGTAGTAAAAAAAATCCCGATTCACTATCCTGTTCTTTAGGGGTGGGATCTGACACTCAAATCCGTTTTTAACGTTGATGCAATCGCGGTTCCCTTCGCGTGCGGTATGTGACGCCATTTCGAAATAATGGAAATAAGCCCTGAAAAATAGATAATCGGTTAGTATTTAGTAAAATGCATGTAGTAGATTAGCGGGCAATTTTATACAAGTAAAGATGGAGCAAAAAAGATTCGAGAATCAAGTAGCTGTTGTTACCGGAGCAGCAGACGGAATTGGACGCGCGATCGCCGAGAGAGTTGCTGCCGAAGGAGGGAAAGTGGCGCTTTGGGATGTTAAAGAAGAACTTTTGGACCTGCGGAAAAGGGAATTTTCCGCTAAGGGAATTCCAGTCTTGGTTAAGCGTGTTGATATTTCGGACGAGGATCAGGTGAAGGAAGCCTTTGAGGAGGTCGTCAAAGCATTCGGAAAAATTGATGTGATGGTGAATTCGGCAGGAATAGTAGGCCCCACGCAGACCAAAATCACTGAATACACGACTGAAGCTTTCGATACAATTTATCGTGTTAACCTTCGGGGCTCATTTTTAGTATGTAAATACGTGATACCGTACATGCAACAGAACAAGTACGGCAGGATAGTGATGATCGCTTCCATAGCAGGAAAGGAAGGGAATCCGAACATGGTAGGCTACTCGGCAACAAAAGCCGGGGTGATCGGTTTGGTTAAAGGGCTTGGAAAGGAATACGCCGATGAGGGTATTACGGTCAATGGCATCGCCCCAGCCGTCATCCAAACGCCGATGAATGCGGATACTGCTCCTGAACAACTTGCCTATATGGCTTCAAAAATTCCTATGCAGCGTTTCGGAACCGTAGCCGAGACGGCTTCTTTAGCCTGTTGGATTGCTTCCAAGGAAGCCAGTTTTAATACCGGCTTTATATTTGATCTATCAGGAGGGCGGGCGACATATTGATCGTCCTTGTTTAGCTTTAAAATATGCACCCTTGCCCCTTACATACGTATGCGGTAATCCGGTAGAATTTTGATAGCTACCCCTGTATACCAAAACATTAAACCTATATTGCACCAAAAATCTAAATCTATGAATGTTTTAATTGTACGGTATAAGGTCCTTATGACCCTTATACTGGGAATATTTATGTTGGCCTCGTGTTCTCAACGGTCCGGCAAACCGAAAATTTTGGTATTCAGTAAAACCGCCGAATATTACCATGAATCTATCCCTGCTGGCTTGGCGGCGTTGCAAAAATTGGGAGCCGAAAATGGCTTTGATGTAGACACTACCAAAAATGCAGCGATGTTTACCGAGGAAATATTAAAAGAATATAGCGCCGTGGTGTTTTTGAGTACTACGGGAAATGTCTTAGACCACTATCAGCAGGCCGATTTCGAACGATATATTCAGGCGGGTGGGGGCTTCGTAGGGATCCATGCGGCTGCGGACACCGAATACGACTGGCCTTGGTACGCAAAAATGGTGGGAGGTAACTTTTTGGATCATCCCGGGATAAACGATCCACACCCAAATGTACAGAGTGGCGTCTTGGATGTAGTAGATAGAAACCACCCTTCAACTTCTTTTTTACCTGAGAAATGGGAACGAACAGATGAATGGTATACCTACAAAAATTTCAACGAGAACGTCAATGTGCTAATGACGCTGGACGAGGAAAGCTATCAGGGAGGAGCTGATACTGGATACCACCCTTTGGCATGGTTCCACGAGTATGACGGTGGTAGGGCATTTTATACCGGGGGCGGGCATACCGGTGAATCCTTTGAAGAACCGCTTTTTCTTAGGCATATTTTAGAAGGCATCAACTATGCCATTGGCAAAAATCACCGCCTTGACTATGGACAAGCAAAAAGTAAACGGGTTCCTGAGGAAGATCGATTTGAGAAAAAAACCTTGGTTATGGGTGAGTTCAATGAGCCTACCGAACTAACTATTTTACCTAATTTAGATATACTTATCTCTCAGCGGCGAGGAGAAATTCTGTTGTATAAAAACGGGGATTCCACGGTCACTCAAGCTGGCCTCCTCGATGTTTACTGGAAGACGGAAGCTCCGCGCGTTAACGCCGAGGAAGGCCTAATGGGCATAAAAGCAGATCCGAATTTTTCGGAAAATAACTGGGTCTATGCCTTCTATAGTCCGGTGGACAAGTGGGTGAACCGGCTTTCCCGGTTTAAGTTTGAAAACGACAAAATCAACATGGATTCTGAGCAGGTGATTTTGGAGTTTTATTCCCAGCGTGATATTTGCTGCCATACCGGAGGATCTATCGCTTTTGACAGTGAGGGTTTGCTTTATGTTTCTGCTGGTGATAATTCTACCCCTTTCAACCAAGCCAATTCACGACATACCCTTAGAGGATACGCGCCACTAGATGATAGAGAAGGATTTGAGCAGTATGATGCGGCAAGGTCTTCAGGAAACACCAACGATCTGAGAGGTAAAATACTTCGCATCAAGGTAAATGAAGACGGCACTTATGGTATCCCAGAAGGGAACCTTTATCCTGTCGGTACTGAAGGTACCCGCCCTGAAATCTACGTACAGGGCAACCGAAATCCGTACCGGATCGCTGTAGACCAGAAGACAGGATACCTTTATTGGGGAGAAGTAGGTCCCGATGCCCGGAACGACAGCTTGGGTGTAAGAGGACCTAGGGGGTACGATGAGGTCAATCAGGCAAAAAAGGCCGGTAATTTTGGATGGCCGTTTTTTGTAGGAGCGAATTACCCGTACACAGCCTATAACTTTGATACCGGAGAATCTGGGATGACCTTTGACCCGGCTAAGCCGATCAATCGTTCTCGAAATAATACAGGATTAAACGAACTACCGCCAGCACAACCTGCTTTCATCTGGTATCCCTATGTTGAATCTCCGGAGTTTCCCCAAGTAGGTTCCGGCGGCCGGAATGCGATGGCCGGTCCGGTTTATTACTCGGACCTGTACCCGGACGGTGGCGGCTTGCCTGATTATTTCGATGGCAAATTGTTTATCTATGACTGGATCAGGGGCTGGGTGAAGGTAGTAACCATGGATGAGAACGGCGATTACTTGCACATGGAGCCCTTTATGCCTAGTGTGAAAAATAACGCCTTAATTGATATGGAGCTTGGACCGGACGGGAAACTGTATTATTTGGAGTACGGTAACGGTTGGTTCTCAAAAAATCCGGATGCGGCGCTATCCCGAATTGATTACAATCCTGGAAATCGGGCACCGGTTGTGATCTCGGCAGAAGTAGATCAAACCTCTGGTGCGCTTCCCTTCAAAATAAACCTGACGGCGGAAGCTAAAGATCCTGAGAATGATAAATTAACTTATTTATGGGATATGGGTGATGGCGAAATTATCGAAACGGATACTCCTAATTTAATTTATACATACGATAGGGTCGGGGACTATACAATTGGTTTGACGGTCAGTGATCCCACTGGGCTTAGTGGCAAGGCGATGCCCTTAGAGGTATATGCAGGGAATATTGCGCCTCTGGTGGAGATTCAGGTAAATGGGAATCAAAGTTTTTATTTTCCTGACAAAAAAGTTTCCTATGACATCCTAGTCAATGACCCGGATGATGCCGCAGGTGAAATGGAGTCCGCAAACCTATTTGTGATGGCGGATTATATCGAGGGATTTGATCGGGCTGAGGCGGCCTTGGGCCATCAGGTTATGTCTGAGGCCATGGCCGGAAAAAGTATTATGGAATCCCTAACCTGTAAGACCTGTCATAAAGTAGACGAGGCCTCTGTAGGCCCTGCTTACATGGACGTAGCCAAGAAATACAGAAACAACCCATCAGCGGTAACGCACCTGACCAACAAAATCATAAAAGGTGGTTCGGGAATTTGGGGTGAAACGATGATGCCAGCAAATCCCGCGGTGAAACCAGGCGATGCCAAAAAAATTATCGCATGGATATTTTCACTTAATGGGGAAGTAAGTCGTCAAGCATCACTCCCTGCCTCAGGGACCATTGATCCCACACTTGGCAAGCCTTTGTCGCCCAACGGGGTTTTACAAATTTCGGCAACGTATACGGATAAAGGCGGTGAAACTATCAAGCCACTCACGGGCGGAAATAGCATTTATCTGCGTAACAGCCGATTAGACCTTTCATCAGCGAGCCTTAATGGCCTTTCTGTTTCCAATAGAGAAGGTCGCTCCATCCTAATGGCGCCTTCAGGGAAATCTTCCAGTGCTAGTTTCGAATATGTGGACCTTACAGGTATCGCATCCGTATCGTTGGAACTCTCCAGCGAAAAGCAACTGGATTTTGGTTATCAGATGGAGTTACGTCAGGGAAATGAGAATGGTGCGATCGCAGGTCAGCTTATTGTTAGGTCAGGTGAATTGCAGCAGAGTGGAGCCAACACGTATAGTAAAAAAATCGACATCCCTGTAGAAGCACCTAAATCAGGCGAAATACAGGACATGTTCTTGGTGATTACGCCTTTGAATACCGATGAGTCGGCAAATCTGGCAGTTGTTTCCATGGTAGTTAATCCGGGAAATTAGCATCCGGCCATTCACTTACCTTAGAAAGGCCCTTTGAACATGTTTGGTTTCAAAGGGCTTTTTTTTGCCAAGCCGGAAAAAGCAAAAACGTGCAGCGTATAAAACTGAACTTATGGAATTAACGCCTAAACAAGAAAAACGATCTTTTTTTGATTGACCAAGCATGAACCCATAAAAGCCATTAGGCGTTGTAACAGGAGATTCCCGGTCGATACGTTTACTGATTCAAATTTAATCCCCAACAATAGCAACTGACAAGCTTTACCTATGTGTTTAATAGCAATCAACTGGCTCAATCATCCCGATTATAAAATGGTGTTGGTAGCTAATAGAGATGAGTATTATAGGAGGGAATCGTCTCCTCTGCATTTTTGGGAGCAGGGAATCTATGCAGGCAAGGATCTAGAAGGTGGCGGAACATGGCTGGGTGTTCATCCAAACGGACGTTTTGCAGCATTGACAAATTACAGGGATGTCACCGACACGAAAAAACGACCTACAAGTAGGGGAGAACTCGTAACGGGCTATCTTCATGGAGATCTTAAACCCTTGGACTACTTGAGGTCTATTCAGGAGAAAAAGGAGAGCTATAGCGGCTTCAACCTCCTTGTTTCAGATGGGGCGCACATGTTTTGTTTTTCGAACTACCAGCGGGATATACAAGAGGTTGTTCCGGGGTGTCATGCGCTGAGCAATGCGCTGCTGAACACGCCTTGGCCAAAGGTCCAATCTGCAAGGATTGCCTTGGCCGGCTATCTTCAGCAGGTTGTGAAGCCTGATATGGATACAATGATAGGTCTCTTGAGTTCCAACATACCGGCACCTCTTGAATTGCGTCCCAATACCGGTCTGAGTCCCCAATGGGAGGAATCCGTTTCGGCGCAATTCATTATGTTGGACGGATATTACGGGACGGTTAATTCAACAGCACTCTTGTGGGCCCATTCAGGAGAGGTGCACTTGAAGGAGGTAAGGTTTGTTCCTGAGAGGAAAGATACCGAAATCAAGTTTTCGATGAAAAATACATAAATCGCACAAGAAAAAAAACGGAGGAAAACGGCATATGCAAAAACTTGATGTACTAATCATAGGAGGAGGCCCAATAGGTTTAGCTTGCGGTGTAGAAGCTAAACAGGCTGGGCTGAATTATCTTATTGTTGAAAAAGGAGTGCTCACAAATTCCATTTTTAATTACCCCGCTAACATGACCTTTTTTTCCACGTCCGAAAAGTTGGAAATGGCGGGAATTCCCTTTATGTCTATTTCAAATAAACCGAACCGAACTGAGGCTTTAGAGTACTACAGGCGGATTGTTAAGCATTATGAGCTGGCCATTCAATTGTATGAGGAAGTGCTTGAACTTAAAAAACTTCCCGGCGAAGGGTTTTCGGTACAGACATCCAAAGCCACTTATTTGGCAGCGAAGCTAATCCTTGCTACCGGGTTCTACGATCTACCGAATCTCATGAACGTGCCTGGTGAGGATTTGCCCAAAGTGTCCCACTATTACAAGGAGCCATGGCCCTATATCGGACAAAAGCTACTGGTAGTGGGTGGCGGGAATTCTGCCGTAGATGTTGCGTTGGAAACATGGAGAAAAGGAGCAAAGGTCACTATGGTGGTCATCAAGCCAACGATAGATCAGACAGTGAAGTACTGGGTGCTACCGGATATTGAGAACAGGATAAAGGAAGGATCCATTTCTGCCTATTTTGAGTCTTCCATTAAGTCAATCTCAGAAGATACAGTAGTGATTCAGACACCCGAGGGAGAGAAGGTGTTGGAAAATGACTTTGTATTGGCTATGACAGGTTACCGGCCAAATTTTGCCCTACTTGACCAATTGGGGGTTGAACTCAGTCTAGATGAGCGAAGAAGACCTTGTTTTGACGATCAAAATCAAGAATCAAATATCCGCGGCGTCTATTTGGCAGGAGTGGTATGCGGCGGTTTGAATACGCGGGAATTTTTTATTGAAAATACCATTGTTCATGCCAAATCCATTGTTGCGGATATTATAAAGAAGAAGGAGTTGACCACTTAACAGATTCGATTTCGTGTCCTAGCTTCCCTGGAATTCGTAAGCTGAATGTACTTCCGACACCTTCTTTGCTTTCGACGGAAAGTACGGCCCCAATTTTTTTGGCGTTTTGATAACATAAATGAAGTCCTAATCCGGTACCTTTTTCCTTTGCAGTGCCATAGGTATGTTTTGCTTCAAACTGAAAGATGGCATTCAATTGATTTTCGGAAATGCCGATGCCGTTATCCTCTACCGAAAGTATGGTGTCATTACCATCATAACTTATCTCAAATGTGATTTTTCCCCCGACATTGGTAAACTTGATGGCATTCTGTACCAGGTTCCGCACAATAAGAAGTAGTCTGTCTGACTCCAAATGAAGGATTGGGTTAGCGTTAAACTGGGTATGCAATGCTATTCCTTTTTGTTTTGCAATAGATTTCATGATTTCAAGCGTATCCCCGAGAAGACTTTTAAGGTCAACTTCCCTGACCCGGCTATTCTGCCCTCGCAGCTCAAACGAGGACCATTCAAGGATATTCTCCATCATCGAGTAGGTCCGTTTGGTGTTTTTGAGGAGCTCTGCGTGTATGAAATCCATTTCCTCTCGGGTTAAGTCATTTGTTTCATTCAACATCTCGAGGGTTTGCATAATGGACTGAAGCGGATTTTTTAAGTCATGGGCGAGAATAGCGATTATCTTGTCTTTTTGGGCGTTGGTATTGGTAAGGTCTCTGTTCACAACTATCAATTCCTTTTCATTTGCCTCACTTCTGGATTTATGGGTCTGATAAAAAAGCCTTACTGTCATCAAAATGAAGATCATACCCAATGAAGTGCCAAGGTAAGTAATACTATGATCTATAAAAACGGTAATTTTATCCGGATAATTCGTCGGTATAACTTCAGGATAAAAAACACCTATATAAAACGTACTGACAAAGAATAAAATATTTACTATAGCAAGTCCGAAAACCCACCTCATAGGCGCAATGCTGGTCATCACCAGATTGATGAGTATGAATACATAGGCGCTTGTCCCCTCTACTCCATCATTGAGATAGAAGTTTATCGCTAACACCGGATAGGCAACAAAACCGAAAATGAAAAATGGCAAATTAAATTTATGCTTTTTCCTCAGTAAATACATGATGTAAGGACCGAGGGGAAGGCAGATTAAAAAGATGGTACCAAGCAGGTATTGGCGGAGGAGGAAATTCACTACCATCATTAAGAAAACGTAAAGCATCATTACACTAACCGCGGCATAGAAAATTTTCTTTTCCATCCCGGAAGATGCTTCCCAAAGGAAAAATTCCTTCCACTTCCCCGAAACCCACTTCCTCTTTTCCATGTCTTAACTCACTCTTGTCATGCAAATCCTTGCCGAAAGCTTAATCCGGCCGGTAAAGCGATACAAATTCAAACTTATTACCATCAAACAGCCCTCGGTCACTTATCTTTAAAGATGGTATGACCAATAATGCCATAAAACTCAAGGTCATAAAAGGCGAAGTCAACGTCGCCCCTATTTCCTTTGCAAAGGCATCGAGTGCGAGATACGAAGTTGCCACCTCGAACCCATCCTCGTCGCTCATAAGTCCCCCGACCGGGAGCGGTAAAAGCTTTACCTTATTTCCGTTGCATACAGCTAGGCCTCCTTTTGACGATATTACCGCGTTGGCAGCATCTCGCATAGCTTCATCGTTACTCCCGACCACAATCACGTTATGTGAGTCATGGGCCACAGATGACGCGATAGCCCCTTGCTTTATGCCGAAATTTCTTACAAAACCTAAGGAGGCGGACGAAGTTCTGTATCGATTAATGACGGCGATTTTCAATAAATCCCGGTCGGTATCAGCATTGAGCGTCCCGTTTTCAGATTGGATTATTGCCCCTCCTTCCCGTGTTAAGAGCTGACCATCTTCTACTTCGATTATCCTTATTTTCCCCGTTTCGCCCAACACTTGAAAGGCATTTAGGGTAACCATAGATGACGAAAACCTGTTAATCTTTCGGGTCTTTGTGGAAGGTAGTAATGATTTTCCACGTAAAGCGACTAAATCGCCTCTAATATAGGTTTTTAAAACGTTAAATTCACGTAAATCTTCTACTACAATGAAATCCGCAGGATCATCGACTCGCAGGGTGCCAACGTTTAGTCCATAGTGGGTTATGGGATTGACGCACGAAACCTTCAATACATCAAAAATATTTTTGCCACGCTGCACAGCTCTAGCCACAAGCTGATTCATATGGCCTTCAAGCAGGCTATCTGGATGTTTGTCATCACTACAGAACATAATTTTGTCTGGGTGGTCATCGATTAAATCAATAAGCGCGTTGAAGTTTTTCGCGGCGCTTCCCTCACGGATAGCGATTTTCATTCCTAGCTTAAGCTTTTCTAGCGCTTCGTCATAGGTGACGCATTCATGGTCAGTTGTGATTCCTGCACTAGCATATTTAGCAGCGTTTTCACCACGTAATCCCGGTGCATGTCCGTCGACAGGCTTATTATACCGTTTCGCGAGTGCGAGCTTTTCTTCAACCTCAGGATCCTGAGAGAGAACCCCAGGCCAATTCATCATTTCGGCCAGGTAATGGATGTCCGCGTTTTGAAGAAGTGTATCTATTTCATTGGGGCCAATTGTAGCCCCCGCCGTTTCAAATGTGGTGGCAGGGACACATGATGGCGCGCCAAAGAAAAATTTAAAGTTTACCTGTTTTCCGTTTTCGATCATATAAGTCACGCCATCTACACCACATACGTTGGCAATCTCATGTGGATCAGAAACTGTCGCGACAGTTCCGTGTACGACTGCTAATCGTGCAAACTCGGAAGGAACAAGGAGGGAAGACTCAATGTGCACATGGGCATCAATAAATCCGGGCATTAAAAATACTTCAGGAGCAGCCGGAATGCGTCGAATATCAATAATCCGGCCATTATCTATGGATACAGAAACAGGATAAACAGCTCGTTGATATATGTCAACAAGTTGTCCCTCTATGATTATCGAGGAATCAGACATCGTCTTTTGGTTTGAAAAATTCAGCATTTGGGCTCATAGTATAAAGGAAATAAAAAAGTCATAAATAAACCAATAATTGATATACCAGTTTTTAAACTGCTATATTTGCATCCGAATATACATGTTCAAAAGGTTACTTGCTACTTTTCCGTAATGAAAAAAATCATTATAGCCATAGATGGGCTTTCGGGTTGTGGAAAAAGCACAACGGCCAAATCGGTGGCGAAAGCATTAAATTACGCCTATATTGATTCTGGGGCGATGTATAGGGCGGTCACCCTTCATTTTTTAAGATCAGGAACAACGTTGACAAACATCGGCGAAATTATTTCCTCTTTACATCATCTTCAGCTTGATTTTCGTATTGTAGAGGAAACTGGGGAACAGCATATCTTTTTGAACGGAAAGGATGTGGAAGATGAAATCCGTGGAATGGAGATCAGTAGTCTCGTCAGCGAGGTAAGTAAAATTAAGCAAGTCCGTGAGAAACTAGTAGCCATACAGAAGGAATTAGGCAATAGAAAAGGCGTGGTCATGGATGGAAGGGATATCGGTACCGTTGTTTTTCCAGATGCTGAATTAAAGGTTTATATGCTTGCCGATCTAGACATAAGAGCAGAACGCAGACGCAAAGAGCTTCAGGAAAAGGGAAAGTTGGCTGATTTAGAACAAATAGCACGGAATTTGAAAGAACGGGACTATATGGATACCAACCGAAAAGAGAGCCCGCTCACCAAAGCCCGTGATGCGGTGGAGTTGGATACCAGTAGCTTGTCGTTTGAAGATCAAGTGCGACAAATACTCGGTTGGGCGCGGGAGAGGATCAACTGAAATACATATAGATGGAAGTTACAATAGATAAGAATTCCGGTTATTGTTTTGGTGTGGAATATGCCATTCAAATGGCAGAGGATGAAATGGAGGGGAATGAGAAGTTATATTGTTTGGGGGATATCGTACATAATGATATGGAAGTACGCAGGCTCAGACAAAAAGGGCTTGAGGTAATTGACAGAGAGCAATTGAAATGTTTAACAGACTGTAAAGTACTTATCAGAGCGCACGGAGAACCGCCTGAGACTTATCGATTGGCTGTAGAAAACAATATACAGCTTATCGATGCTTCGTGCCCAGTGGTTCTAAAGTTGCAACATCGCGTGAAAAATGCCTTTGACAAGATGGAAA
>WGNT01000128.1 GCA_016124425.1 Cytophagales bacterium
GCAGGCGACGCACGCAGGGATGATTATAATTGCGACCTGCCTGCCGGACAGGCAGGGATTCCATAGCCTGTCCCGACCAGTCGGGATAGCAACTGAAAAAAAATTATAAACACATGAAAACACTCATATTCAAGACAGCATCGAATTACCTACTCCCCCTGCTGCTGTTATTTGCGATATTCATCTTGCTCCGGGGACATTACTTACCCGGAGGGGGGTTTGTAGGCGGCTTGATCGCGTCCATCGCATTTGTTATTCACTCCTTTGCTAACGGCCTAGACCAGACCCGGAAAATCATAAAATTCCATCCCGGTTTTTTAATGCCGATAGGACTTACCATAGCCTTAGCAGCCGGGGCATTGCCTTGGCTTCTTGGACAGCCCTTTATGACAGGGCTGTGGATGGACGAACCTATCGCCGTTATTGGTTTGGTAGGTACAGCCCTTGTTTTTGATACGGGCGTATTTTTGGTGGTGATTGGCGTGACACTTACCATCATATTTACCATTTCGGAAAGCCTATAAGTATGGAAATATTACTCGTCATCCTCATAGGACTTTTATATGCTGCCGGGATCTATATGATCCTGCGAAGGAGTTTGGTGAAATTGATCATCGGACTCATCCTCTTGGGCAACGGCGCCAATATGCTGATCTTTCTACTGGGAAAAATCGTCAAAGGCAAACCTCCCATTATACCGGAAAGTGGGAAAGCACTGGAAGGACTCTATGCGGATCCCATTCCACAAGCCTTAATCTTGACTGCGATAGTAATCAGTTTTGGCCTGCAGGCCTTTGCCATCATCTTGGTAAAAAGAGCCTATAAGGTGGTCAAAACCGACGATTTAGACGAAATGAACGCAACCGACGAAGACCTATGAGTAGCCCCTTTGTAGTTTTACCCATCATCTTTCAGCTATTTTTAGCGGTGCTGTTGATGTTTTGCTGGACCCGTAAAAACCTGCAGAAACTAGTCAGCGTAGTCGGATCAGTGATAGCCCTAGTTATTTCGACAGTATTATTCGTGGCTGTCTGGGAACATGGCATCTATACCACACAAGCGGGTAACTGGGTTGCCCCTTTTGGAATCACCTTTGTTGCCGATGTGTTTAGCGCGTTGATGGTCTTGTTGACTACCACAGCCGGGCTAGCCGTATCGGTGTTTTCGGTCGGTAGTGTAAGGAATTCCCGCATAGAATTTGGCTATTTCCCCATTTATCACTTCCTTTTAATGGGCCTTAACGGCGCGTTTTTGGCCGGTGACATTTTTAATCTCTATGTTTGGTTTGAAATCATAATCATCTCTTCTTTTGTACTGATTACCATAGGCGGAGAAAAGGCACAACTTGAGGGGGCTGTCAAATACGTAACAATGAACCTGCTGGCCTCGGTGATTTTCCTTACCGCCATCGCCATTCTTTACGGCCTCACGGGCAGCTTAAACATGGCGGATCTCTCCCTAAAGGTGGCTGAAATAGAAAATAGGGGCTTGGTAAACGTGACTGCCATCTTGTTCTTGGTGGGTTTCGGAATCAAATCAGCGGTATTTCCCTTGTACTTTTGGCTTCCCGCCTCCTACCATACGCCACCCCCGGCCATCTCGGCCATTTTCGGCGGGCTGTTAACGAAAGTTGGGGTTTATGCACTTCTCCGGGTGTTTACGCTAATTTTCATTCCGGATAGCTTCCTGATTACGTTAATTAGCGCCATCGCTGCCATAACCATTTTGTCCGGAGGTATTGGTGCACTGATTCAAAATAACATCAGAAAAGTATTTAGTTACCTCATTATCTGCCATATTGGTTATATGATTGCCGGCTTGGGTATCTATACCCAAACGGCAATCGAAGGTTCGATTTTCTACCTGATCCACGATATCATCGTAAAAACTACGCTATTTATGGTTGCCGGTTTGATCTTCAAAATTAAGGGAACTTACAGCCTTAGGTTGTTAGGTGGATTCTACAAGGAATATCCCAAGCTGTCACTTTTGATGGCAATTTCCATGTTTTCGCTGGTAGGAATCCCCCCCTTATCCGGTTTCTGGCCCAAGCTATTTCTCATTGAAGGAAGTTTGGCCGTCGGTAATTATTGGTTGGTGGGCTTTATATTGCTGGGAAGTTTCCTTACCTTATTCGTCATTGCAAAGGTATGGGAGGGAGTGTTCTGGAAAGAAAGCACCCACATACCGGTAAAAATGCAGGTCAAATACTTCCACGAACTAAAGCCCCTTAAACGACAGGCGATGGTCGTTTCCATTGTATTTCTAAGCCTGATCTCGTTGGCGATCGGCTTTGGCGCGGAATATGTCATTCAGGTAGCCGCAAGGGTAGGTTCGTCGCTGATGGATCCACAGGAGTATATACAGGCCGTTTTAGGACGTTCAATCTAATTTCAACATGCCATGATAAAAACCAGGTTTTTAAGCAATTTATTCCTTTCCTTCATCTGGTTGGCGGTCACCGGTACGTTCTCATTCGAAAACTTCGTGTTTGGCTTTGTCCTCAGCTTTGTGCTGATGTGGCTGATAACTACCAACCGACGGGAGGAGAAATACTTCAGCAGGATTCCCAAGCTCATCAGCTTTATAGGGTTCTTTCTTTATGAATTGGTAAAAGCCAACGTTCAAGTTGCCTATGATGTGATCACACCAAAATACTACATGAAGCCCGGCATAATCCGCATTCCATTAGAAGCAAAAACTGATTTAGAAATTACGCTGCTGGCAAACCTGATAACATTGACGCCAGGAACACTTAGTCTGGATGTTTCAGACGACAGAACGGTTCTTTACGTGCACGCGATGTACGTCAACGACCGCGAGAAATTTATTGATGAAATCAAGAATGGCTTTGAAAGGAGGCTTTTAGACATTTTGCGATGAACCTATACGACTACCTCTACTACATTATCCTACCGGTTTTGGCTATCTCGACCGTAATCATATTCGTGCGGTTTTTAAAGGGACCAACTTTGTCAGATCGGGTAGTGGCCTTGGACTTGCTACTGACGGCGGGAATAGGCATTATTGCCGTCTATAGCATTCATACCAATCAGCCCACCTTTCTGGATATCGCTATGATATTGGCGCTTATCGCCTTTTTGGGTACAGTAGCATTTTCTTATTATTTGGAAAAAAGAGAACGAAATGAGTGATATCTTTATAGTTATTCTAAGCACCCTAGGGGCGCTGTTTATCCTTCTTGCTGCCATTGGAGTAGTACGGATGCCGGATCTTTACCTGAGAATCTCTGTGACGACCAAAGCAGCCACATTGGGCATAGGGCTGATTTTGATCGCCGCTGCAGTGTACTTTGGAGATACGGCCATTACCTCGCGGGTCATGGCAATAATCTTGTTTATGTTGTTGACGGCACCTGTGGGCGCACATATGATCGGAAGGGCCTCCTACTTTACGGGTGTCAAGCTCTGGTTGGATTCCCATCACGACGACCTAAAGGACAAATACGATCCAAAAACCCATAAACTATCCAGTAAAGATACCCCAATTGAAAAAGATTCCTGAAAATCAGCAAAACACGGTCGTCATCCTATAGGCCCATGATCGTTCATAAATGCTTAAGATCATTAATCGTCACAAGCTATCCCGAGTTTAAATAGCAAATCCTTAACCTCATTATAAAGACGCTGACAACTACATGAAAACCTTCCTTTTAATCGCTACTGCTGGCTACCTCGCTCTAGGCTGCGCAAGCCGGCAATCCACTGAAAACGAACAATCTGACATGTCTACTCCAACCTACACCTTTCTACTAGGTTCCTATACCAACGATCCCGAACACGGTATATACCTCGTCGACTTTAATCCTGAAGCAAAATCCTTACAGGTGAAGGCTACTGCCTCGGATCCAGAAAACCCCTCCTTTGTCATTATCAACGAGGCACAGAACAGGGTATATGCTGTAGAAGAAACAGGAGGTGAAAACGGCGGCAAAGTGAGTTCATTTAAATTTGAAAACGGCACATTTGAGAAAATCAACACGGTGTCAGCCAAAGGCAACGGTCCCTGCTACGTTACCCTAGATCCCAGCGAGCGCTTTGTTGTAGTCGCAAACTACGGCGGGGGAAATTTTTCGGTAATTCCAGTAAATTCAGACGGAGGCCTTGACGAAGCCGTACAGACTATCAACCACGGTGGCAACAGCGTGCACCCCCGACGGCAGGACAAGCCCTATGTACATTCCGCTGTATTCCATCCTTCGGAAAGTAAATTGTTGATCGCTGATCTGGGAACAGATGAGGTGGTTGTCTATGATTTCGACGCGACGCAGGATACCCCCTTAGCCGAAACACCAAGCTTTAGGCTACGGGTGGCCCCAGGTGCGGGTCCGAGACACATAGTATTTAATAAGGCAGGCGACCGCTTGTACCTTATTCATGAAATCACTGCCGAATTAGGCGTCTATGCCTATGAAAACGGCACCCTAAGCCACTTGGAAACCCAGACGCTTTTACGGGATGGATTTGAAGGGAATGTAGGGGCTGCGGAAGTAAGGCTTTCTGAAGATGGAAAATTTTTATACGCTTCAAACAGGGGCGACGCCAATGAACTGATTGCCTTTGAAATTACCGAAGAAGGGAAATTAACGCATATACAGACACTTTCCTCAGGTGGAATGGCCCCTAGAAATTTTAACCTTACACCTGACGGAAAATATCTTTTGGCAGGAAATCAGGGAAGTAATACATTGTTGGTATTTAGTAGGGATCCGGAGACGGGGATCATTACGCCGACGGATATAAAATTGGATATTAATAAGCCGGTTTATATCAAGTTTTTGGAGTAGTTGAGGAAGCTGGCAGAAATATGGCGGGGATGGGTACACAATTAACGTCCCGCCAGTATGACAGCCAAGCTTAAAGCCTTGGATGAAATGGGTAAAACAACTGATAGGCTTGAAGCATTAAAAATATCGCCCGAAAATAGGATAAACCCTTTATTATAAGATTTCCAGCAGACTAATCGAACTGATTTCGCTAAATGCCTTACCCACTACAACCTGACTCCATTCCTCAACCTGTGCCTGCACACAACTTCCGCTTACGATAAAGGACAAGTCGTGTCTCATTATCTACGGCAAAGACCAAACTTATCTGGAGAAGTCTCTTCTGATGAATATCTAATCGTTATAGAATTACAGGAAATATTCAGATAGGGGAAGTTCCAATGCTTCTGCCAGTTTTCTGTCCATCCCATAAACATCTTGCCTTACTTCAAGATTTCCTTCTTGACTCCAAATGGTAATATAAAGAATCCAGACTTCACGTGCTCTATCAAGGTCTACTTTTTTCTCCTCATCCAAATCCATGTGCGCTAAAATCTTTTCTTCGTCCCAATCTTCTAACAGTAAGGCCGCGAATTTTTCGGGATCTTCCATTCGGATACACCCAGAGCTAAAAGCCCTTTCGTCTCGAGAAAAGAGACTTTGTGCTGGAGTATCATGGATATAGATGGCGTAATCATTTGGAAACATGAATTTAACCTCTCCAAGTGGATTTTCCCTTCCCGGTGATTGTCTTATTAAATAGGGAAAGTCATCTTTGTCCTTTAAGCTATCCCAATCAATCTCGTTAGCGTTTATTCTATTCTCCTGAAAATCCAGGACCTGCATATTGTTTCTTTCCAAATATGCAACATTTTTCTGTACCGCAGGAATGACATCCTTCCATAAGATGGTCTCCGGAAGTGTCCAGGTGGGACTAAACACAAGATGTGTCATATCTGCCTCAAAAACAGGAGTCTCTCTGTATTCACGGCCCACCACTACTTTGGAAGTAAAGGTAGTGTCCGTCCCCTGAAGATAGAAAAGCTGAAAATCTGGGATATTTACTATGACTTTATCTTTTTCAGTATCTGCAAAATCAGGCAGCCATCTCAACCTTTCGAGATTTACGTTGATTTTGGCAATTATATCGGAGGTGTTATAGTTAATGGCAGCAAGAAAATCACTCCCTATTACCCCGTCATCAATCAGTCCATGTCTTTTCTGAAATTTTTTCACAGCATGGAACGACTCCTCATCATATACCTCTCGCTTCCCTTGTGGGTTCGTCCCCAGATCTTCCAAAGACAATAGTTTTCGGCGTATGGCAGGTATCTCTGCATGACTATCTCCTTTTTCAATCTTACCTTCAAATAATCTTATCGATTCGGTTTCTTCCATCGGTTCTGATAACCGCTGTTTTAATAGGATCTGTAATGCAGTATACAGGGGATTGTTAGGACGAAGTTGGTCTAAACCTTCTTTGACCGACTCTCCTTCTGCAATCGAAAGCAAAAGCTCTTTATAATTTACAGTGGGGATTTTACGGGCCATTTTCCATTCGCTATGGATTGCGGAAGGGTCAATCCTCCCAATATTCAAATCCGAAGCCAATGCCAAAAAGGATTTGCTGAGTGCAACATCCAATGCAGCATGTACAAACGGATCTTCCGATCCCTTTATCTTTTCAAGTAGCCCAATTTGCTCCTCAGACAAATAATCACTCTTTTCCAAGCCGTCAAACACCACTTTCTCTATTTCATCGACATAATCCTCCCCCGCTTTCTTTAATCCGCCGTTGCTTACCCATATTGGTTTAAACTCATTTTTGGCATATATACTGTCTAAACCGGATTCATCCTCGTGCACCATCGTACCGATAACTTCTGCAATTTCGGTTTGTGAGGGCTTTTGCCGGCAGGAAAACATAATCGCCAATGCAGATACATAATAAATAGTCTTTGACCTCATAAAAATTTAGATAAAATTTAAAGTAGTAAAATACAAATGCTATGCCTAATCTAATTCTTAGTACCGCTAACCGATCGGATACTAAACACTTTCCGGATGAGGGAGAACTGTACTTTGAAGGAGTTTATCCGAACTGAAGGAAATAGTGGGAGAAAAATTCCTTCCAAATGAAAAACTTATCGAGATTCTTTACTTAGCAGCAATGCTATTCCGGAACTCACGCTGCGTAGTGCTGGCAAGTTAACGGATGACAAAACCAAAATATCAAAAACCTAAAAGCCCAATATGTGGCCTAAACCGATTATTTCAGAAAATTATTCGAAAAAAAATTTTATTTATAAAAACAATCCTTACCTTTATGTCAATTATTACAATCAATTAATTACAATTATGAACACAGGAAAAGTTAAATTTTTTAATGAGTCCAAAGGATTCGGTTTTATTATCGACGATGAGTCATCAAAAGAATATTTTGTGCATGTCTCTGGCTTAATCGACGAAATCAGAGAAGACGACGACGTTTCTTTCGACTTAAAAGAAGGTAGAAAAGGTCTGAATGCAGTGAATGTGAAATTAGTAAGCTAATCATAACATTGACAATCGGTTTTGAAAGCGATCCACTAAGTGGATCGCTTTTTTTATGCCTCGTATTTATTTTCAACCACGTTTCTCAAGAAGTTGGATCATTAGTGTTGTTTTTACCTTAAAACCCAACCAACTTTTCACCTTACTTTTTATCACTTTCTACAACCACTTACTACCTTCTAGCCTTTTACTTTTTAGCTTTTCACCGTTAGCTTTTAGCTTTTCACTTTTAGCTATTAGCTTTCAACTCCCCCCTATTCCGGCAACGCAAAAGCCACATAACTGTCCCCACTTGGCGTACCGATCCTGTTGGCTCCCCCTGCGGCAATAACTACGTACTGTCTGCCGTCGACCTCGTATACTGAAGGCACGGCATATCCCCCTGCCGGGAGTTTATAGCGCCACAATTCCTCTCCGCTATCAGCATCAAAGGCCCTGAACATCTCGTCAGCACTAGCACCAATAAACACTATTCCTCCTGCTGTGGCCACACAACCTCCAAAATTCTGCGTCCCCAAGCCACTGAGACCCCTTTCCGTAAGCGCCGGATAGTCTCCCAAAGGAACTTTCCACAATACCGACAGCGTCGTTAAATCTACGGCATTTAAAGTCCCCCATGGCGGCTTGGTGCCGGGAAATCCCTCCTCGTCCAAAAACAGCCTAAAACCCGCCATAACATATTTGTCCGAAGGCTTCTCCGCAGCCTCTACCAGATTCTCCGGTACCTTTCCATGAACTATGTAGCCGATAAGCGAATCAAGTTCGGCGCCCTCAAACTGGGTAAAAGCAGGCATAACCCCACGGCCTCCTGTGATGATTTCCCCTATCTCCGCAGACGCATATTTTTCCCCAAGATTTGTCAACGGAGGATAGGCGTCGGCAAGCCCTTTTCTATCTGTGCCGTGGCAATTCGCACAATTTAGCATATACGTATGATATCCAGATAATTCCTGGAGCTCATCTTCGTCTTGCGCCATCAGACGCTTTAGCTGCAGGATCAAGGCCACTTCATTCGTGTTAGCAAACAGGCGGTTTGTATTCGGATCATAAGAGACTCCTCCCCACAACGAACCTCCACGGGTGGACGGAAAGGTGAGTGTACCTTCAATACTTGGCGGGGTATACATGCCTTCATTCCGGTATTTTTTCAGTTCTTTTTTGGCAAAGGCGTTAGCCTCCTCAGAAATATCCGTCAGGTAGGTGCTGTCAAGCCCCTGAGGCACCAACAGGATTCCCTGATTGAATTTCTGCGTAGGATGGGTACGTTCACCGGGTACATAGGATCGGGGAACAGGCCGCTCTTCCACCGGCAGCAGTGGTTCACCGGTATACCTATCCAACACTATTAGCTCACCCATTTTGGTGGGTTGTACCAACGCCTTTCGCTGCTTTCCCTCATAGGGGATCGTCACCAATGTAGGTGCACAGGGTAAGTCATAATCCCAAACGTCATGTGTCACCGCCTGATAATGCCATTGACGTTCACCTGTCGCGGCATCCAAGGCGATGATACAGTTTCCAAAGAGGTTTTCCCCCAACCTATTTCCCCCGTAAAAATCAAAGGTGGCAGAACCTGTCGCCACAAATACCCACCCCTTTTCCTCATCTAAACTCATGCCTCCCCAATTGTTCGTGCCGCCATAATTTTCCCCTTCTATCCATTCCCACGTGTCGTGCCCGTATTCACCAGCTTGGGGAATGGTATGAAAAATCCACACAAAAGCCCCCGTCTTGGCATGATATGCCCTGATATGACCCGGAGATGCATCATACCCCTCCCCCGTGGCGGATCCGATGATTAGCAAATCACCAAATAAAATTCCAGGAGTCGACAAGGCAATCGATAGTGACGCGGGGTCTTTTCCGAGATCGCCTCTCAAATCGAGCTTTCCCCCGTCTGCAAACTCAGTTACCAGACTTCCAGAAGCCGCGTTTACGGCGAACAGGTAGGGACCTGCTGACATAAAAATGCGTCCATCTCCACCGTCATCGTAGTAGGTTACTCCCCGGTTGACACCGCTGCCCTGATGATACTCAGCGGCCGAAAAGCGCCATTTCTGCTTCCCTGTATTTGCTTCAAGTGCAATCAGGTCTAGTTTCGGCGAGGTAAGGTAAAGTGTGTTCCCTATCGCGATAGGGTTGCACTCCATTGGTGTTCGGGGCCCATTATCCCCCGTGCGAAACTCCCAAACCGGTTCGAGCAAATGAACGTTCTCTTTTGTGATTTGCGCCAGGTTTGAAAACTGGGCGGCGTCCTTGGACCCTCGATAGGTATCCCAGTTTCGATATTCATTCTGTTCTGGGGAATGGCATGCGGCTAGCATACCCATTCCGATAGCGATTATTGCGCGGATTTGTGATGTTATAAAAGTCATTGCTTCGTGGTAAATGGCCAAAGTGGATCCTCGATATGGGTATCTTCCATCAACTGAAGCATTTCCTGCACCAGTTCAGGGTTTTCCGAGGCAAGATTGTGCTGTTCTTCCGGATCATCGTCCAAGTTAAAAAGAAGCAGTTCCCTGTTCCCTTTGAAAACATCCAGTCGAATGGCTTTCCAAGGTCCTTTTCGAATGGCCTGTTTCCCGCCCTGCTCGTGGAATTCCCAATATAGGTACTTATGGGCAGCTTGTTCTCTTTCCAATAAGGTGGGCAAAAAGGAGATCCCGTCTATATTGGCAGGAATTTCAATACCTGCTGCCTCCGCCAGTGTAGGAAGTACATCCCAAAAAGCAGATACATGGTCGGTCTTGGAACCAGCATCTACTGCTTCGGGCCACCTTACTAGCATTGGCATGCGTATACCTCCTTCATACATATCCCGCTTATACCCCCGAAAAGGACCGTTACTATTGAAAAAGTCTGGATCCGCCCCTCCTTCCTGATGTGGGCCGTTATCAGAAGTAAAGATGATCAGCGTATTTTCAGCTATGCCCAATGAATCAAGTTTGGCCATAATCTCTCCCACCTGATCATCGAGAAGTGTCACCATAGCAGCAAAGGCTGCCCTTGGGGTAGCCTGAGATCCGTAGCCGCCCACTTTATAGCGGGGATGTTCGGGATCGTCTATGCCTTCGTAGGGTGTCTCAGGACCGAATGCACTCTCCCCCAATGGCGCCTCTGGCGATTCGGTGGTCATGAATCGCTGCATGTAGGCTTCGGGAGCAAATAGCTCCGCGTGGGGTATAATGGATGGAATGTATAAAAAGAAGGGCTTTGTAGCGTTTTTTTCGATAAAGGATAGTGTACGCTCGTGGATAAGCAGCGGCGCATATAGGCCTTGCATCGTGCCTTTATTTTCGGAAAGGGGAATGATTTCTTCGTTGCTGTTTAGTTCTCTTGGGTAATAGTTGTGCGCAATGGTCTGACTGTTGTAGCCGAAAAACTCGTCAAACCCCTGCTTTAGAGGATCTCCGGTACTTCCAGGATACCCAAGCCCCCATTTTCCAAAGGCACCTGTGGCATAGCCGGCCTGTTGAAGCAGACGGGCGACGGTCAGGGTTCCTTCTGGAAGCGGAAATTGTCCACCATTCACTCCCCTATTGCCCCGTACAAGCGTGTGACCGGTGTGCAAGCCTGTCATTAGCACCGACCTGGATGGCGCACAAACGGTGGAACCGGAATAGTGTTGGGTAAATACCATCCCCTCTTTACCCAGGCGGTCTATATTGGGCGTGGAAAAACGTTCCTGTCCATAGATACTCAAATCACCATAGCCAAGGTCATCGGCAATGATATAGATAATGTTGGGCGGTATTTTTGCTGCTTCATCCTTTTGGCATGCACTGAGCGAAAAAGCAATGAGGCAGGCACATGCTACTTGAAATCTGATGTTCATGATTGGAAATTGATGTTTTATAGTGGGTTTAAACGCAAGTGTTAATTTTCAAGAAAACGGGATCCCGAGTCACCTTGGTTTAGGATGACGTGGGCCAACCGGTCAATCGTGCCGATAATATATCAAATATTTTTCGGTTTGGAGCTTTTACTAATTGAATTTACATAAATGCCCTTTGCTGGCATCGGGTATATGGAAAAATTCTACCGGGCTTAGCGGGATAAAGGACAGGGTGATTTTATTGGAAAAATTGGTTACTTTTGATTATACCTAGCTGTTGTACGAATGAAAAAACCGATTTCCAAGAAACCCCTAAAAACCACCCCAAGAGTCGAGGAGGCTGCCGGCTTACGCTCCATCCAATCCGTTGCCTACCACATTTGGGAGGAAACGTATATCGGCAGAGGAGTTAAGACGCTTTTTAAGCTTAACCAGACAAAAGGCTTTGACTGCCCTAGCTGCGCCTGGCCCGACCCTGGACCGGATGAAGTGTCGGTTGTTGCGGAATATTGCGAAAACGGTGCCAAAGCAGTTGCTTGGGAAACTACAAAGTACCGTGTCGATGCCGCATTTTTCGATGCCCATTCCGTTGAATCCCTTCTTGACCAAACAGACCATTGGCTTGAAAAACAAGGCAGGTTAACCGAGCCATTCATTCTAAAGCCCGGTAGCAGCCACTATCAACCCGTTAGCTGGGACGAAGCGTTTGCCGAAATCGGGCGGCAGCTACATCAACTTGATTCCCCTGATGAGGCAATGTTTTACACTTCTGGTAGAACCAGCAATGAGGCGGCGTTTCTTTATCAACTCTTTGCGCGCCGGTTTGGCACCAACAATCTGCCTGATTGCTCCAATATGTGCCATGAGGCCTCTGGAAAAGCACTCAACGAAACCCTTGGGATCGGTAAGGCATCTGTGGTATTGGAAGACATTCGGGAAACAGAAGTACTTATGATTTTCGGTCAGAATCCCGGGACAAATGCGCCAAGAATGCTTGCCGAGCTTCAAAAACTGAAACATAACGGAGGGAAAATCATTGCGGTCAATCCCTTGCCCGAGGCCGGCTTTATGCAGTTCCGGCATCCGCAGAAACCCTGGGAATGGGTTGGGAAGCCCACGCAGCTTCAGGACCTCTATTTACCCATTAAGATAAACGGCGACATGGCCCTGTTGAAGGCCATTCAAAAAATACTCTGGGAAGCGGAGAAAGAACGTCCGGGAGAAGTTTTTGACCTCGACTTTATTCGTGAGCATACAAGCGGTTTTGAGGAAGTTATCAACGATCTTGACCGGGTACAACTTGACGTACTGGTTGCGGCTACCGGATTGTCGCTAGCGGAAATACGACAAGCCGCAGAAATGCTCCTTACCAAAAAGCGTATCATTATCGCTTGGGCAATGGGCATCACCCAACAACGGAATGCGGAGTCCACCATTCGTGAAATCGTGAATCTATTGCTGCTAAAAGGTGCCATCGGCAAAAAAGGAGCAGGAACCCTACCCGTCCGCGGACATAGCAATGTGCAGGGAGACAGAACGATGGGCGTCTGGGAAAAAATGCCGGAAGCCTTTATGAAACGACTTGGAGAGGTGTTTTCGTTCAGCCCTCCCAAAGCGGAGGGCATAGGAACAATTGGTGCAATCCAAAAGATGTTGGAGGGGACGGGAAAAGTATTTTTTGGCATGGGAGGCAACTTCGCCCTGGCCGCCCCTGATACCAAGGTAGTCTTTGACGCCCTAAGAAACTGTTCCCTTACGGTACATGTGTCTACAAAGTTAAACAGAAGCCACCTTGTCCATGGAAAAACCGCGCTTATTCTGCCTTGTCTGGGGAGAACAGAAGCGGACCTGGTGGAAAATAGGCATCAGTTTGTGACTACGGAGGACACGGCAGGAAGAATCAGAATGTCCCAGGGCGACCTGGATCCAGCTTCGGCCTCCTTGAAAAGTGAAGTGGCCATTGTTTGCGGTATGGCAAAAGCTGTATTTGGGGAAGACGATGCCATCCCGTGGGAACAGTTTTCTTCCGACTATGACCTTATCCGCGATAAGATAGAAGCAGTTATCCCCGGATTTGAGTCCTACAACAAACGAATACGACAGGCGGGAGGATTCTTTCTACCAAACGGAAGCCGGGAACGTAGATTTACTACCCGTACCGGAAAAGCGCTACTGACGGTAAATTCGCTTAACCCTAATCAATTGCCAACCGGGAGGTTTGTCCTAATGACCGTAAGAAGTCATGATCAGTTTAACACGACCGTATACGGCTATGATGACCGCTACAGAGGAATACGGAACGCCAGAAAGGTATTGATGATCCACAAAGCGGACATGGCTGCATTCGGGCTGTCCCAAGGAGACCCCATAAAGATTACCAGCTTTTTTCAGGGAGAAGAACGCGTACTTGAAGGCTTCTCCGCAGTGGCGTACGACATACCCCCCGGATGTGTGGCTGTTTATTTTCCCGAAGGAAATGTGTTAGTGGCAGTAGACAACCACTCACCTGAAAGCCACTGTCCCGCGTCTAAGTACATTGAAGTGGTAGTAGAAAAAATAAACGCCTAATGAAGCTAATCCAGCCCATTACATCCGCAAAAATAAAAAAGTATGCAAATGGCTCCCAAATAGAAGAAGCTGACCTGATTGCAGTCGAGGAACCGCTGCAAATCAAGCTGCAGTGGGAACAGAAAGATCTATGGCAGGAAAAGCCGCTTGGCATAACCATGCGAACACCGGGAGATGATTTCGATCTAGCGATGGGTTTTTTGTGGGCGGAAAATATCATCCAGCACCCGTCGGATGTGCTTTTAATGCGGTACTGCAAAAGGGTAAAGGACGATGAGCGCGGAAATGTATTATTGATTCGCTTGGCAAATGGGCACGAAATCCCCGCGTCGGTGTGGGAGCGAAACTTCCTGACCAATTCCAGTTGCGGAATTTGCGGAAAAAGTGCCATTTCCGCTGTTGAATGTGGGGATGAAGGACTTAAAGACACAAGCAGCCCCACGGTATCTGCAGAGACGCTGAATAAGCTCAGTTCCGCAATTTCCGCGCATCAAACGGGCTTCAAATGTACCGGAGGGCTACATGCGGCAGCACTTTTCGACCCGTACGGAAAATTACTGCTCATCCGTGAGGATGTTGGACGACACAACGCGTTGGACAAACTCGTCGGCGCAACATTAAACCTACAGTTAACGGCAGAGCAAACGCCCATTGTCCTGCTTAGTGGGCGGGTAAGCTACGAGATGGTACAAAAGACGGTAAGGGCATCAGTACCGATTTTAGTGGCAGTAGGCGCACCCAGTTCATTGGCTGTAGACCTTGCTCGGGAA
>WGNT01000182.1 GCA_016124425.1 Cytophagales bacterium
ATTTGTGAACCTAGTTGTGAATTGCTTTCAAAATTGTACCTTAAGGGGGAAATCGCAACTTCCTGAAATACAACTTTTGTCCAGGTACTGTTGTGAATTGCTTTCAAAATTGTACCTTAAGGGGGAAATCGCAACTTATACAATGGAAAGGGACAGCCCTTTGTAGTTGTGAATTGCTTTCAAAATTGTACCTTAAGGGGGAAATCGCAACATACCATGACCTAACTGGCTGGTATGATGCGATTTATCTTTGAAATTAGAAATTAAAATATCATCACTATCAAGTGCATAGACTGAGACGCATCAAGTTTTTAAAAACCTGATGCGTCTTTTCTTACCTCAAAATAATTCCAGTTGCTGGTTTGGCGGTTCGGTTTCCTGTTGTTTTGTCCCGTAAAAGATCTCCATCATGCCAAACTGTTTGTCGGTAATAGACATAATTCCAACCTTCCCTTTTGGCGGTAAGTTTTTTTTGGTCCGGTTTACATGCACATCTGCATTTTCCCTGCTGGCACAGAAACGCATATAAATAGAAAATTGAAACATGGCGAATCCATCCTCCAGCAATTTTTTCCGGAAAGAACTCGCTATTTTTCTATCCTTGCGGGTTTCGGTGGGCAGGTCAAAAAACACTAAGACCCACAAACTCCTATATTGGTTAAGCCTAGAAAAATACTTCTCATCCATATTCGGGGTAAATGATCTTTCGACTGATGCCGGCAAAGCACTCAAATAAGGAAGAGGTAGTCCGGGAGGCTGCTACCATCAGAGGACTTTTTTGCCCGTCAATTTTTACATCCAACGCGGGAATGCTCAGTAATTCCTTTTTCAGGTCTGTAGTCAGCAGACTGTAATTGTCATGATGCCCAACGATATGGAAAACTACCAAATCCACATAAGGCCTGTAAGGCTCCATAATATCGTCTGCCAAGCAATAGGCATTGTATTTATTTCTATGCCAAATTCCCACTCCCGGCAGCAAGCCTGAGGACACCAAGGCTCTCGCAATTATCGCTCTTAGTATAGCATAGCCATAATTTAGCAGATTATTTGGAGGAATTCCATTCTGCCCCCTATTGAAGTCCGGAATATCAAAAAGCTCCTGCCAGTATATAGCCGCTGCCTGGGCTTCATAATTTCCAGCATCTCCGGACGAGACATTTTTATAGAGGTATTCCATACGCTTGGAATCCTTTCCTTTTTCTTTCAGCAGCGTATATTGATTTTTGATTTTGGAGCTAACGGTCTGTTGCCAAAGATTCTTCTTCAGCGGTTGAGAAGCATCCAATTGATACCGAACCCGCTCCGTCTGTTCTGAATGTCCCTGCATGGGAAGTAACAAACCCTCCGGTAGATGTTGGGCATTGCAAGATACTATAGCCACCTTCCTTTCCGTAAGTTTAGCAAGAAGTCCGTTTGTAATCGTGATCTGTTGGTTTTCCAACACGATCATTCCCAAATCTTCGATGGGCACTGACCTACTTTCCTTATCAGCATCCGGAAAACTTATATGCAACTGCTCGTTTTTGGTGCTAAGGTAGGCGGGGTTACCGAAGAAGAGGGTTCTTTTAATCATGTCTTATAAGTTTAAAGACCAGACAGTCCGCCGTGGCGGACTGTCTGGTCTAAGCTAGGTCCTACTCCAAATCTTTATTCATCAACCATTCTTTTTTCATCTCCATCATATATTTCACATGCTCCCAACTATCAAAAAAAATTATGTAATATTCCCTGTTCAAATACGATGGCTTAGGTAGATTTTGATATGCATGCCAACTTGACCATTTCCAATCTTGATGGTTTTTAACAAAGCCATGTTTTACTGGATTCAAGTGGATATAAAGGAAATTTTCTTGCCATTGGCGTTCATCGAGAACTGGCGTTCTTTTAAAAGCCCGGATAAATAAATTTCCCTTTCTTTCAAATCTTTTGTTGATAGACTTAGTATAAGAGTTAAAAAAATCGGTAAAACCTTTGATTGCCGGATACTTGGATGGATGCCGGATCAGACCTGTCAGGTTTTGAAAACCTGACAGGTCTGACCTTATGCCCACCAGCAAGTGTAAATGATTCGGCATCAAACAGTAACCATAAGTATCTACGACTCCTCCTAAGTATTTGGAATACTGTTGCAAAAAATACCTATAGTTTTCCTCCTCCCGGAAAATATTCTCAGTTCCATTTACATGGTTATAAATATGATAGGATTGCCCAAGTTCCATTTTTAGTACTCTCCCAATTGAATAATTTTTCCTAGATGGTTCAATCTTACTTTTACTAAACCTTTAAGATTATTTGCACTTTGTACAACCTTGTAGGTTGTCCCTTTTAAAGTATTATTTACTTCCACAGAAGTTTCCAAGTGATGCCTAAACCAAAACCCTGATAACAATGATCCAAATTTCTGCACCCTGAATAAATTTGGACTAATCAAATGATAGTTTCTTTCATCCAATAAGTTTATGTCAGCAGGATCAAAATCATTAGAAGGAAAAATGAAATACTCATTCTGCTTCAGCGTAAATAAGAATTTCCATCCTAATGAGTGGTATTTATTGATTATAGGTAAGCCTTGGTTCTTTCTAACTACAGCTTCAAAAAAGGAAACAACCTCCTCTTGAAGATTCCCATTTTCATTCTCGTAAATAGCAACATGATGGTTATTCCCCGTACTGACAAAATCAACTGGTATTTCATTTCCTTTTTGGTCTAAAATTTGTTCACCAAAATGATTCTTTTTAAAATGAAGTGACTCCACATTATTTACACCGGAAATTTTGACTCTTTTTATGGTAATACCTTTCTCCTTGTTGAGCCAAATAGGATTTTCGTCAAGATTTGAAAATGCAAGCTTGGCATTACCCCCAAACACTTCAAGCCGGATTTCTAAAATTCTCTTTACCCCAATATCAATAACTTTATCCACTTTCAAATCCGGATCTATATCTTTTCGGATGGTATAATTTCGCTCGAGCGCAACAGTTTTAACTTTTTCAGATAACCTGATATTTTTCCCCAAGTCCAAATAAATTGGCATTTTATTCAAGGAATTTTTTCCAGTAAAAGCATTTTTTGGATCATTTCCATTTTCAGCTAGCCTTTTCAAAAGGGCTTCTCTTTCTTCTTTCTTGGCAACTGTATTAATTTTCTGAACATCAAAAGAAGCACCGATTTTCTCAAACTTTGTACTATAGTGAAAGGACTTCCCGTAAACGGTCTCCTTATGAAGCTGACCTCTTGGTGTTAATGCAATCTGTTCATTGAAACCTGCTTTCTTCTTCGTTTTATTCTTGTTAATTGTAACAACTTTATTTTTTGCTTTATAGGAAATCAGAATCTTAGAAAGGTGCTTTTTAGCCTCAACTCTAATATTTTCTATTGGCGGAATAAAACAAAGCTTTCCATTTTCTCTTTTAAGATACTTTTGTTCTATTGCGAAAATCTCTGTGCCTTTTTTATTATTTAATCCTTTAGCATTCAAATTATTGAGATATTGAATGTAAGCTGGTTTTGTTAAGGCAACCGTAAGTGCATCCATAGCATGGTGGCGGTGATCGTTCCTTTTACTCCAATCTTTGATTTTATTTAACCTTTCACCATGTTTCCCTTCAATTGTATAGGTCAAACCTAACTTATCATATTTTTCCCAATTCAACTCCTTCATGATCTCTACCAATCCCCAATCTTCCCTTAGCTTATCCGTAATAGTTCCTGTAGTAACTAAAACTCTCCTTGTTATCTCAAAGAGGATTTCCTTCGCCTTTTTGCTGATATAGCGAGTTTCTTGAAGCTGTCGAGCAATAAAATCCTCGGGTATTTTATCATTGGCCATCAAAAGTTTTTGAATTTTGGCCTTACTTAATTTTCCATAGAGTGATTTCACCCTAGCCTGATATTGCTCAAATTCATCTGCTGATAGCTTGTTTTGAAGAAAACTAAATGCCGTAACATTCGCTTTATCAATATTCAGTTGCCTTTCACAAATAGTCTTGTTAGAGAAAGAATCATCAAATAATCTTGCTTTGGGAATAATATGTTCGATGTCATATTCCTTAGAAAAAAGCTTACTTGCCTCAATTGGTTTACCAGTGTATAAAGATATCCCATCTGTTTCAAGCCAAAGTTTGTAGCGTAACAAATCGTTTTTAGTCACTCTTTTCAGCCCAAATTCCTTTTTAAGTATTTCTCTATATTTTTCATGGTCTCGAGCTGCTGACGCAATATTGGAAGTCATATTTTTCCTTTGCTCAGCATTTGCCTTTAGCTCACGAGCCATTTCAACCCTTATTTCATCGGGTCTGCCTAGATTTGGATCCTTTATAATAGCATTTACCACATTAATCATCTGATTAAGAATCTTCTCTACTACAGGGTTCCTTAAAGAATTCTTTTTTAATAATTCCAACTCTTGTCGCAATTCTCTCTTTTCATTTTCTTCTTTAGTAAAAGAAAATGAATGATTATAACCTGCATAGGTACAAGCCTTATCATAGATAAGTCCAGCCTGTAGATTTGGTAAAATCTTTTTTATAGCCCTGCTACTTAAAGATGCGTGATCATCCTGAAGGCTAATACTTGCCAAAATTTTTACATGGTCTGGTTTGAAACCAAACTTTTTCATCAAATTTTGTTTTAAATTTTGATCGTCTTCAGAGCTATACAATAAATGCCAAAATTGGATGTAGGGCTGTTTTTCATAATCTGGCCCTTCAATATCATTATTCACTTGGAGTAATCCTGGAATTATGCCAATTCTTAAAAAAGCTTCAGAAAACTGATCCAAAATATCATCAGCTCTTAAATTGCCTAAATCCAATGGCTCACCGTCTTCAAATTCAATGATTTTTGCAAACGCCTCAAAAAAAGCATGGTTGGTACGATTACCTTCTATTTTTGTAAAATTGAATTCCCATTCATTGGGCTTTAATCCTAAAATATTCAAGGCATCTTTTACATTTAAATCCCTCCTAAATGCCAATTCAGTAGCTAAAGCAATTTTTCCCTCTAGTTCTAGATCAAATTTTTCATTAAGATTATCTTTCTTAATTAGAAGGAGATTATTAAGGTTTTGCCATATTCTAAACTCCTGAAAGAGTGGATGTGATTTAGGCACAACTTTATGGTGATCTTCAAACTCACATTTGCTAATCAAATGCTTTTGAGATTTAAGACGACGCTGAAAGAAAATAGTAATATCCCTAACCTCCCTTTTTAATAAATCATTTAATTGAGGATGAAATCCTGATTGTACACTCCAAATTTTCTCGAATTCATCCAAATAATCCTGCCTGTAAAAAACCTGCCCCTTCAATCTTGTATGGGAATTTTTTTTTACTTGCTGATACAGGTATTGACCAACTGTTAGGTTTTTAAAGTATAACTCTTTACTCCTGTCACTAATAGCACCTAAATAGCCACTAGAATTAGATATCTGAGTGTTAATTTGAGAAAGAATTAATGCGATTTCCGAAAGATCTAATTTTGAATTTACTGCTTCAGATCTCCATTTATACTCTTGAAACCTTCTATCTTCTCTTTTACCTTTATTTTCGGCTAATTGAACTCCCCTTTTATTGAAATATTGCTTTGTAGGAGTACTAGCTTTTCCCATCCAATCTTCAACAAAGGAAAAATTCAAAATATCTGGATAGAATTCAGATTGGTAATTCACAATTTTCTTAAATTCTTCCTGAAGATCAGATCTGTAAAAATCAGGGACATGCTTTCTTCCTTTTTGCAAAGCTTCGAAGACCCACTGTCCAGGAGTGAGGTCATTTTCATATAACTCCTTAGCTATACCCATACTATCAATAGCTGAACCATCATCCTCTTCGAACTTGGCTTTTCTACCACTTTTATAGCCTCTTTTTTTATTTATTTGTAATAGGACTTTCTCTAAATCATCCAGGTCAATCCTTTCTTTGGCTGCTTTATCTCTTAGCTTCAATGTTGAAAAAGTAGAAGATGGACCGTCCTCAGCATATTTGAAGTTTGAAGGAATTAAATTCTTTTCTTTAAAGATTTCAAGAAGTGCATCTCTTCTTTGCTTGAACCGCTGTAAGTTTCTTCTAGCTCCTCTTTTAAGTGTTCTATCTGCATTTATAGAAATTGTATTTCCCTTAGCAAAGTCATTTTCTTCATCAGAACTGAGAGGTACTATCCTTACTCCCATACCAACAATTTCACTTCCACCAACTTCTTTCTCAGGTTCTTTGATAAATGCCCAACCAATTGAAGTTGTGCCCAAATCCAATCCCAAAATTTTTTTCATTTTATATGCAAAAGTTTAAAGTTTAAAATGTAACTTAGTGGTACAATTTTGAAGCAATTCACAATAAGGATTATTCCGTTGTGAAAACATTTAAAAGGGCCCGGGGGAATTTTCTTCCGGGTCGTTTTTTTGTCCTTGGCAATATAATATTTTTTTAATAGTTACAAGAGCCAACTACATAATTAATTTGCGTGTTACTTAAAGTAGTTATTTTTGTAAAGCAGTTACAAATCAAAGCTTTACAGACAAAGGAGGAAATAACGCTTACAATCCCTATACGCTTGAAACCGAAATTTTTCTAACCCACGGTACCCCTAACATGCCTTTCACTCATTTCAATTTGACCCTTAAAATCCCGCTTCTACCACCACTCGTACAACAAAAATTGCATAACTCGATATTTTTTTGAAGATTAACCAAATTTTCATAGTATCCCGACAATACATCCATCTTAACCTTATCGCATGCAACGTAGAAAATTCATCAAGCTTGGCGCCCTGGGCTCCGCGGCCGCTTTTGCCGGCTTCGCTTATCCCGCTAGGGCCTTCGAGGCCTCAGACCTGAAAATCGCCAAGATTCGCTATTATGCCGCTCCCGGATATAACAAACCCCTCTTTAACCAAGCACGGGGAATCGTAGAAATAGAAACCGACTCCGGCCTCATCGGCATTGGCGAAGGAGGAAGCAACGATATGGTCCGGCAAGTGGCCGAAATGATCATCGGTGAAGATCCCTTCCGTATAGAACACCTTTGGCAACACTGCTACCGAAGCATGTTTTACCCGCCTGGCAGGGAAAAACTCCATGCCTTAGGCGCGGTCGAAATGGCGCTCTGGGATCTGAAAGGCAAAGCACTTGGGGTACCTGTCTATGAATTACTAGGTGGGAAAACCCGCAACTTTGTCGAATGCTACGCCACGGGGTTCCGCGATTCCAAGGCGACAACCATGGAAGGTAGAGCCCTAGACTGCCTTGCTGCGGGGTTCCGCTGCTACCGTATCGGACCTACCGGAGGAAACGGCGAGGAAACCTTTGACTTCTATGTCCACAGCAAAAAGACGATTGAGATGTGCGAAGCCTTGGACAAAGCCGTTGGCGGTAACGGCAATTGGGCCGTTGACCTCCACACAAGGTTCGACACCCCGGAGGCCATCAAAATCTGTGACGCATTGGAGGAATTAGAACCCTACTTTGTAGAGGACATTATCCGGTCCGAAAACCCCGAAGTATACCATACGATCCGCAACATGACAAAGGTACCCATTGCCGTTGGCGAGCAGTTTGGAGACCGCTGGGATACCAACATGCTGATGGAAAACCATCTCATCGATTATAGTCGGGTGACGCTTCCCAATACAGGTGGGATCTCCGAATTGAAAAAAATCATTGCCATAGCGGAAACCCACTATGTTGGCATTATCCCCCATTTTACCGGTCCGCTTTCTACCGCTGCCTTGGTGCATGTACTGGGATCTTCAAGCCCAAGCCGCTGTATGATGGAACTTGCAGGCGGCGCACCGGAGTACCCTGCCTATTTCAATGCCGACTTTATCGATTTTCGCGAAGGAAAACTTCACCTAAATCCCAATCCCGGGCTGGGTGTGCGTTTTGATCCCGCAAAAGCGGACTTCCAATTTGAAGTCAACAAACCAAGCCAGTTTCCACATCCCTTTCTCGTGGCACCGGATGGCTCCATTCATAACTGGTAGGCCAAATCTGTATTGCCAATACCTTCTACCTATTCGGAGTTGCGATACCTTTCGTCGCAACTCTTTTTTTTACCCATAATTGGCTGACGATCAACGCCCGCAAAAGCATACCTCACTTTCTTGATAAAAAAAAACCCAAAATTTTAAGGACAGTGCTTTTTTTGACCAATCTATGAGAATGACTTTTTTGTTATGCAAAATAACTGAAAAATATAAAATGCCACCGATTGCCTCACAGATATTTTAAATTATCAAATCGGTTTATTTATAAATTAACCCATGCTTTATACCGTCTTGACCATTATTTTAGACTATTTGTAATGTTAATTTCTAAAGAATAAAACCTTTTTGATTGTTTTATTAATCGTTTAAGCATATCTTAGGATGAACAAATTCTCGTAAAATTCTAATTAAGTTCAATTCTCTACTTATAGGAAATTAAAAAATACGCACCAGGGTCTCATAGCATGTCATATATTGCTTAATCGATTAATTAAAATAATTATTCCATTTTAGTTTTATCCTATTCTAATTATAATTATATCTTAAATGTCTATTAAAAATAAATTAAACCCAATTTTAATCAAATCAAATCATGAAAAAAAAAGTACTCTTCTTTTTCTTGGCCTTGTTATATGCAGGTGCTAGCTTCGGCCAGGAAACCAGCATATTCGGAACCGTCGTGGACAACAGCGGCGATCCCCTTCCGGGCGTGAGCATCGTCATCAGTGGGACCTCCCGGGGCACGGTCACCGACTTGGATGGCAATTTTATGATCAGCGCACTCCCCACCGCGAGCTTGATATTTTCCTATATCGGCTATGAAAATCAGACGGTCCTATTAAACAATCGGACGCAGCTGAATATTGTGCTCACAAGCAGTGATATCGGTCTGGATGAGGTAGTCGTAACTGCACTGGGAATCAAACGGGAAGCCAAGACGCTGGGATTTTCTACGACTACGATAGACGGGGGAATGATCTCTGAGAACAGGACACCGAACTTTGCCGATGCCCTACAAGGAAAGATTGCCGGGGTAAACATTTCTTCCATGTCTACCGGACCCGGCGGGACGAGCAAAATCAGAATACGTGGCCAGTCTTCTTTCAGCGGACAAAACAATCCGCTCATCGTCATTAACGGGGTACCTATGGACAATTCTAATTATTCCTTGGGCGGCAACTTTGGAAACCGGCAGATGAACAATTCCGATGGAGGCGACGGATTACTAAGCATCAACCCGGATGATATCGAGACCCTTACCGTGTTGAAAGGAGCTACTGCGGGAGCCCTCTACGGTTCCCGCGCCAAAGATGGTGTCATCATGATTACCACCAAGTCCAAAAACTCCGTCAAAGGTCTTGGTGTGGAATACAACTCGAACTTCACCACGGACACGCCACTTGATTTTACAGATTTTCAATATGAGTTTGGGCAGGGGGAAGGAGGCGTCCGACCCACATCTGCGTTTCCAACCTCCGGTGTGTGGAGTTTTGGGGAAAGGTTTCAACCGGGGATGACACAAATCCTTTTTGATAATGAAGAATGGCCCTATGAACCGGTCTTTAACCGAATCCGACAGTTTTACAATGTAGGCACCAACTGGACAAATACACTAACCGTATCCAATAGTGGAGACAATGGAGGATTTAGTCTTTCATTCGCCAATACAGATAATAAGGCGATTGTTCCCAATTCCCAATTAAACCGCAAAACCATTAATTTGGGTTTTACCCAAAATATCACGTCAAAACTGGTTGCTGCGGGTAATGCGAATTATTCCCACGAGGAAAACCAAAACCCCCCACAGGTAAATGCGCAGGATTTTTCCACAGCAACAGTGGTGATGACCTTAGCGAATTCCATGCCTTTTGAAGCTTTGCGGAACAACATCACCCATCCCGACGGACGGGAGATAGTAATGTCACGCTTTTTGGTACGGAACAATCCCTACTACTCTACGACCCGACGCTTTGATAATGTGAAGCGGGACCGCCTGATAGGCAACCTCTCACTAACCTACAACTTTACCCCATGGCTGTACGCAATGGGCCGCTTGTCAATGGACTATTACACCAGAAACAATGATTACAACACTCCCAACGGATACGCGCCGATTCCACCCGCTCCGGCAGGATTTGTTAACGGAAGCTATACCCAGGATGTACGCCAATTTAGAGAGACCAATCATGATTTCCTAATCGGGGCAAACCGTGAGTTCGGAGACTTCAAAGTGGATTTGACCTTTGGAGGTAACCAACGCTACGTTCGCATGGACTACAACAGTGTCGCTGTTCGCGACTTCGTAATTCCGGAATTGTATACGGTGATGAATGGGCGAGTGAAAGACCCCCTCTACAGCCTTTCAGAGCGTCAAATAAATTCCCTCTATGGCTTGGGTGAATTTTCTTACAAAGAGTGGCTTTTTTTGAATCTAACGGCGAGAAATGACTGGTTTTCAACCTTGGCTCCTGCCAACCGCAGCATCATGTACCCGTCGGTTTCTACCAGCTTTGTATTTTCTCAGGCTTTTGACAACCTTCCTGAGTGGCTTTATTTTGGGAAGCTTCGGGCCGCTTATGCGGAAGTGGGCGACGACAACGTAGCTCCGTATTCCAATGCGCTTTTCTATGCGGTGGATAACAACCTCTTCCCAAATCCAGCCGGTCTTCCATCACCGCTAGGGCGAGTAAATGCAAGCACCGTTCCCAACACAAACCTGAGGCCTTTGAGGGTTCAAGAGACCGAAATAGGGTTGGAGTTACGCCTGTTCGACGAAAAGATTTCATTCGATTTCGCTTATTATAAAAAGGTCACGAACGATCAAATCCTAGCCACACAGATCTCTGACGCATCTAGCTTCACCAATCAGTTGGTAAATATTGGGCAAAGCATGAACCAAGGTGTTGAGATGCTTGTCTCAGGATCTCCCATTAGAACGGAGAAATTCCGATGGGACGCCAGTGTCAACGTTACCTACAATACGTCCGAGGTACTGAAACTTGGCCTTACAGACGCAGATACCATGATCACGGTAAGTAGTGGTGGTGGAAGGATTCTACGGCAGGTAGTAGGAAGACCCATCGGACAGCTGTATACCTTCACCTATCTCAGGGACGAGCAGGGCAGGCAGATTTTTGACCAAAATAGCGGCAGGCCAATGAGAAATGATCAGCCCCAAAATGTAGGATCCGTGCTCCCTAGATATTTCGGCGGCATTACCAATACGTTCACATGGAAAGGAATCAGCCTCTTTACGCTGATTGACTTCAAACTGGGCCACAAGATGATCGAAGGTAGAAACCAGAATTACCAGCGTCACGGGCTTCACAAAAAAACCCTCAATGGAAGGGATCAAGGATTCGTAGTCGGTGATGGGGTAAATCCAAACGGCGAGATAAATACCACCAGGTCGCTGATTCAGCCGTTTTACGAGACTACAAACGTATTGGGCATCAACGAGGATTGGGTTACTAACGCCGGGTTCTGGAAGCTGCGCCAGATTTCTCTGAGCTATGACCTTAGCCCGCACCTGCCCGAGAACCTGTTTATTAAGCGCTTGCGCATCAGTGGGGTAGCGAACAACGTCGCGATCATAAAACGATGGACCGAAAACATGGATCCGGAAAACGTCTCCGTCACCTCTGACAATGCCAACGGGTTGGACTTCTGGCCGGCTTTGCCGCCCACACGTAGTTTAGGTTTTAATCTTAATGCGAAATTCTAACGTCATGAACATGCATGACCAGATCTTCACACATGACACTGATAATCGTCGCGATTCTCCCGATGCTGATGGGGGAAAGTGATGGCCATCGAAAAAAAAATAAAAACATGAAAAAGTATATCCTAAATATCCTTTTAATCTGCCTTGCTGGAATAAATTTCAGCTGCGATGAAAATTTTGACGAGATCAATACGAACACCGTCGACCCTACATCCCTAAGTCCCCTATTTCTGCTGAATCAGGGCATTGTGGACATGCGGTATCGGGACGGTTTTGCCACCCTGCAGGATTTGTCATACAATTTTGGCATTGTGCAGCAGATAATCACGCCCTTTGGAAGCTCCCTTGCCGGAGCCAATTACAATCAGCTCAACCTCTCCAACGCGCAGCCGATATGGCAGAATACCTACAGAAATGCGTTAAAGAATATCGTAGATGCGGTAGAAAGGAGCCGCGAAGATCCGAACCAGGTCAATCTGTACCACGCCGCCCGTATCTGGAAAGCCTATGCCTACATGACACTGACAGATAATTATGGGGATATCCCCTATTTCCAAGGAGCGCGCGGATTTATTGATCAGATTGTGAATCCCGTCTATGATACGCAAGAAGCCATTTATAACGACATTTTGAAGGAACTTGAAGAGGCTACCGCCGGCCTCAATCCGGCGAATCCGCGGGTAACCAGTGAAATCCTGTATGGGGGAGACCCTGTGGCGTGGAGAAAATTTGGATACTCGCTAATGCTTCGGGCAGCGATGAGGTTGACAAAGGTAGATCCTGCTAAAGCACAGAATTTTGTAACCAAAGCCGTTGCAGGAGGCCTGATTCAGTCCAATAGCGAAAATGCCGTTCTTCGTAATACTTCCGTATTCAACAACTACCTTGCGGTCCATTTGGGAGCTCGGGAAAAAGCCAACTACTACCTCACGGCTCCCTTTGTGAACCACCTAAAAAACAACAATGACCCCCGCCTTAGATCCATTGCGATACGTCACGTCGGTGCGACAAATGGTCCAAGCCAAACGGTAAGCCGCATTACAAGAGACCCAGCCCTGCAGGTAGGCATGCCTATGGGACATGATGACGTCTCTATCAACTCCGTACTGGCAGCAAATGGCGTGGTAAGCATCTGGGATTTTTCCCAAGCCAATATCTACACGGTGCTAAAAATCGATTCTCCTCAATTCTTCCTTACCTACGCCCAAAATCAGTTGCTACTTGCCGAGGCAGCGGTTCGGGGTTGGGTACAAGGAAATCCCGCGGACTATTACAGGGCCGGCATTCGCGCACATATGGAACAGATGGCACTTTACGATGACGACGCGTCCATATCTTCTGCACAGATTGATCAGTATCTTGCCGACCACCCCCTAGTGACCGGTAGAGAGCTCGAACAAATAAATACAGAATATTGGATTGCATCTTTCCTTGATGGGACGGAGCTCTTTGCCAACTTCAGAAGAAGCGGGTATCCCATTCTTCAGAAAAATCCGTATGCGGGCTCTGAAATCACAGGAGACTTTATCCGAAGCATGCCTTACCCGGACAGCGAGCAAGTAGTCAACCAAGCCAACCTTCAGGAAGCACTTAGCCGTCAAGGTCCCAATAACCTGGATCGCCGGGTTTGGTGGGACAGACCCTAAGGTGCAGCCCTGAAAGCACTTCTAAATTAAGCCTTTGCGGACCGGTTTTGAAAGGGATGTTTTTCAAAACCGGCCCCAAAAGGCTGCACGATAAACCTCTTATATTCCGGTCTTGTGGAGTCACTCTAAGTAAACCGGGGTCAAAAAAGGAGCTCGGGTACAAGACGTACTAAACGAAACACGCTGTCTAAAATGAGTCCTTTATACATATCGGGATGATTCTTCAATGTCTCCTAGATTTCATATAGAGAAAGGCTTGGACATCGTGTGCCTAGCGAAGTACAACTTACAAACAGATGAACGAAGTTTGCGGTGGCGTGAAAATTAGAAGGCAAATTCCTTTTAATAGTTGGTATTTGGTGTTAATTTTTGAATTACCTTATGTAAATCAGATGCCAAACAAGAGAAAAGTTTCCCTGAAGCACATTGCTGAAAAGGCAGGAGTCTCCACTGCCCTAGTCTCTTATGTACTTAACGGAAAGGAAAAGGAAAGCAGGGTCGGTATAGAAATCTCGCTAAAAATCAAACAGATCGCCAAAGAGCTGAACTACAGCCCCAACTACATGGCAAAAAGTCTGCGAAGCGGTAGGTCGCATACCATTGGCCTAATCATCGCTGACATCGCCAATCCATTCTTCGCGAACATCGCCAGAGTGGTCGAGGATGAGGCCAAAAAAGCAGGATATACCGTGATCATAGGAAGTTCGGATGAAAATGCCGAAAAATTCAAAGATTTGATCAACGTGTTTCTAGACCGTCAAGTGGATGGTCTTATCGTAGTATCCACTGAAAAATCATACCAGCAGATCAAATTGCTTCATCAAAGGAAGCATCCCTTTGTGCTACTAGATCGGTATTTCCCGGAGTTAAACACGGATTATGTATCGATCGATAGCTTCGAGGCCTCATCTTCGGCTACCAAGCACCTATTGGACAACGGATACCGCCAAATTGGGTTTATCGGCTATAAGTCCAAACTTTTCCACATGATAGAGCGGAAGCGTGGGGTGACAGATGCCTTGCTACAGGCGGGAATAAAACCGGCTAAACATTGGTGCCAGTCCATCTCGTTTGATAAAGTCGAAACCGACATGACTACGGCCATAGAGGCGATGGTTTTGTCCGCCAATCCAGTAATCGCCATTCTATTTGGAACTTACCGCCTTGCTATACAAGGATTGAAAACAATCCGTACAATGGGAATAAAGATTCCGGACCAAGTCGCGATTGTCAGTTACGGACAGGCAGAAAGCTTTGAACTCTACGAATGCCCGATTACCTACCTCGAACAACCGCTTCTAGATCTGGGTAAAAAATCCGTGGAACTGCTGATCGACAAGATCAAAAACCCCGCGCATATTCCAGAACAGATATTAATGAGTACCCGGTTAGTGATCGGTGAATCATCAAAACCCTCAATACCCGTCCAAAATTTCAAATAAATATATTAAATCCTATAACCCCTTTTTCATGAAAAAAATCAAGCCCAGTGAAACCAGAAAGCCATCCGCTGGCGTAGTCTCCAGAAGATCGGCTATACAATCTGTTTTAGGATTGGCAGGGACAAGTTTGCTTCTGCCATTGTCATCTTATGCCGAGCAGCCGGCACCATCATCCACCAAATACGGTGAGGTAAAAATCACGCGGCTGGAGACATTCTTGGTAAAACCTCGGTGGATTTTCCTAAAAATTCATACTGATGCGGGAGTTGTTGGCCTGGGCGAGCCCTTATTGGAAGGACGCGCATTGACTATACAGACGGCTATTCAGGAGATAGAGCCCTATTTGGTCGGAAAGGATCCAAGGCAGGTCGTGCATCACTGGCAAGCCATCTACCGACATGCCTTCTACAGGGGAGGCCCCATTCTTACCTCTGCCTTAAGCGGAATTGACCACGCACTTTGGGATATCAAAGGAAAACTACTCGGCGTGCCCGTATATGAGCTTTTTGGAGGGCCCACCCGGGATCGTGTGCGAATATACGGCCGTGCGAGCAATGCCGAGGATATGAAAAAGCGTAAGCAAGAAGGCTATTCTGTCATCAAAACGGGAGTAGCCAAAAAGAAGCCTGCCGGCATTGTGGAAAATATGGCGTTTATTCAATATGCATCCGACAACTTTGCTTCATTAAGAGAAGCCGGTGGTCCGGAAATGGATATTGGGATAGACTTTCATGGTGCGATCTCCCCACAGACAGCCAAACTGCTAATCAAAGAATTGGAACAATACCAGCCTATGTTCATCGAAGAGCCTTGCCAGGCCCAAAATGTAGATGTAATGGCGGATATAGCTAGAGGAACCCATCTGCCTATCGCTACGGGTGAGCGTATCTTTACCAAGTGGGGTTTCCGCGAGATTTTGGAAAAAGGGGCGGCAAGTATCCTACAGCCGGATATCTGCCATGCGGGCGGACTTACCGAATGCAGACTGATCGCAGGGATGGCTGAAGCCTATTACGCAGCGATCGCACCACACAACCCCATGGGGCCGATTTCTCTAGCCTGTGGGCTTCATTTAGCCGCCAGCATCCCGAACTTCCTGGTGCAGGAGCAAGTATCGCTGGGAGAGGGGTACCTCAAAAATCCGTTCAAACTGCAAGCTGACGGCTCGGTATTGATACCAAAAGGACCCGGCTTGGGCGTGGAGCTGGATGAGGACGCACTCGCAGATAAGATCGGCCACGACTGGAAAAACCCGGAAACGTACGACCCTTTTGACGGATCTGTCGTAGATTGGTAAAACTAATTCATTATTTAACATAAACTAAAATGTAACCTAAATGCATTCATCTACCGAAATCACAAGAAGAAAACTACTGAAAGGCCTTGGACTTGGATCCATGGCGGGCATGCTGGGCGTATTTCCCGCCAAGGCCGCTGAAGAGAAGGAAACACCCGCCTATAAGCGAGGCTTACCCCCGTTAACAATCACCAACGTCAGGGCCATAGGCACAGCCCCAAGCGGGTCAAATCTCATCGTGGTCAAAGTTGAGACCTCGGAACCTGGCCTTTATGGGCTCGGCTGTGCCACATTTACGCAGCGGGCCTTTGCGGTAATTACCGCGGTTGAGAAATATTTACAGGATTTCTGTGTTGGCAAAGATGTGGACAACATCGAAGATATGTGGCAGGCGGCATTTGTCAGTTCCTACTGGCGTAATGGTCCCGTCTTGAATAATGCGATCAGCGGACTGGATCAAGCCCTTTGGGATATTAAGGGGAAGCGCGCAAACATGCCAGTCTATCAGCTATTAGGCGGAAAATGCCGGTTTGCGATCCCATGCTATACCCATGCGAGCGGCAATTCTCCCGAAGAAATCGCAGACAACGTAACGAAATATATGGAGGAAGGATACCGCTATGTGAGAATCCAGCAAGGAGGCTATGGCGGCACCAGTCTTACTACGGAACCGGATTTCAAAAAAGCAGGTTTTGCCCGAGAATCAGACCAATACATGGATCAGGGAAAATATGTGCGGTCTGTGCCGAGGATGTTTGACACAGTGAGGAAGCAATGCGGTGAAGAGGTGGAGCTGTTGCACGACATCCATGAGCGGCTAGAACCTATAGACGCGATCCGTGTAGTGGAGAGTTTGGAAGAATACCATCCGTTTTTTATTGAAGATCCTTTTTCTCCCGAACAGATGGAATGGTTTAAGCAACTCCGTGCAGCTACGACTGTGCCTCTAGCGATGGGAGAGCTGTTCAATAATATCAATGAGTTTAAAGAACCAATGGTTAACCGCTTATTTGACTACATCAGAATTCATATTTCTCAGATTGGAGGCATTACCCCAGCGATGAAAGTGGCGAGACTGGGTGAATTCTATGGCGTTAAAACTGCCTGGCACGGACCGGGTGATGTGTCTTCAGTGGGACACGCCGCCAATGCCCATATCGATTTTGCAGTTTGGAATTTCGGTATTCAGGAAGCCGCCCGTATCAACGACCTACAACGGGAAATTTTCCCGGGATCACCTATCATGAAAGACGGCTACATGTACGTCAATGAAGTCCCTGGACTGGGTGTGGAAATCGACGAAAAGCTAGCGGCAAAATATCCCATGCATACCCGTTCCAACTGGACCGTTAGGAAGTTTGACGGAACCATTATCCGGCCTTAAGCGCCCTACGTTTTCAGGAGTCACTTCGAATCAACTATTCGAAGTGACTTTTTGTTTTTTTGAGTTTTCCCTATACGGTTTTACTTTCTCGCTATATTTTACCAATTGGACTATAATTATTTTAGCTAATTTTGCACCATGCAAACTAGGCCCTTTACCTATCTTTTTTCGATACAATACTTGGGTTTACGCTACCACGGCTGGCAACGCCAAGAAGGTGTGAAGACCATTCAGGGCACGCTGGAGCGAAATTTCCGCCATGTACTTGGGCATACGGATTTCAACATACTGGGAGCAAGTCGCACAGACAGCGGCGTCTCTTGCCTTTTTGGTGCCTTTGAACTATTTCTTAAGGAACAAATAGCTATCACCACGTTTATTCAAGCAGCAAATGAAAACTTACCTTCGGATATACGCCTCCTAGATGCCAAGCCTGTTCCGCCTGAATTTAATATCATTCAGGATGTAGTGGCTAAGCAGTATGGCTATTATTTTGCGATCGGAGAGAAGCCACACCCTTTTCACTCGAGTGCCTTAGCGTATGCGGGGCAGAATCTGAACTTAGAGCAGATGAAAGCGGGGGCCCTTCTATTTAAGGGTGAGCACGATTTCCGGAGGTTTTGTACCCAAGGAAAGCAGACGGATGATTTTGTACGGATAATATCAAAATCACATATAGCAGCCCTCTCCACCGAACATGCTTTTTGGCCAGATCGGGATGTGTTTGTTTTTAGAATAGAGGGGGATGGATTCCTGATGCATCAAGTACGGCGGATGGCGGCGGCCCTGTTTATGCTTGGAAGGTCAGAAATAAGCTTAGAAGACCTTCGCCAAGCGTTAAATAGCCATGAAAGACATCCTTTTTGTGCCAAAGCTCCAGCCCAAGGGTTGGTTTTGGAGGAGGTAAGGTTTCATTAATTCTAAGGAAAGCAAGTAGCTGAAACGTTTCAAATCACCTTCAAAAAAACAGCCGAAAAACGACTAGGATGTCAATTCCGTAAAGCGAGAGAAACAGGTAAAGCTTGGCCCGCATTTTGCTAATTCGCATCAAAAATGAACCAAATTAATCCATGAAAACGTATATCCTACTGCCCGCATTTTTATTTTTGCTCACCCTATCCGCCTTTGCACAAGATAAGCCGCGGATCACGGTGGAAGGAATTAGTGAGATGAAAATCATGCCTGATGAAGCCTTGATTACCATTTCCCTTTCAGAAAAGGCAATGACAACTTCAGACGTTACCAACGCGCTAAATAAAACCGCTAAATCCGTGGCAGACGCCTTAAAGAAGTCGGGAGTCACCGACTATACCTTCGCTGCCGATAATTATTATGTAAGTATAAATCGCATCTACACAAATGGTTCGGCGAAAGACAGCGGTTATGTGGCTTACCAAACCCTTCGTGTGGTGGTAGAAAATACGGGACAGGACCTCATCAAGGTTTTGGAAAGCGTTCAACAATCCTCCGACATGGGGTTTCAGGTAGCTTTTAGGATTTCTGATGAAAAGCAGAAGGGATATCAGGAAGCACTTCTCAAAGATGCGTTGACGGATGCGCAGAAAAAAGCGGCAATCATTGCCAGCAGCTTGGATCTGGAAAATTTAAAGGTCTACCACATCGACTACAGCTCCAGTCAGCCCTTTCAGCCCGTGATGTACCGGGCAGAAGCCATGATGATGAAGTCAGCGGATTCCCGTACTGAACCAACCTTCAACCCGGAAGAACAGACAGTATCCGATCGCGTCAAAGTGATCTTTACCTTCGAGTAGCCCCTCAGCGGTATAGCTATTTGTTAGGCAAAAAACCGGCATAGGCCACGGTTGAATACCTAATTATTCCTTTTAAATGCGTAAGTTTTGGCGTGAAAACGATTCTATCGCTTCTTTTATTCCTTGCGGGAGGAGTAGCTGCCCAGCAAACTCCCATACACCAACTAAATGACCGGTTGGGAAAAGGTATAAATATGGGTAATATGTTCGAGGCACCTGAAGAAGCAGCCTGGGGCAATCCCTTTCGGGAGGACTACTTTTCCAAAATCGCAGCCCTTGGGTTTGATCACGTGCGGATCCCCATTCGCTGGGACACTCCTACACGCACGGGACAATCTGCGCCCTACCCGATTAATCCTGAATTTCTAACACGCATCAAACAGGTCGTGGATTTGGCGTTGAGAGAAGGGTTGATGGTCATCATCAATATGCATCACCACGATGCACTGTTTGCATCTCCCGCAGAGCAAAAGGAAAAGTTTCTCTCACAATGGCGACAGATCGCGGAATACTTTGAACAGTATCCTGAAACCCTGCTTTTTGAAGTGCTTAACGAACCCCATGGAGCATTGACTCCCAGCCTATGGAATGATTATTTTGCAGAAGCATTGTCAGCCATTAGAGTTACCAACCCTACCCGTGCCGTGCTTATGGGAACGGCCGAGTTTGGAGGTGTAAGCGGTATCTCCCAGCTAGATCCTCCTGAGGATGCCCATATCATTGTTACCGTTCATTACTATAGTCCGTTTACATTCACCCATCAAGGCGCGGCGTGGGTAGGGAGTCATACGGATGCATGGCTTGGAACGCCCTGGTATGACTTAGGCTATGAACGGGAGGCTTTAATGCAGGAATTAGATGCCGTGGTAAGATTCTCTGAAGAGAAAAACATCCCTGTGCATATGGGTGAATTCGGTGCGTACAGTACAGCGGACATGCCTTCGCGCGCACGTTGGACAAATTTTTTATCCAGGTATTTCGAAAGCGTTGGCTTTAGTTGGGCCTACTGGGAATGGAGCGCTGGATTTGGAATCTATGACCCATCGACGGATAGTTTTCGGGAGCCATTGCTAAATGCACTTTTGCATGATCCATTGGGTGAACCTCAGAATGCCTACCCTTCCACTTTGTATGAGAGTAATTTCACTACTGCCCCCGATGGGTGGAGCCTATTTAATCATCAAGGAGCTTCCGGTACTGCGGCTATTGAATCCGATTACCTGCAGGTTCACATTACCAAAGGGGGATCCCAAAACTGGCACTCTCAGCTTAGCAGAGCGGGGTTTGAACTACGGCAAGGAAAAATGTATCGTATCTCCTTTACCGCCAAATCCCAAATCCCAACCGCCATTACTCATTATATGGGACAGAGCGCGTCTCCATACCAGGCTTACTCCGGTTATCAAAGTTTTCAGCTTGCCGAGACGGAAAGGGAATTCGCATACGTCTTCCAGATGCAATCACCTGATGATGCCAACTCACGCATGGTCGTGGATTTGGGACAAGTGGAAACCATGCTTTGGTTTAAGAAATTAAAACTTGAGGAATTAAATTTTCTGGTAGCATCGATTCCGATGGAAACAGCGGAAAAGATCTCGGCCTACCCTAATCCGGTAGAATCAACAGTAACGTTAAAAGGAATCCGACCGGGAACGGTAGCAAAGCTATTCACACCTAGCGGAAAGCTAATCAGGGAGATGCCACTATTCCATGAAAGCCCTATCGTAAACATGGAAGATCTTCAGGCCGGGCTTTACCTGCTAGCGCTCCATACAGCAACGTCTATGCAAATTTTTCGGATCGTAAAAAAGTAGGCAAAAAAAATGGCGCGCCTACTCGGGCACGCCATTTTCAACAATGTTTATTTCAATGATCTCTCCTGCTTCATTCAGGAAATTGTACTCCGTCACTGGTAGTGAAGAGTCTTTGACCAATTGTACCCATTTGAAATATTTAAAAAACCACTTTACCCTTTTCGACACAATACCCTGTGTAAAATAGGCGTGTAAGTACGGGTGTAAGCCAATTTTTAACTTCGATTCGTTTTGGTTTACGGCTAGATGATCCAGGTCTTTTTCCAGTTTGTCAGCTACCAATATGGAGGCTTGAATTTTTCCGGTTCCATTACAGGAAGGACAGGTTTCTTTGGTAATGATGTTCATTTCGGGTCTAACCCGCTGTCGGGTAATTTGCATCAACCCGAACTTTGTGAGGGGTAATACAGTGTTTTTAGACCTGTCAGTTTTCATTTCCTCCTTCATGGCTTCGAAGATAATCCGCTTGTTGTCGGCTTTCTTCATGTCAATAAAATCAATGACGATGATGCCACCCATATCCCGGAGTCTAAGTTGCCTGGCAATTTCTTTTACTGCGACTAAATTTGTTTTTAGCGCGGTATTTTCCTGATCATTCTCTTGGTTGGACTTATTTCCGCTGTTGACGTCCACCACATGGAGCGCTTCTGTGTGCTCAATGATGAGATAGCCGCCTTGCGGAAGACTTATCGTCTGCCCAAACAAGCTTTTGATTTGCTTTTCAATTCCAAAACTTTCAAAGAGCTTCGCTTTTCCGTTGTAAAGCTTAACAATTTTTTCTTTTTCTGGGGCGATGGTCCGTATATACGTCCGCATCTGGTCAAAAATTACTTCATCCTCTACTGTGATTGCATCGAATGATTCGTTGAGTAGGTCTCTGATGATAGAGGACGCCATACTCATTTCTCCTATTACCTTGTCTCTGGTCTTGGCTTTCACAAGCTTTTTCATTCCTTCTTCCCAAGACTCTACCAGGTTACGTAGATCTTTGTCTAGTTCCGTGACGGATTGTCCTTCCGCCACTGTCCGGATGATAACGCCAAAATTGGCTGGCTTGATGGAAGTAATTAATCGGGAAAGCCTTTTTCTTTCTTCCGCGCTGCGGATTTTTTTTGATACGTTAACCGTATCAGAGAAAGGAACCAATACCAGAAATCTTCCGGCTAAGGAGAGCTCACAGGATAGTCGAGGGCCTTTTGTAGAAATTGGCTCTTTCACCACCTGAACCAACACTTGGTTACTTTTTGATAAAACTTGGGAGATTTTTCCCAATTTGTCAATTTCAGGTGCTTTGTCAAACCCCTTAAGATTGTAACTGGCGAAGTTATTACTTTTGATCAGCTTAATAAGTTTGCTAAGGCTGTTGATGTTCGGACCCAAATCCTGATAATGCAGAAATGCGTCCTTTTCGTAACCTACGTCAATGAATGCGGCGTTCAGCCCATTGACGATCTTCTTTACCGATCCCAAATAAATATCGCCAACCTTGAATTTGTTGTCTTCTTCTTCAACGTGAAGCTCTACAAGGTTTTTGTTTCTTAAAAGGGCTATACGACTACCGTTTTGAGAAGAATCTATTACTAATTCCGTGCTCAAATCGTGTCTCCTTTGTTTAAAATGTTAAAGAACTAATTACTGTAAAATTTAAAAAAGAAGAAGTCATTACTTCTTCTTGTGACGGTTTTTTCTCAATCTCTTTTTACGCTTATGCGTAGCGATCTTATGTCGTTTCCTTTTTTTACCACAAGGCATAGTTTATATTATTTTAAGGTTTAACAATATGTTAGTTTACAATCTTTCCAGATAATTTTCAATACCAGTCTGAATCTGAGGATCATCTGTCAATGGTTTCAGGCTTTCAAACTGCTTTTTTGCTTTCGTCTTTTGGTTGGACTCGAAATAACTTACCCCAAGGTAGAACTGCCCTTCTATGTTACCCGGATAGTTAGTTACCAATTCTTCAAAACGCTCTACCGCCCTCAGGTACTGACCGGACTGCATGGACAAGACGCCCATGTTAAACAGAGCCGATTCATTTTTTGGGTCCTCTTCAAGAATCTCACGGAGCATTGTGATGCCCTGCATGGGATTAGCAGAAGAGATGTAGGTCATCGCTACCTTCGTTTTCAGATCGAGTCGATTCGGATTCGCATCAATCACCTTGTTTAGATAAAACCGGGTTTTTGTTGCCAAATCTTGCGTTTTAGTCTCATCCATTGAAAATCCAAACGCCTCATAAAAGGCATTTCCGGCAGTTTCCCACCGCTGCGCGCTTGGTAGATTATCGGCCGCAAGCCCATAGAAATAGGCAGCACTGTCAAATTTACCTTTATCCTCAAATATTAACGCAGTAGAATCGGCAAATATAGCAAATTTTTCTTTATTTTCCTCTGATTCCATTTCACCCTTGAGCCGATCGATCATAGATTGGGCCTCGGGACTAAGAGAAGGCGAATGTTGACTGATCATCCCAGGTGAATTACCCAGATCATTTTCATCAATGACCACTTCATCATTGTCGTTATCCACCACATCAGTAGGTAATGAATACAACACCGCGATAAGCGCTACGCCAATGGAAAGGAAAATGATCTGGGTTTTCTTCATGGTTTAACTTAATTGCCCCACTACTCCTGAGGCGCCAACTCTTTTACTTTCTTACTGTTTTTAATTTTGTCGATAAAAGATTTTGATGGCTTAAAAGCTGGGACATAATGCTCATCAATAACAATAGCGGTGTTTTTGGAAATGTTCCGTGCGATTTTTTTGGCCCTCTTCTTATTAATAAAACTGCCAAATCCTCTTACATAGATATTTTCTCCTTCTGCCATGGAGTCCTTTACTACCTTGAAGAATGCCTCAACGGTTTGAGTAACGTCGTCCTTCTGGATACCGGTCTTCTCCGAAATCTTTGTGATTACCTCTGCTTTAGTCACTGTGTTTAAAATTTATGTGTGCTTTAATTTAGGCTTAATCGCCTATTAACCAACTAATTTTGGGAGTGCAAATTTACGACTTCCATTTCAATTAAAAAATATATTGAATAAAATTAGTTTGTTTTGTTACTTGAACGGAGTTTTACGCCAATGCAAAAGTTTTGAATATCAACTTCTTTACAAACCAACTACTCCGCTGGTACCCGTCCAACCGACGCGAATTGCCTTGGAGAAACACCGAAGATCCATATATCATTTGGTTGTCAGAAATCATCCTACAACAGACTCGTGTAGCACAGGGCCTTCCCTATTTCCGGAATTTTCTCGAAAAGTTTCCCACGGTACATGCGCTGGCAGAAGCTCCAGAACAGGATGTACTTCGGTGCTGGCAGGGCTTAGGTTACTATAGCAGAGCCCGCAACCTTCACGCGTGCGCCAAATTCATCGTGGCACACTATGATGGACGCTTTCCAACTACCTACAAGGGTTTACTTAGCTTAAAGGGCGTAGGACCCTATACCGCGGCAGCTATTGCCTCCTTTGCTTTCAAAGAGCAGGTTGCCGTAGTTGACGGGAATGTCTTCCGTGTCCTAAGTAGGTTTTTCGGCATTGAGGACGACATCGGTAGCAGCACTGGGAAAAAAGTGTTCGATAAACTTGCCAACCAACTCATCCCGGCTTCAAGCCCTGACACCTACAATCAGGCAATCATGGAGTTTGGAGCGCTACAGTGCGTACCAAAGCATCCTGACTGTGGCATCTGCCCACTTCAATCCGGCTGCTTTGCGTCGGCAAAGGGTCTGGTCGGAGGACTTCCGGTAAAGGCCGGGAAAACAAAAACGAGGAAGCGCTATTTTCGATATTACTATATCCGGTGCGGAACAGACGTGGTCGTAAACCATCGACAGGGGAACGATATATGGAAGGGATTGGTTGATTTCCCGTTGGAAGAGTATAATCAGGATCCGGTGGGACAGCAAGAGGAAAGTAGCCTGCTTAGGGAGCTTCAGGCCTTCACTCCTGTAGTGACCTTTCCGGAAGCAAAGCCTTACAAACACATCCTATCCCATCAGGTACTGATGGCTAGTTTTGTGAAGATTGATATTTCCACTTCCCTACGTAACAGGCTGAAAACGTGGGCCGAAGCGTGGGGATATCTGTTAGTTGATGGCGGGGAGCTGGAATCTTTGGGAAAACCAATTCTCATCGTAAAGTATTTGATTGATCAAAAATAATTTCCTATATTTAAACGTAAATTTTTCGTTAACCCTTTAAACCTATTTAACAAAATGGCCGGAGTAAATAAAGTAATTTTAGTCGGTAACTTGGGGAAAGATCCCGAGGTAAAACATTTGGAGAGCGGAAGTGTCGTCGCCAACTTAACCCTTGCGACTACGGAAGCGTACAAAGATAAAAACGGGCAGCGAGTGGAAAACACAGAATGGCACGATCTTGAACTTTGGGATGGTCAGGCCAAGGTTGCTGAACAGTATCTGAAGAAGGGAAGCCAGATTTATGTGGAAGGAAAAATCAAATCCGATACCTGGCAAGACGAGCAGGGAAATAACCGAAAGAAAGTCCGGATTCGCGTACTTAGCTTTACCATGCTTGGAAGCCGTACGGCCGGTGAAGGTGGCGGAATCAACGAGTCGGGAGGAAATTATAGACAGTCAGAGCCAAAAGCATCCATGGCAGGTTCCTCTTCACCAAGTATGGACGACGACATGGACGATCTTCCCTTCTAGATGAAGAGATGACTTCTACTGGCAGAATTGGAACAGAAGTATTTGATATCGAGGAAATAGGAAATAAATACTTTTGTTCCAATTCCAATAGAAATTATTAATTTTGCAAAAATCATTCGCGTTAATTAATGGACGACCCCTACCCGAGTTTGTTGGCTATCATTGAGCTACAAGCAGTTTCAACCAGCTACATCCTTGTTAATGGATTAGCCTTTGTTTTGCTCTTGATTTTTTCAGCCTTAGTATCCGGCTCTGAAGTCGCCTTTTTTTCGTTGGACCATAATGACCTCAACGAATTGGAAAATGAGGAAAGTGCTGTTTCTAAATTAGTCATTGCATTGGTAGAAAGCCCTCAAAAGCTATTAAGCACCATCCTGATATTGAATAACCTGATTAATATCAGTATTGTAACCTTATCGACCTTCTTCACCTGGGCACTTTTCGGTACGGATGCTTCAGGCTTTATCGTATTGGCCCTTCAGACGGTTGGTGTCACGTTTGCCATCGTGTTCATTGGAGAAGTCGTTCCCAAAGTGTACGCTAACACCGCGAGACTATCGTTTTCAAAGCTTATGGCAAAACCGTTGAGCTTTTTCTCTGCACTGCTTAGTCCGGTTTCAGCGTTTTTAATGTCCATGAGTAACGTAATTGAAAAGCGAATTGAACGAAAAGGGTATTCCCTCTCAGTCAATGAACTCCATCAGGCCTTAGAGATCACCGCGGACGAAACCAGCGTGGGCGAAAAGGATATCCTTAAAGGCATCTTTAATTTCGGAACCCTTACTGTAAAACAGGTAATGCGGTCGAGGATGGATATCAATGCTGTGGATGCTGACATGGACTTTCATGAGCTAATGGATAAAATCAACAAGAGCGGGTACTCGCGAATCCCGGTCTATGCCGAAACCATAGACAATATCCAAGGAATTCTTTACATCAAAGACCTGCTCAATTATATTGAGAACGACGAGAATTTCAAGTGGCAGACCCTTATCCGAAAAGGGTTTTTCGTGCCGGAAAACAAAAAAATCGACTCTCTACTAAAGGACTTCAAAAAAAAGCGCGTACACATGGCTATCGTCGTGGACGAATATGGCGGAACCTCAGGATTGATTACGCTGGAAGATTTGATAGAGGAAATTATTGGAGAGATCAATGATGAATTTGACGATGACGATGAAATCATTTATCAAAAGATTGACGAGAATACCTATATTTTTGAGGGAAAAGTGTCGCTTAATGACTTCTGTAAAAAACTAGACTTGGACATACAGGTATTCGATGAAGTAAAAGGAGACAGTGAATCCTTGGGTGGGCTTCTGTTGGAAATCAACTCAAATCTACCAAAAAACGGAGCAAGGATAAGGTACAAAAATTTCAATTTTTTGATTATGGCAGTAGATACGCGAAGGATCAAAAAAGTTAAGATTACGCTTGTCCAACCGGCGGATCTCGAAAATTAATGGCATAGGACCCAGTTAGGACGGATCGCCTTTGTCCACTTCTGAAGGAAAGCAGGTTTGAAAAATAAAAAGTAAAAAAGTTGATTTTTTTAATTATATTTAAGACTCGATTTACAGCAGCATCTTTCGCTGTAAATCAATGAAATCTACGCATTATTGGTAATAAATTAAACCGAAAATTACCAAACTCCTGCTTTTTTTTATGAAATAGGTTTTGGATATCCTCATGGAACCAATTCCAGTAATGATAACTTTTTCCGTATTTCTCGGTTATTATTTCATTTTAATGTTACCTTTAATGCCTAGATTTTAAAAAAAGAAAAATTTATTGTAAATTATTCAACCTGGTTGAACACTCAGTTATTAAATTAATACATAATGATTCAAGGATTATATCGTTCGCAATTCGAGCACGACTCCTGTGGTATAGGTGGCGTTGTTAACGTGAAGGGCATAAAAAGCCATGAAACGATAAGCGATGCATTGCTTATGCTTAGCAATATGGAGCATAGGGGAGGAAGGGGTAGTGATCCGAAAACCGGTGACGGTGCTGGTATTTTAATACAAATGCCGCATCCGTTTCTTAGGGAAGTAACCAACCGACTTGGGTTCACCTTGCCCGAAGAAGGAAGTTACGGGGTAGGCATGGTTTTCTTTCCCCGCAATAAACAATTGTACAAAAAAACGAAAGAGCAACTTAATAAAATTATCTCCGACCTTCGCTTCGAAGTAATCGGTTATAGAGAAGTACCTACAGACGAAACGGTACCCGGATCGGGAGCACTGGAAGTAATGCCGAATATCGAACAGGTATTTGTAAGGCACCATGATGGCTTAGTGGGTTTGGAGTTGGAAAGGAAGCTTTATGTCCTTAGAAACTTCGCAACCAGAAAAATCAACTCCACAATACCGGGCGTAAATGATGCTTTCTATTTTGCTAGCTTCAGCAGCAAGACGCTTATTTACAAAGGGCAGCTCCGTACGGATCAGGTACTTCCATTCTATAAAGACCTTCAAAACAACAAACTAACGTCAGCGATAGCTGTTGTACATTCCCGGTTCTCGACCAACACGTTTCCCAACTGGAGACTGGCGCAGCCGTTCAGGTACCTCTCCCATAATGGTGAAATAAACACCATACGGGGAAATCTCAATAAGATGAGGTCTAAGGAGACCCTGATGAAGAGTACCCTCTTCACAGACGAAGAGTTGCAAATGCTCATGCCCATCACCAATGCGAAGCATTCTGATTCAGCCAATTTGGATGCAATGGTTGAACTACTTGCGCTAAGCGGAAGAAGTCTCCCCCATGTGATGATGATGCTGGTGCCCGAGGCTTGGCAGGACAATAAGACCATGGACAGGGAAAGAAAGGCTTTCTACAAGTTCCACGCTGCCTTGGTAGAACCTTGGGACGGCCCTGCTGCACTCCTATTTACGGACGGAAAGTCACTCGGTGCCACATTGGACAGAAACGGTTTGCGTCCTTTGCGTTATTTTATCACTTCTGACGATCGGCTTATCCTTTCTTCAGAGGCCGGAGCGTTGCCTATCCGCGAGGCAACCATCATCGAAAAGGGCCGCGTAAGCCCGGGTAGAATGATCCTTGCTGACCTTGAAAAAGGAAAAGTGTCCTTTGACGAAGAGGTTAAACGCGAAGTATGCGACAATAAGCCTTATGAAGGTTGGATCAGAAAACAGCGGCTTAAATTGCGGTTAATTCCTGCACCGAAATCACTAACAAATCCGTACACCACGGAAGAAATAAAGAAACGACAGACAATATTTGGCTATACCCAAGAGGATCTGAAGGTCATCTTGTCGCCTATGGCTGACACGGGCTACGAAGCTGTAGGCTCCATGGGTGCAGATACTCCTTTGGCCGTACTTTCGAAACAAAGCCAGCATATATCAAACTACTTCAAGCAACTATTTGCACAGGTATCAAATCCCCCTATCGATCCAATACGTGAGCGCTTGGTAATGTCCCTGTTCACGCGGATAGGTGAAAGCCACAACATCCTCGAAGAAAGCCCTAGACATACCAAGCAGATTCACATATCCCAACCGGTTCTTTTAAATGAGGACTTGGAAAAACTCCGGAATCTGGAACACAAGGGCTATTATTCGCAGACGCTTCATGCGCACTTCATCGCAGACCACCAACCAGGTAGAATGCTTGAGGCGTTGGACAAGATCTGCCAAGAAGCTGAGGAGGCAATCGGTCAGGGAAAAAACATATTGATCATCTCGGACAGAAGCTGCCATTCCGGCACGGCCCCCATTCCGTCTTTACTTGCAGTAGGGGCAGTACACCATCACTTGGTGAACCAAAAAATCCGAACGAAAGCCGGGATTGTGGTTGAGGCAGGAGATATAAGGGAAACGCATCATTTTGCCACCGTAATCGGCTATGGTGCAAGTGCGATTAATCCTTACCTCGCATTGGAAACCTTGCTTCATTTGAATGAGGAAGAAATGTTAACCAAAATTATTCCTCAGAAAAAGTTGTTTGAAAATTACAAAGCCGCCATCGGAAAAGGTCTGCTTAAGGTACTCTCTAAAATGGGGATCAGTACCTTACAATCCTATCAGGGCGCTCAGATATTTGAGGCGATTGGTCTCGGTCCTGAAGTCATCCAACGCTGCTTCAAAGGGACAATCAGCCGCATTAGCGGAATTTCCTTCGACGAGCTTGCCGAGGAGGTTTTGTTAAGACACCATGCGGCCTACCATACTGAAAGCCCCATCTTGGAAGCCGGGGGTGTATACCAATGGAAGAGACGAGGTGAAAAACACCTGTTTAATCCAGAGACCATCCACTTACTTCAAAAGTCCACGCAAAACAACGACTATCGGCTCTACAAGAAATTCGCGGAGAAAATCAACAACCAAACCCGTGATGCACTGACACTTCGCGGCTTATTTGAGTTCAAGAAGCGGATTTCAGTACCCTTGGATGAGGTAGAGCCTGCGGAGAAAATCATGAAGCGGTTCGCTACGGGCGCCATGTCTTTCGGTTCGATTTCCCATGAAGCCCATTCCACGTTGGCCATAGCGATGAACAGCATTGGCGCTAAGAGTAATAGCGGTGAAGGGGGTGAAGACGAAATCCGGTTTGAACGTAAAGAAAACGGTGACTGGGAACGGTCTGCGATCAAGCAGGTTGCTTCTGGCAGGTTTGGCGTTACAAGTAACTACCTGACAAACGCGGAAGAGCTACAAATAAAGATGGCCCAGGGCGCAAAACCTGGAGAAGGTGGACAGCTTCCAGGACATAAAGTAGACGATTGGATCGGCAGGGTACGACACTCTACACCGGGTGTAGGCTTAATATCTCCGCCACCCCACCATGATATCTATTCCATTGAGGACCTGGCCCAGTTGATCTACGATCTTAAAAACGCAAACAGAAAGGCTAGGATAAATGTGAAGTTGGTGTCCCAGGCCGGTGTAGGTACCGTGGCGGCTGGTGTAGCTAAGGCGCAGTCCGATGTAATCCTAATATCAGGAGCAGACGGCGGGACAGGAGCGTCACCGCTCAGTTCTATTCGCCATGCCGGGCTGCCATGGGAGCTTGGCCTATCAGAAGCCCATCAGACACTCGTTAAAAATAATTTACGTAGCCGCGTTACCTTACAAACAGACGGGCAATTGCGAACAGGGAGAGATTTGGCTATTGCCACGTTATTGGGGGCAGAAGAGTGGGGAATATCCACCGGCGCATTGGTC